>NZ_NRJG01000169.1 GCF_003585935.1 Psittacicella hinzii
TACCGCCCACCATTTTTACACTATTTTTTAAGTCCTTAAGTTTTAAACTTAGGGACTTTAATTTCATGTGTAAAATGTACAAGTGTGAGTGATGATAATTTTGACAAAAATTAGAGGTTGGTAATAGTATTACCAACCTCTTTAACTTGAGATTATTTTGCACGTTGTGTTAAGTCAATTTTATCTAGAGGAATTAATTTAGTTCCTTTAGTAAATTTGTAACCTATATATAATACAAAGAATAAAGCTAATCCTAAGTATGTAGAAACAAATGTACCAACGTCAAAACCACGACCTGTTACTAAATCCCAGTCTTGTCCTAATACCACGAACGTTAACATAATTAACGAAAGAATAGGACCAAATGGGAAGTATTTAGCTAAGTATGGTAATTGAGTGCGGTCAAAGTTTTGTACTTTAATTGCTTTTCTAAATCTAAAGTGGCAAATTGAGATACCAATCCACGTTACGAAACCACACATACCTGAAGCATTTAATAAGTATAAATATACATCAGACGTTTCAAATAGTGAAGTTAAGAAACATAATGCCGCAACAACTGCTGTACATAGAACAGCTGCTAAAGGTACACCTGCTTTTGTTACGCGACCGAAGATTTTAGGTGCTAAACCGTTTTTACCCATTTCGAATAAAATACGCGAAGAAGCAAATAAACCTGAGTTACCAGCTGAAAGAACAGAAGTTAAAATAACAGCATTCATTACAGCGGCAGCAAAACCTAAACCAGATTGTTTAAATACTAAAGTAAATGGTGAGAAACTAATATCACTTTCATCATTTTTAAGTAGATTAGGATCTTGATAGTTAATTAAACAACCAATTACAATAATTGCAAATACGTAGAAGAGTAAAATTCTCCAGAAGATTTGTCTTGTAGCGCGTGGAATAGATTTTTCAGGATTTTCTGATTCACCTGCAGCAACACCGATAAGTTCTGTACCTTGGAAACTGAAAGCAGCAATCATTACTACACCCATCATTGCTGGAATACCACCAACGAATGGAGCTTCGCCACCAGTTAAGTTTTCTAGTACTTGGAAGTCACCTGTATGACCGTTCATGATTTTGAAAATCATTAGTAAACCAATGATAATAAATACCACAACAGTAATCACTTTAATTAAAGCAAACCAGAACTCGGTTTCACCAAAACCTTTAACACTAAAGAGATTGATGCCTAAAATTAGAAGATAGAAAATACCTGACCAAATCCAACCAGGAACATCAGGGAACCAATATCCCATAATTAACGCTGCTGCTACTAGTTCTACCGCTAAAGTAATTGACCAGTTATACCAGTAGTTCCAACCTTGTGCAAAACCAAAGGCTTCATCAACATATAATGAGCCAAAAGTTGCAAATGATCCAGAAGTTGGGTTAAAAGCCGATAGCTCGCCTAATGAGGTCATAATAAAATATACCATTAGACCAATTAAGGCATAAGCGACTAAAGCTCCACCAGGTCCAGCTTGGGAAATGGTTGCCCCTGAAGATAAGAACAGACCTGTACCAATAGATCCACCTACGGCGATCATAGCCATGTGTCTAGCTCTTAATTTCCGGTGCAATTTGTGTTCATTATTTGAATTCACCATGTTTTAACCTAGATTAATAATTCTAAAATTACTAATTTACATCTTGAAGTTTTGGTTAAAACAAAGAAAACTCAAGTAGCTGTAAAGAGTTACTTAAGTTTTCTTTGCAAACCAACTTAGTAAACAACTTTACAAAATCACTCTCAAGTGTATGCTATATATTACCCAACGACATTTAGTCGTATTTACTTTTTTAAGTGCATAATATGCACGTATCTGTGTATTATACAATAAAAACGTAGTTTAAACTTAATAACCTTAGGTTTTGATTGTTATGATTTTTTAATTTTATGGATAGAAATAATCTAAGATTAAATTTATAAAATATAACATAATTGAACTTGCAATTTTTTACTATTTAATAGCCTTTGTTGTCCTAAAAATTACAATGTAGGTTATTTAGTTTTTGTAGTTGATTAGCGATATGTCGCAATTTGCTCTGTGTTATAATTGAAAAGATAAAGATTTTACGAAATGGGTGCCATTTCTGAGATATAGGAGTTTATAATGCTAGCACAGCATTTCGATGTTAGTAAAATTAAAGTTGTAGCCTCTGATTTAGATGGTACAGCTTTAAATGCAGATCACAAGTTAGCGCCAGAAACAGTAGCAGTTTTTGAAGCACTTATCGATCGAGGAATCCAAGTTATTTTAGCTACAGGTAGACCTTATCGAGATGTAGTGGGAATTGAAGAAAACATTAAATATAGTTTACCTTTAGTTACTTCAAATGGTGCAATGCTTAATAATGCAGAACCTGCTCCAGATTACGTATCATATGTTCCGTCTGATATCATAGAACAAATTTGTAGCAATATTGTAGGTGAAGGTCTAATCTTTAATGTATACACAAAAAATCACTGGTTTGTTAATGAACCAAATGAAGAAGTTGCTCGCTTTTTCACTGATTCGCATTTTGAATACCGTTTATTAGATTTAGATAAACTAGATAGCCAAAACGTGGTAAAACTGTTCTATATTGATCCAGAGTGTCCTGTTAAACCAGATGCTCGATCTGAAAAATTAAATCGTTTACAAGAACAAATTTTAACTACTTATGGCGATCGTATTGAGTGTGTTTTCTCACAAGTAAACTGTTTAGAAATAAACTGTGCAGGTACAACCAAAGCCAATACCATTCGTAAATATATTAACTATTTAGGTTTAAATAACGAAGAAAATTTAATTAGTTTTGGTGATGGTATGAATGATGCTCATATGTTAGAAACTTCTAAATATGGCTTTGTAATGGCTGACGCTGATCCTAAATTAAAAGTGCACGTTGAAAATCTACCGCATGTTCATGTAGTAGGAAAAAATACTGATTTAATAGTTGCACGTATTTGTAACGACTTATTTAAATTAGGTATTGACCTACCGCCATATTTTGCATAAGAAAAAACCTTAAGTGAATTTCACTTAAGGTTTTTTCTTAGCTAAAATTTGCAATGTGTGCTGATATTTTGACTATTTCTTAAATAGTTGATCTAGTTTTTTCACAACATCTTGTACTGGTAATTTTTGCGCCAGTTCAACTATGCCAGAAAGATCAGCTTTTTCTTGGATTTTGTTAACGTCTAAAGCACTATTATAACTAGCTTGAGAGTATGGATCTTCTCCATAGCCTAAAGCATTTTTAATAAGAAATTGTTTTGGTGCATTTAATTTGTCAATTAAATTTAAGCCTGTGTTACGAATAGCTTTTAAGAGACCGTTATTATTACTAAATACCGTTTTAATTACAGCCATTGATTCTGAAGTTAGAGTAGCACGTGCTACACGCTTACGTGCCCAAGCTTCAATTTTAATTGGCTCAATGCCACGATTTGTACGATAATAATTTCTGATTAGATCTGATAATTGCCATGCATCTGCAAAACCAAGATTTACCCCTTGACCTGCAAGTGGATGGATTAAATGAGCAGCATCACCCACAAAGACTAAATTGTCAGCATAGATCTTTTGCGCATATTGTTTAGCTAGTGGAAACTTACTAGGCTTACTTACTAATTTTGGTACACCTAAGACATTGGCAAAGCAAGCATAAACTTGTTGGCAGAATTTTTCTGGTTCATAAGCTAGCACTTGATCTACTACATCGTTATTTAACGACCAAACAATAGATACTTGATTTGGCTTCTCTAGTGGTAAATATGCAAGAATGCCGTTTTGGTGGAAACTTTGATAGCAAGTATAGTCGTGTTCGGTTGGTAATTCAAGTACACAAGTCAGTGCTGTTTGATTATACTCACTACGATTTACACCAATATTTAAAGCGCGACGAATAAAACTATTACCACCGTCGGCTGCAATCACAAAGACACTTACAATTTGCTCACCGCTATCTAAACTTAAATAATGACGTTGTTGTAAGTTCTGATATGCAGTTACTTTAGCATCATAGTAAGTAAATTGACTTTGGGGATTTTGAGCAAGATAGGAGTTAATTTGTTGCCATAAAGCTTGTTCTAAAGCGGAATTAACAACAATATAACCTAAATCTTGTGTACCTACATCAGAGGCTTTAAATTCTAATTTTCCACTAGAGTCTTTTTCCCATATTTTCATCTTTTGGTATGGTGTAAGGCTCGAGCTTTCGATTACTTGCCATGCTCCTAAAGCATTTAAGTACTCTTTAGAAGCCATATTTAATGCCACGACACGATTTGCTGGATTAGGTAATTCTGGACTTGCTTGTCCAATTAGCGTAATGTTATGCCCTTGTTGTAATAAATCAAGAGCTAAGCTTAAGCCAACTAAACCCGTACCAACAATCGTAATATCTGCTTGTTGTAACATTATATTAATTTAAAGTTGTTATTAAGTCTCTAACTAAGACCTAATGAAGGTTTAACAATAAGATCTTGTAAAAACGGATAGGCAATTAAATGGAACATTCCTAAATTAGGTAAAATTTTGCCATAAATTGCTGTATCTGTAAATTCATTTGCCAGTAAATTGGTACGTTTAAATACTTTTTCAGTTACTGGTAAATGTAAATGTTGATAAGTTAAAAGAATTGGATTTACTAAATTAGCAAAATCAGTCTTAGCATTATCATTAGCTTGTAAATGCTGCTTTACAGCTGTAAGAAAATTTTGTACTCCAAGGATTGCGAGATTAAACCCTTGTCCCGATACTGGATGTAAAGTATGGGCTGCATTACCAAGATATGCTAAATTAGGAGCATACAGTTGTTTTAGGTATTGAGCATTTAACTTAAAGTAAGCTAAATCACTATATGCTTGAATAGTGTATGGATAAGTAGTTTCTTGTGCTACTTGGTGAGCTAATGCTTCAAGTGATTTAGTTGCTTGCACTTGTGGATTTATAGCTGTATTTAAGGTATTTTGTCCGATATTGCTAAGAACTTGGTTTAAACTTGCAATAACCTTACGTGGATCTTGTTGTGCTTGTTTGATTTCATTTTCACGATTACACCAAACAATCACTGCCTGTTGGTTGTTTTTTGGCAAAAAGGCAACCGGACCATGAGGAGTAAAAAATTCAATAGCTAAATTATTAAAAGGTTGACTAAGAGTAACATCAGCAATGGCTCCCCATTGTTGATGTTCAACTACTTGTATAAAGTGCTGATAATTATTGAGTCCTTGAATATATTTAGCTCCATTAGCAATAATTGCTAGAGAACAGCCAATAGTATACTCTTGTTTAGTATTTACATCTTGTACAGTTAATACTTTACCTGCACCAAGTTCTTGCTGATCTACACAAGATACCACTTGTGCTTGTTTAACTAAATCAACAGTTACTTGGGGATTTTCTAACTGTAGTTGTGCTAAGTAAGTAGGTAATAATTGCTCAAGCTCTTGTTGCAAAGTACCTAAATCGATTACCGCACCAAATTGATCAACCTGATGTTGTTTAGCTTCAAGGATTAAAGATTGCTGCCAAGTTTGATTTTTTACAAGAATATTTTTAATAATCTGTAAATGTGGCGCTAAATACTCTAATAAATTAAAAGCCGGTTTAGTATTAAGCTTAATATTAGCAAAATAACTAAGAGTATTAAGATTTAAAGCAATAGATCTACCAGGAATGTGAGCTGCACATTCCTCTTTTTCTATTAACATAACTTTATTAATTTTACCTTGGCTTAAAGCTGTTTGTAAGCCATAAAGTAAGGATAAACCTGTAGCTCCACCACCTACAATCACTACATCATAGTGTGGTGTCTGTTGAGCCTGAACGTTAATTTCCATATAAAAATTAAGACTTTGTTTTGTTTCTGTTGCTATTATACCTTAATGGCTCATTTTCTCATCAAAAAAGCTAAATTATACGCCAAGACTTTATCATTAATTTGTCGAAAAAATACCAACTTAGAATTAATTGAGTTTAGTTAATCTTGAGTAGAGAATTAGGTTAAAGATAAACCTATATATTAATATCCTGATTTTAAAGGAGCTTGAGCTTACCTTTTACCGATTTCTTTAACTATTCCTTTAGCTATTCCTCAACTTATTTCCCTATTTATTCCCTAACCGTCTCTCTAATCTCAATAATGATTTCCTTTAACGTAAACCATTTAAAAGCGCAAGATTGCTAGCACAATTTGATGTTAAACATTTACGTAATACATGATTATCAGCAATGAGAATAGTGTCTGTAATTTGTATTGGAGAATTTACTACTCCCACAGTAATTACTACCGGCATGTTTTCAAGTAATAAACTATGCACATTTACTTCTAAGCTTGGATTTAGGAGTTTAATTTGGCAATAGTATTTAGCAGTTTGTAAGGTTAAACTTGAAAAATCTGATTTGAGTTGAGCTACCTTAGTTGGTAAGTCCGCAAAAGCAGTACTGATAGTAGGTAAAAACTGTTCTGCTGTATCTAAACCAAGTAACACTTTAGCTATATATCGGTAAAGTTGCCAAGTAGTTGGGATTTGCTCAGTCTGTAGATGTTGAGATAATGCTGCTAAATGCTTGTTATTTTTTTGTAGCATAAACTCTGGATAGATTTGCTTTAAAGTAACTTGGAGTTCTTTAAAATCAATATCTAATATAGAGGCTGCATTAACTAGAGTACTTACAAGCGGATGTAATAAAGTTATATTTGGTCTAAGAGCTGCAATGAGATGTTGTTGTAGTTTTTCTAAATTATCTAAGTCTTGCTCTAAAGTTGGTTGTGCTTCGATAGATACTTGCTGCTGGTTATTATTTAACTCATACAGTAAATGATCGTAATTGTTTGTAGCATTAGTACCACGTTTACGCTCTTTCTGTTGATGTTTAACAGTTTGCACTTCTTTGGTTTGCGGTTTAGTTAAAGCTAAGACACGGGCAATTCGAGCTTGATAATTTACTTGCTGGTCATTACTTGTTGTTAGTGTTAAAGTAATCCCTTGTTGTGTAAAATCTACAAAATCATTACGTTGATTAGTTAAGTATTGTTGATAAATCTCTAGTAAAGGCGCATTATCACTATTTACTAAGCCTTTTTTCTCTAAATAAGAGTGTACTTGTTGGGGTAAAGTATTTTCTTGCTGATTTAGGTGAAGTAAATTAGCATTAAAGATTTTAGACAACGATAAAGAGCTATGTTGATTTTCTTGTTCAGTAAGAAGATTTTGCTCACGAGATTTCTTAGCAAGAAATTGACTTAATGCTAGTTGTGGTGTCTCAAGGGTAAATTTTTGTACCTTGCTACTAATACTTTGAGCATTTAAGTTAAAATTTGCACTATGTTGCACTAACAGCTTATTAATTTGCACCGAAGTAGTGTTGTAGCCTGTTTGTTGCCAGAAATTATTAATTCCTAAAGCTAAAGTTTCAGCATTATGTTGGAGCAAGCGTTGTTGCCCATAACTAAGACTTAAGCTTTTTTGCTGTAATAACCAAGATAAATAGAAATGATCTAGGGTTATAGATGATTTATTAATCATCTCATTACCTCTAGCTTCCTTGTTTACCTCTAGGTTATTAATAGGCAAGTCATTTGCTGCAAAGTTATTCTTGTTTAGATCATTATTTGCTAACTCATTAGTTGCTAACTCATCAGTCGCTAATTTGTGATTAGATATTTTATCTTGTGCAAAAAATTGCAATGCTGCTATAACTTGATGATTTACATAATCAGTTGTTAAATATTGCCCATACACATTAAAACCACGCGAAATAAATGGAGGTTGCTGTAAGTCTTGGGTAATTGCCTCTTCTAAAGGTGGAACAACTTGGTGTATGGATTTGGATTTAGCTATATATTTTACTAATGCCCTTTGTAACTCTAGGTAAGGTAAATAAGTAAAGAGATACTGACAAGCGTTTAAATATTCAGGAGCTATAAACTTACTATAGGTAGCAGGAGAAACTAGTTCGCTAAGCTCTGGAGTAAATTGCTGAATTTGAACTTGCTCCTCACTGGCTTTATAAATCACGTATAAAGTATTAACAGCGTCTTTAACTGAATCTGTATCTGAAACAGTAGCAGGCACAAAACTTTGTTTAATGGTCGCTAGTTGTATTTTTTGCCAAGCAAGTAAGAGTTGCACAGCGCTTTCAGTGTTTGCTTGCTCTTGCCATGCACTTAATTTAAGTAAGTACTCTTGTGCTAAAGACTGCTGACAAAAATTTGCAGGTAAATATACTACCAGAAGACTCGCTGGTGGCACTGCATTTAATACTTGTTGTAAGCGTTCGGTATAGTGATTTAATGAAAGTTCAGTTATATAGCGTAGTTCCATATTTATAAACTAATTACGTAAAAGAAGGAGGTGATAATCACCTCCTATATTTGTAGAATTAATCCCAATTAAAAGTATACACTGATGTATAGTCAAAAATATCTTCAGGATATTCTTGTCCTTTACTGTATGCTTCAAAGTTAATTAATGAACTTAAGGCTGTAGCAGCAATAGTCATTTCTGGGAATGCTGTTTTGATATCAAAGTTTAGATTTAGGATATCTTCAATGTGATCTTTATTACTTACTACATAAGCTAATAAGGTTTCATCGATTTGTTGATAAATTGATCCCATTACCGCTAGAGAATCAATATTCTCTAAGATGTCACCGCGTTTTTTACCAGCAAAGAATTCTTTATCCATTGCACTGATAAATCCAGCAGCATAGTAAGCACCAAAGCTAAAGTCAGATTGGAAAGCGACTAAATTAAATAAATCAGATCTTGATTCGTGATCCATATCGATGAAAGTTTGCCATAAATTAGAAATAACAAACGTTTCTGCATTAACTACTGCTTCTTGATGGAATAAAGAGCGCATTTTTTCACAAGCCATTAAGAATTCATCGTTAATGCCTTTAACGTCAGCCTCTGCATTGCCTTCAAAAATTAAGCGTAGTAATTGATCAAAGTTAATGCGATCAGGATCATTAGCTAAAGACCAAACAAAGATACTACCTAAAATATAGTGAGCACTAATAAAGCTATCTTGTTGCGTAAAATTCTTTTCATATAATTCTACGAATTCTTTAATAGCGAATTGTTTACTACGGAAAATTAGGCTATCTAAACGTTCAACAGGTTCTGTGCTACGTAAACGCTCTACATGAGCAATTAAGTTTTCAATAACTTCACCATCTTCATAATCGAAAGTTGATACTAGCTTACCAATAGTTAAAGGTGGTAAATCTTCTATTTCGTGGTGGTGATGGTGATGATGTTCGTGATCATGATCGTGGTTACAACCACAGCCGTGATGAGCATGTTTGTGTTCATGGCTATGATCATGGCTATGATCATGGTCATGGTTGCAGACGCAACCGCAACCCTGTTGAGCGTGCTCATGGTGATGACCACCACAAGCGCAAGCATGATGAGAATGGTGATGATCATGGTGATCATGATGATCGTGGTTACAACCACATGAATGTTTGTGTTTGTTAGTCATTTTTAATAACCGCGTGTTGCATTGATAAATTTAAGGTTAAAGTAAAACAATTATCTAAAGCTTGAAGATAATAGTTATTTAACAGTTCTGTTTCATGGGTAATACCATGAGCAAATAAAGCTAATTCTTTAATTGCTAAATATAATTCTTGTAAAGTCTGTTGACTAGTTAAAGTATTAATATGATCAGGCTCATAAGTGCCACTTAGAAAATGTTTAACTAGTGTTGGACTTGAGTTTGCTAATTCTTGCTGGACTTCCAGTAAATTACTGCTAAGTAGTTCGCTATTTACTGTTAGTTGCTCTAAGTTAGCTAGATATACATTTAATTGCTGCACAATTGCAGGAGTTAAAGCTACATTAGCAGGTAACAAACTAACTATAGTTTTATAACCGTCAAGATAGTCTTTAAGAGCTTGGCTAATTGAAACTAAGTTAGGTTGTTCAAGACTAGCTACTAAATTTAGTATCGGACTGAATTGTACGTTCAGAGCAAACTCTTCATACCATTTACCAACTTTAGTATTAATAATAGTTTGGACAATAGTATTAATCGAGTTACCTAACTGATTATCTTGAAGTGCTGCAAGTTCAGGTTTATTACTAGCTATATAAGCATGTAAAATACCTAAACATTTAGCTACCCCATACGAAGCTAAAGTGGTATTCTGTGCTAAAGCTTGAAGCTCGTGCTTGTCTAATGCACGGTATTCTTGTTGGGCAATCTGTGCTTTGAGTTGAGGATTAACTAAAAAAGCATAAGGATTGGCATGATCGTGACATTTACCACAATTACAACCTTCAGTTTGCGGTAAGGTAAATAGTCCTGCATGATGATGGCTCATATAAATCATTATTTACCGATGCAAAAGCTTGTAAAAATACGAGTTAATAAATCGTCGGCAGTAAACTTACCAGTGATTTCTGACAGTTTTTGTTGTGCCATACGTAAATCATCGGCAATTAATTCTGGTGAAGTACCAATACGCATATATGCGGTTGCATTAGCGAAATATTCAGCGGCTTCATTAATCGCTTGAATATGACGTTGACGCGCGATAATTGTACCTTCGCTACTTTGATTATACCCGATAATTTCTTTTAACGCACTTTTTAGATTATCTAAGCCCGCTTGGGTTTGGGCTGATAAACCTAAGAAGTAGAGATTACCTTTTTTCTCACACCAAGGTTGTTCGCCCTGAATGTCGATTTTATTGGTAATCATAATTTTTGGAATATCTAATTCAAAAATACTTTCTGGTAAGAGATTGATCTCGGCACTAAAGTCTTTTTGATCACTCATAATAATGAGGACATCTGCTTTAGACATGGCTTGATAAGCACGTTCGATACCGATTAACTCTACTTTATCAGAAGTTTCTCGTAAACCAGCTGTATCAATAATATGCAGTGGTAAACCGTCGATTTGAATAAATTCTTTTAAGGTATCGCGAGTTGTGCCTGCAATTTCGGTAACAATAGCTGATTGTTCACCCGATAATGCATTTAAGAGTGAAGATTTACCCGCATTAGGCTGGCCAACGATTACCGCACTAATACCATCGCGAAGAATTTTACCTTGTTGAGCACTGTTTTTAATTTCGATTAGGCGTTGTTCTAACTCGGTAATTTTTTGTTGGACAAAGCTATCGGCAAGAATATCAATTTCTTCGTCTGGAAAGTCCATGCCTGCTTCAAGATAAGTACGTAAAAGAATTAAGTCTTCTACTAGGGTCGCAATTTTTTCAGAAAAAGCACCTTGTAGTGAGTTAATCGCACCTTTAGCAGCTTGCATGCTATTAGCATTAATTAAATCAGCAATAGCTTCTGCTTGCACTAAATCTAGTTTGCCATTTAAGAATGCTTGTTGACTAAATTCACCAGGCTGGGCATAACGCGCTAGCCCTGTGTTTACAATATATTCTTGTAAAGCTTGTAATACTACCGGACCACCGTGTCCTTGGAACTCTACAACATCTTCACCGGTAAATGAATGAGGATTAGGGAAGAAAATAGCTAAGCCATAATCGAGTACTTGTTGCTCACCAGTAATAAAGGGTAAGTAATGAGCATAGCGTGGTTTTAGTTCTTTTTGAGTAATGAGTTTACTAATGGCTTTAGCATTAGGACCTGAAACGCGGATAATGCCCACAGCACCGCGTCCGAGAGCTGTAGCTTGCGCGACAATTGTTTCTTTACTCGCAGTCATAATTTTCCTTAAAAATTAAGGCACCGCTAAGTATAGCGATGCCATTAATTTTGGATTTACAAGGATCGCTTACTCGAATTAACGTCTTCTCTTAGTGTCGAGTAATTTATTTGGGCGATCTTCTACTTTGTATGTTGGTAATAAATTGTTTTCAAATTGGTACTTAATTTTACGATTGAAATACATGATTAATAAAATCGTAATAATGTTAGACACAATATAGTAAACAATTAAGCCAGCTGGTAAGAAAAGGAAGAAGATGATAAATAGATAAGGCATCATCTTCATGATTTTTCTTTGTGTAGGATCCATGTTCTCAGGCATAGGTGTTAATGAGAACATAAAAATCATGATTAGACCGTTTAAGATCGGCAGAATGAAGTAAGGATCTGCTTGACTTAAGTCTTTAATCCATAAGAATGGTTCATGACGTAAATCTACAGCTTCATTTACTAAGTAGAATAAAGCTAAGAAGATTGGCATTTGTACTAGTGCCGGAATACAACCAGCAAATTGTGACGCACCGTATTTTTTGAACACTTTTTGTGTTTCCATCATTTTACGCATACGATCATCACCAGCACGCTCATTAGCAGCAGCTAATTCAGGTTGAATTACGCGCATAAGAGCTTGGTTTTTGAATTGAATACGTGATAATGGAAGAATTACAATACGTACAACTAAGGTTAAAGCAATAATAGTTAGACCCCAATCACCAATTAAGCTATGTAAGAATTGCATTAGCTTAAATAATGGTAATGATAGGAACCATGCCCAACCGTAATCAACAACTAAATCTAAATCAGGAGCAACTTTTTCTAATTGATCTTGTAATTTTGGACCGATCCAGTATTTAACTGCAAAATCTTTAGTTTGTCCAGGATTTACAATATCAGAACCGCCATCAGTACCTGTAATTTGGTTACGCGTACTAATGTTAAATGTGTTGTCTTTGTAATTAGATTGAATTGTAAAGTTTTGATTTGATCCAGTTTCAATTGGAATATAAGCAGTTACAAAGAAGTGTTGAGAAATAGCTACCCAACCTTTATTCGTTGTAACATCTTTAAAATCACCGTCTTCTAAATCACCGGTACTAATTTTATCGTAGTTATCTTCAGCAGTTGAAATAACTAAACCTGCATAAGATTGTGAAGTACCATAAATATTAGAGCGACTAAATAATGAAGGCGCTGGTGCTGGACGGTAAACAAATACTGAATAAGGAGCTAGTGAAATTTTACGTTCACTATTGTTTTGTACTTGGTAAGTTACTAGAACTTGATAACCATCAAGTTTAATAATTTTCTTATAAGTAACGTTATTATTCGTATAAGTTAAAGTAATAGAATCGGCTGTTTGGTTGCTAATAGTGTAATTAGCACGTTTTTCAGCTGAATCTGTACCATCTACGCCATATAAACCATTTACAATACGTAAATAATCATCTGGACGATCAGATAATAAAGTTAGCGGAGTTTTATCTTCAACTGTACGGTCATACTTTAATAAATCAGCTCCAATAAAATCACCAGTAACTGAGTTAATAGTTAAGCGTAATTCGTTATTTGCAATAGAAACTGAGTTTTTAGCGTCAGTTTCAGCTCCAACTGCATTATATTGACCGATAGTGTTAGTTGAATCAACTTGTGGTTTTGGAGCTTGGTCTTGAGTATAAGCTTGGAATAGTAAGAAGCTTAGTACTGCTAAGATAATAAATAGGATTCCCCTAGTCTGATTCATTATTTTTTCACTTTTTTATTGTTAACACGACTTGGAACAGGATCTATTCCTCCGATGCATAAAGGATGACAGCGGATTACTCGCCAAAAGGTCAATAGACTTCCTATTATTATGCCGCGTTGTTGTATTGCTAATTTACCATATTGAGAACATGTTGGATGATACCGACATTTCCCTGATCCTAATAATGGGCTAATAGCAGTTTGGTATAAACGAATTAAGAGTAAAGCTATTGACTTAAACATGAAAATGACTATAACTTAAAGTTACAGTAGTAAAAGTTATGGCTTAAATAACTAAAAATTTAGTCATTTGGATAAGAAAAACCAATAAAATTATAACCTAAAAAAGAAAAAATTACAATTTAGTTAGTGGGTTTTTCCGGTATAACCATAGGGATAGTTATAGTTATTTTGTAATTCGGTTGGCAAAGTATCTTTGCATTAACCCATAGCAATTTTCTAACTGATTAAAGAACTCGTGAGTTGTAATCGTAGTAGCTTGAGTTTTAGCTAAAAATACAATATCAATAGAAGGTAGAGTGTGATTTTGTAAGCGAAAAGATTCGCGCACTAAACGTTTGACAAGATTACGATCATGCGCACGTTTTAGAGCTTTCTTACTCACAACAATACCAATACGAGCATGCTCTAAACCATTACTCTTGGCAAGAATAGTAAAGTATTTGTTAGCAAAACGAAAGTTTTGTTGATGTTCAAATACTTGGCGATAATCATATGCCGTTAGTAATTTTTTGCTACGAGGTAAGCTATAGAGATGCGGGGTGCAATTTACCATGCTAGAAAATGCCGTAAATTAATTTTGCAAAAATAAATATAAAAAAAATGATATTAAAGAGCTTCTTTAATACCATTTTTAAGGAAAATAACTAAGATTACTTAGTTTTTTCGAATGTTTGTTATGTCTTAAGTATTATAAAAATCATCTACGTTTAAAGGATAAAGGATTTAAACTTTAAACTAGGTAGAGATTTTGGCGTAAAAAGTTTATCGCAAAATTATGCTGATAATACTTTACGACCTTTAGCACGACGACGTGATAATACTTTACGACCGTTTTTAGTTGACATACGTTTACGGAAACCGTGGTCACGTTTACGTTTTAATACTGATGGTTGGTACGTTCTTTTCATTTTAGATCTCTGTTTCTTTATTAAAAGTTAAAAAACTTAAGTAAACTTAAGTCTGATAACAAGAGAGAATAATAAAAATTAAATAGCAGCTTGGCAAGTCTCGTACTACAGAATAACCTATATAATCTCTGAAAGTTTAACTT
>NZ_NRJG01000017.1 GCF_003585935.1 Psittacicella hinzii
TTTCGCGTCGTGACGTTTCGATCCTTTGAACTAAGGTGCTACTCTTAGCCTACTATGACCTCTGCTGACTGCTATCTTAAGGTCATAGATAGCCCTCTCCAGGTAAGCACTTCAATCAACTTAAGTTAAGTGTTGATCTTGGGGTTAGCAGCCCCACTCCTCCAATTGAAACCTAACCTTTTACCAACAGTCCTTTAACATAAAATGTAGGCACTGGATCACTACTCGTCTTATCTCGCAGACTTGTAGAGGATACTGCCAGCCTTGTAAGGACTGACGGCAAGGCGTTAGCCTTGCCCGTACCTTCGGAGTAAGTGCATACTGGACGCACGAGAAAATGGTGGGGTTATTAACCTCACCATTTTGCATATGTGCTATTGATAAAAGTACAAATTTAAAAATTATTTTTTGTTATAATAGGCAAAGTTGTTTTTATTTTAGAGATTAATATTCCACTTTAAGTAGAAGCAATTATCCTTCAAATTTTTATTACATTTAATAATTCATTTTTAATTTTTAAAGGAAAACACACATGGTAGTTATTCGTTTATCACGTGGCGGTTCTAAAAAACGCCCATTCTATCAAGTAGTTGTTGCAGATCAACGTTTTGCACGTGATGGTCGCTTCATCGAACGCGTAGGTTATTTCAACCCATTAGCTTCAGGTCAAGCTAAACGTTTAGAATTAAACTTAGAAGCTATTAAAAACTGGCAAGGTAAAGGTGCACAATTATCTGATCGTGTTGCTAGCCTTGTTAAAGAAGCTCAAAAAGCTGCTTAATTAATCGTATTTTTGCTGTCATTATCCGCAGCACTCTCTTGAAGTATTCAAGACACCCTTTTTAAATAATATAAATTTTTATCTTTTTTTCTAGCTCTGACAGAGGAATAGTTAGTCTATACCGAAAGTATAGAACTCTACTGACTACTGTTATCTGGTATGAGGAATTTTTCAATGAGTAATATCATTAAAAAGCTTGAAGAAGCACAATTAAAAACCGATGTACCTAGTTTCCGTACAGGTGATACTTTAGAAGTTAAAGTATGGGTTGTTGAAGGTAATAAAAGACGTCTGCAAGCCTTTGAAGGAGTGGTTATCGCTAAACGTAACCGCGGCTTGCATTCAGCATTTACTTTACGTAAAATCTCTAACGGTGAAGGTGTTGAGCGTGTATTCCAAACTCACTCACCAATCATCGATTCAATCGTAGTTAAACGTAAAGGTGCTGTACGTAAAGCTAAACTTTACTACTTACGTAACTTATCTGGTAAAGCGACTCGTATTAAAGAGCGTCTTGAAACTAAATAATTTTAGTTATTTAGTTAATTTACCAGTAAAATGGTTATATATCACCCCTTAAGCTATGGCTTGAGGGGTTTCTTTAATGCAAAAATCAATCCAGAATGTTATAATATAGGTTTGCAAATTAGACTTAAGTTAACACAATTTAAGATTATGACTTAAGCATTTGCCCTTTATTAGTAATTCTATTATTAATTCTCACATTAGCATCATGGCTCTCTTAATAACTGAAAAATGTACTAACTGTGATATGTGTTTACCTGAATGTCCTAATCAGGCTATTTCGATTGGTGAACATATCTATGAAATAGATCCGTTATTATGTACAGAGTGTGTAGGACATTATGATGCACCTACGTGTCAAGCATGCTGTCCTATTAATAAGTGTATTATTAAAGATCCTGATCACATCGAAGATCAAGAAACTCTGTGGGAAAAATTTATTTTAATCCACCATGCGGATGAACTCTAACAGTTAGCACTGGAGAAATTAGGCAAGGTGCAAGGAACTGCCTTTTTACTCCGCAATTTAACTTGCTGTAATAAAATACTAGTTAGATAAATTAAGCTTTGACTAAATAATAAATTACTAATAGAATTATTGATCTCTCATGAGATCTTTTTTCTTCTGCTTATTAACAATTTTTGACTACAGGAGATGTTTATGAATCGTTTATTACACACTATGATCAGGGTTAAAGATTTAGAAGCTTCAGTTAAATTCTATACCGAAGCTCTTGGTATGAAAGTGTTACGTACTTCAGAAAACCCAGAATTTAGATATTCTTTAACTTTCTTAGGTTACGAAGCAAATCCTGAGCAAGCAGAAATTGAATTAACTTATAACTGGGATCAAGAACAACCTTACGATTTAGGTACTGGCTATGGTCACGTAGCAATCGGTGTAGAAAACGCAGCGCAAGCATGTGAAAAAGTACGTGCATGTGGTGGTAAAGTTACCCGTGAGGCCGGTCCGGTAAAAGGCGGTAAAACAGTTATTGCTTTCGTTGAAGATCCAGACGGTTATAAAATTGAATTTATTGAATTAAGTTCTCGTCCAGAAGCAGGTTCTAAAGAGGTTTAATACTCTCATGACCGAGAACAAACGCTCGTTAGTTGGAGAAAACTCTCCAACTAATGAATTTACTGATGAGCAAATAGCCTACATTTGTGATTTGGCTCAAACTTTTGACTATAGTTTATTTGTAAACGACCATGTAAATGGAGTTAAGGAGTATAACGGGCATCAATTCACTAACTATGCTGAAAGCTCTCAATTAGATAAAAGTCTAGAAGTACACGCTAAAGCAGCCGAATATATGGCAAAACGTTTTCGTGGTTATTATCCTCTAGTCGTTGATATTGAAACTACAGGGGTTGATTATCACCAAAACTCAATTATTCAGATTGCAGCCGTAGCCTTAACTTTTAATGAACAATTAGAATTAGTGCCTTACGCTGAATTATCTTTAAATGTGCATCCTTTAGCTGGTAAAAGTATTAATCCAGATTCTTTAAGAATTACGAAAATTAATCCTTTTGACTATTATCGCAAAGCTGTAGATTTAGAAACAGCCTTAACGGCTCTTTGTAAATTTGCGCGCAGTGCACAAAAAGCTCATAATTGTAAACGTACCGTACTTACAGCTCACAACGTTAACTTCGATTTAGGCTTTATCTACCATTATCTTGAAGAATGTAAAGTAAAACGTATTCCTTTCCACCCGTTTGTAAGTTTTGATACGGGAGTGCTCGGAGCTGTTTTCTTAGGTGATTCAAGATTAAAAGTTGCTATTAATAAACTACCAAGCGAATCTTTTGATACCAGTAAAGCACATAATGCTTTATTCGATGCTCATGAATGTGCGAAATTGTTTGCTCATTGCGTAAATGCCAGCAAAGAATTAGCAGATCCATACTTAACCGAAATCATTGACTAGCTTATTTATTACACTTCGTATTACTTATATTTTCTATGAGCAATCAATTTGTGTTTACAATGCACCGCTTATCTAAAGTAGTGCAACCAAACAATCGTTTTATTTTAAAAGATATTAACTTAAGCTTTTTCCCAGGCGCAAAAATTGGGGTATTAGGTTTAAATGGTGCAGGCAAATCAACTTTACTACGCATTATGTCGGGAGTTGATACTAATTTTGACGGTACAGCACGTCCACAACCAGGCATTAAAATTGGTTACTTACCACAAGAACCTGTTTTAGATCCTGAAAAAACGGTTAAAGAAACCGTTGATGAAGCATTAAAAGATGTTTTAAATGCGCACAAAGAGTTAGAACGCATTTATGCAGCTTACGCTGAACCAGATGCTGATTTTGAAAAATTAGCTGCTGAACAAAGCAAATACGAATCGTTAATTCAAGCTAATGGTTTAGCTGAACACGAAGTTGAAATTGCTAAAGAAGCTTTACGTCTACCCCCAGATGACGCTTTAATTAAAAACCTCTCAGGGGGTGAGAAACGTCGTGTAGCAATTTGTCGTTTATTACTAGAACGTCCTGATATGCTACTACTAGATGAGCCTACTAACCACTTAGACGCTGAATCTGTGGCTTGGTTAGAGGCGTTCCTAGAAAAATTCGAAGGAACTGTAGTAGCTGTAACCCACGACCGTTACTTCTTAGATAATGTTGCTGGTTGGATCCTTGAACTTGACCGTGGTGAAGGTATTCCATGGGAAGGTAACTATAGTTCATGGCTAGAACAAAAAGAAAAACGTTTAGCAATCGAACAAAACACTGAAAACGCTCGTCAAAAATCTATTCAAAAAGAACTTGAATGGGTAAGACAAAATCCTAAAGGTCGTCACGCTAAATCAAAAGCTCGTATGGCGCGCTTTGATGAATTAACTTCACAAGAGTACCAAAAACGTAACGAAACTAACGAAATCTTTATTCCAGTTGGTGCGCGTTTAGGTGATAAAGTGCTTGAAGTTAAAAACCTAAGTAAAAAATACGGTGACCGCACTTTATTCGAAAACCTAAACTTTAGCTTACCAAAAGGTGCTATTTTAGGAATTATCGGTGCGAACGGTGCTGGTAAATCAACTCTATTCCGTATTATTACTGGTAAAGAAGAGCCTACGAGTGGTCAAGTTGAATTAGGTGATACAGTACAAGTAGCTTCTGTAGATCAATTCCGTGACAATCTAGATAACAACAAAACCATTTGGGAAGAGATTAGCCAAGGTCAAGATATTATGCAAATTGGTTCATTCTCTATTCCTTCACGTGCTTATGTTGGTCGTTTTAACTTTAAAGGTTCGGATCAGCAAAAACGTATTGGTGAATTATCAGGTGGTGAAAGAGGTCGTGTACACCTTGCTAAATTACTGCAAACAGGTGGGAACGTTCTTTTACTTGACGAGCCAACTAACGACTTAGACGTTGAAACTATGCGTGCTTTAGAAAACGCCTTACTTGAATTCCCTGGTAATGCATTAGTTATTTCGCACGACCGTTGGTTCTTAGACCGTATTTGTACGCACATTCTGGATTATACAGATTCTGGTGAAGTGAGATTCTTTGATGGTAACTTCACTGAATATGAAGACTGGAAACAGAAAAATCTGAGTCCAGAAGAATTAGCACCAAAACGTCGTAAATATATTCACGTTGCTACAGCAACAGCCTAAATTTTTAGCAGCGAGCTTCAAGCTCGCTGTTTCCTTTTGTAGATTATACTTGTGATATAATAAAACCGTACTTTAAATCGAAACTTGCCAAAGTACAAAAGTTTATACTCATTAATTTACAATAATTTTATGACAACTAAAAAGTTAATCATTTTAGGTTCAGGTCCGGCGGGTTATACAGCAGCCGTATACGCTGCTCGTGCTGGTCTAGAACCGGTATTAATTTCAGGTCCACAAATCGGTGGTCAATTAACTACTACTGATGAAATTGAAAACTGGCCTGGTGCTTTTGAACGCACAACAGGTAGAGAACTTATGGATAGCATGAAAAAACATGCTATTAACATGGGTACTGAATTTATTACCGATACCATTAAAGCTGTAGACTTTTCACAAAAACCTTTTAAATTAATTGGTGCCAAAGACGAATACTTAGCGCAAGCGGTTATTATTGCAACTGGTGCTTCAGCTAAATATTTAGGCTTACCATCTGAAGAAAAATTTAAAGGAATGGGAATTTCAGCTTGTGCGGTTTGTGACGGCTTTTTCTATAAAAACCAAGAAGTGGCAGTAGTTGGTGGCGGTAACGTAGCCATCGAAGAAGCGCTTTACTTAGCTGGTATTTGTAAAAAAGTTCACTTAATTCACCGTCGTCACGAATTCCGCGGCGAGAAAATTCTGCAAAAACGTCTAGCAGATAAAGTAGCTGAAGGTAAAATTGAATTGCATTTACCTTATGTAGTAAATGAGTTCAAAGGAGATATGGCACAAGGTTTACAAGAAATTGTTTTAAATAATGTTGAAGACAATAGTACAAAAACCATTGCTGTACCAGGTGCATTTATCTCAATTGGTCACCACCCAAATACCGAAATCTTTACCGATCAATTAGCCATGACACAAGGCTATATTGATGTGCAAGGTACAGGTAAACGCTATACAACTATGACTAGCGTACCTGGGGTATTTGCTGCTGGTGATGTATCAGACTTTACCTATCGCCAAGCTATTACTTCAGCCGGTTCAGGCTGTCAAGCAGCCCTAGATGCAGAACACTATTTAGCTCACTTAGAGGCTGAAAGTAAATAAACAAATTGACCACTAAGTAAAAGCTAGCATATTTAAACCTATGCTAGCTTATCTTTTTATTAGGAAAACTCATGAATAAGGCACGGCAAAAGTATATTATTCGCATGCTAGATAGTTATTGCCTACCAATGAAACGCTATCTAAGCCTGTTTGTGTTAATTATTTCTTTAGCCACTATTGCCCAAGTTGTGGCAATTACCAAACTTGTAAGTGTATTAATAAATCAACCACATGAGTTTTTACACTCTTGGATTTATTTAGTAATTGTTTTTGTTACTATGCTGGTTAAAGCTGCTGCTATTTATTGGCGCTCGAGTTTAACCCAAAAGCAAGCAGCTAAGGTAAGACAACAAGTTCGTGAACAAGTTGTTTTACGTTGCCAACAATTAGGGGCTAAAGGTTTAGGACACAATACAGTAGACATGTCTATTTTCTATTTAGAACAAGTTGAACTGTTAAACAATTACATTGCTCGTTTCTACCCTCAAGCAATCACTTCACGCATTCAACCTTTATTAATTTTAATTGCTGTTTTTAGCTTAAACTGGATTGCGGGTTTAGTATTACTTCTTACTTCCCCGCTATTACCTATTTTTATGATTCTCATTGGTTTAAAAACCTCTGAAATGAATGCTAAACAGTTAAAAAATCTTCTCTATCTAGGTAATCAGTTCCACGACAAACTCGTAGGAATTAAAACCATTATTGCTTTTTCCCAGCAAAAAGCAACCCTTGAAAAGATGACTAGTAATAGCCAAAATTACACGCACACAACAATGCAATTATTAAAAATTGCGTTCTTAAACTCGGCTGTATTAGAGTTTTTATCTTCAGTGTGTGTAGCCTTAATGGCAGTATATTTTGGCATTGCTTATCTTGAGCAATGGACAAGTGGTAGTTACAATGGCGTAGCTATTACACTTTTTGCAGGCTTTTTCTGCTTAACTTTAGCAGGTGAGTTTTTCCAACCTTTAAGAGACTTAGGTACGTTTTATCATGACCGTTCATCAGCATTAAATGCCATGGACGAACTAGATAAGTTCATTAATCAACAAGCTCAAGAAAACCAAGAGTACGTTGATATTGATCAAGTTAAAATGCAGCAAGAACAAGTTGCTGAAAAAGATGACCTGTACGATTCGAGTTTTAAAACTATTGATCTAGCGACTAACACTCGCTCAAGCAAAATTTATCAAAGCTCTGCTCAAGCTACAAACGAAGCTATCACAGCTTCTAAAGATGAGCTTAATACAGAGGCTAAAGTTGAATCTCAAGACCAAACTAAAACTGGACGCAAAAAAGGTAAACGTCGCTTTAGCCCAGTATTTCTTGATGCAAGTTCAGCAACTAGTAAACTAGCTTTAAATTATCCTTTTAGTAAAGCTGATGAGAAATATTTAGCTCTAGATGCAAATACGATTATTCAAGCAACTAATCTGACTATTTATACTCATGCTGGTAAACCTTTACTCACTAATTTAAACTTTAGCTTTAGTTTAGGGGAAAAAGTAGCAATTATTGGTTTATCAGGTGCTGGAAAAACTAGTTTACTTTCTTGTCTATTAGGGTTATATCCATATACAGGTAGTTTAACTTTTAATGGAGTTGAACTTACTGATATTAACCCGCAAACTTTCTACCCATACTTTAGTTGGTTAGGACAAAATCCAAATCTTGATCAAACGACTATTCTTAATAACTTAAGCTTTAAGAGTAATCTCTTTGTTAATGATTTAGATAATGCCCCTACGATTCAGCACGAACAAAGTACGACATTACTAACCAATTATGCTCAATACTTAGCTAAACTACATAGTCTAAGTAAATTGAGCATTAAAAAGAGTATTGTCCTAGCACAATTAGAATCTTTAATTGCTGAACGTGGTTTACAATACCAAGTACAGCAACACAATATTGGTTTATCTGGTGGACAAGTACAGCGTATAGCTTTGGCTCGTGCTTTAGCTAAGCCGCACCTGTATTTAATTATCGATGAACCAACGGCTAATCTTGATGCTAAACTTGAAAAAGCCATTTTTGATAATATTAAACATCATCAGCAAGGGATACTTATGGTAACCCATAGACTAGAACAAAGTGCTGCCTTTGATAAAATCTACACTCTTACCAAACAAGGCATTAGCTTAACCGGAGGCAATAATGTTTAAGTTTTTCTCATTAATGTTGCGTCTGTTTGCTGGTAAAGGTTTTATCATGTTCTTAGGACTAGTGCTAACTATTTTAAGTTTTGGTTCGAGTCTAGGACTTTTAACCTTATCCACTTGGTTTTTGGCTTCATGTTACCTTGCAAAATCAATTGACTTTAATATTTTCTATCCTTCAAGTTCAGTGCGTGGTTTTGCTATTGCACGTACGGCACTTAAATATATCCAGCGTTTAGTAACTCACAAAGCTACGTTTGATGTCTTAACTAAATTACGTATTCAGATCTTTGCTAGCTTACTACCTTTAGCGACAGACATTAAACAGATGTCACAGTTTAAAAGTAGTACCACTCGTAATACGAACAAGGAAGAGCACAAAAAAGCAACTCCACGTACTGGTAAAGAAATTCTCAACGAAGTACGTGCTACCAATGCTTCAAATGTCCAACAAAAAGCCAAAACTCCGAACATTCCTATTAGTGATAATGAGTTATTCGATCGTATTTTAAAAGATATTGATAATCTTGATGGTTTTTACGTTAATATTATTATTCCTTTCTTAGGTACATTATTACTCTTTATTGGCTTTACTATAGGTCTAAGTTTTATTAGTCCAGCCTTAGCTTTAGTCGTGGGCGGTAGTTTAACCCTTGTAACTTTAATTGTGCCATGGATTTTTTATCCTTTAGGGAAAAAAATCAGTGCCAATATTGAATTAAGTTCTACTAAATTAAGATTAGCTTTTCTTAATTATCTTGAACTCCAATTCGAAACGCTTATTTTTGCAAAGCAAGAGCAAAAAACGCAACAGCTTGAAACTCTTAACCAAGAGTTAATTCAGCAGCAATTAAAGCGTGATCGTCACACAAATCTTACGACTTTAATTCTGCAATTACTCTTAGGAGTTCTACTCACGGTTGCGATTTTTGGCGCAAGTTATTTACAAGTGTTACATGCAACGGATTTACGTTTTCCTGGTTTAGCAACTATCTTTATCTTCTTAGTAGTAGGTGCTATTGAGTTTATTATTCCGCTAGCAAGTTTGTTTTTACATTTAGGACAAATTATTGCTTCAGCTAAAAATCTTGAAACCCTCTTAGCTAATAAAGATGCTGCAGATTTAGCTCAACATTTAATTGATGTTGATTTAGATAAAGCTAAGCCTCATCATGCAGATACATCAAAGTTATATCCGCAAGGCTTAGAGCAAGATATTCTTGCTAAAACCGAAAGTATTGGGATTAAAGTTAGTAATTTAAACTTTACCTACAACCAGAATGCCATTATTAATAATTTAAATGTAAGTTTTGCTCCAGGACAAACTTACTTAATCTCTGGAGATTCAGGTTTAGGTAAAACTACTTTCTTAAATTGTTTAATCGGTCTCGAGCAGTCTTATACTGGTAATATTGAGTTCGATCTCTATCAGCAAGGACAAGTGTTTAAAACCATTGATGCTAACTCAGGCTTACAACGTCAATTATGTGTCCACTTAAGTCAAAGAGTACATATTTTTAATGATAGCCTGTTTGATAATCTAAAAATTGCTAATCCTGATTTAACACCTGAGCAAGCTAAACAAGTATTAACTACGGTTGGGCTTGACTATTTGGCTGAAAATCTCGGACAAATTTTAGGAAATGGTGGACGTAGTTTATCTGGGGGAGAAATTCGTCGTATCGGGATTGCCCGCGTTCTTTTATCTCCAGCACGTTTAATCGTGCTCGATGAACCAACCGAATCAATTGACAGTGATATCGAAAAAGCAGTTTTAGAAGCTATTTTTAGTCATGCGCAACAATTACAAGCAACTGTAATTCTTGTTTCGCACAATAAAAATAACTATAGCTATTGTCAACATTTACTAAAAATGCAAAAATTAAACAATACGACAATTTTGGCATAAAAAAATATCCTCTAGAGGTTACTCTAGAGGATTTCTTTTTATTTTTGGAAAAACTTTTGACGATAGAATGCTAATTCACCAATAGATTCTTTAATATCATCTAAGGCTAGATGGGTACCTTGCTTCTCGTAAGCATAGTCAAAGCCCCATAAAAAGTTTAATTGTTTAATCGTAGAAACATCAATCATACGGTAGTGTAAATGTTTTACTAGATTAGGCATATGCTTAACTAAAAACATTTTATCAGTACCGATCGAATTACCACATAAAGGCGCTGTACGGACATTAGTAAATTTTTGAATAAAATCTAATGTCATCTTTTCAGCTTGTTCAAGGGTAATTGTTGATTTTCTTACACGCTCTAATAGACCGTTTTGTGTATGCATATTTAGCACAAAATCATCCATAGTGGCAAGAACACTTTCTGGAGTTTGAATAGCCAGATCTGGACCATAAGCTAAAATATTTAGATCTTTATCGGTAACAATAGTAGCTATTTCAATAATGGCATCTTTATTTATATCCAAACCGGTCATTTCAAGATCAATCCAAACTAAATTAGTTGCTTTGTCTCCATAATTTGGCATTCTATTTTTTCCTAAATAATGGCGGTGAGAGAGGGATTCGAACCCTCGATACGCGTTAACGTATACACACTTTCCAGGCGTGCTCTTTCGGCCTCTCAGACATCTCACCTAAATTCGGTTTAGGGTAAATCCCATAAAATTATAACTTAAGTACTTTAAAATCTTAAGCTATTAAATATTAAGAATCTGCTTTGTCTTGCACTTGCTCGGCTGTCTGTGTGTTCACTTGATCTTTAACAAGATCATTAGCTTCAACTAGATCTTGAGCAAGTTCTGTATTTTCAACTGCTGAGCTTTGCGTATTTGCAGTGTCTTTACTTGCTTTAAATTCGTAAGCTGGATTTTTTTCCATCCACTCAGCATTATCAACAAAACTAAATTTTACCATATCTTGGCAATCGGCAAAATCTTTTTTGCTTACCTTTTCATTTAGTTTGCGATATTCAGTTAAAAATAATTCTTCAAGTTCGGCAGCTAAAGCTTTAGCTTGGGCACGGGTCATACCTTTGGTATTAATGGGTTTTAAGTATTTCATAATTACTTCCCCATTATCTAATTTACCAATACGGTATTTATTTAAATCAGATACCACGATTGGTACTATAGGTACACCAGCTTCAATAGCTGTTAAAAACGCCCCAGCTTTAAATGAACCTATTTCCCAGCGTCCGTAAGATCTTGTTCCTTCTGGGAATAACCATACACAATATTGATGGTTAACAATTTTATCCACCACTTGTTGGATAGTTTTATAAGATTTACTTGCTGAAGTTTTTTCGATCAGAATATTACCAGCTGCCCAATACATCCAACCAAAAATAGGAATCCACGATAATTGTCTTTTTCCTACAGTTACGGTATTAGGTTGGATCATTTTGGCAAGCGTAACTATATCAAGGGTATTTTGGTGATTCGAAATATAGACTGCAGTTTTTGGTAATTCGTCTACTTCTTTTTCAATATAAGTATTTAAACCATAAACAGGTTTTAGTAAGCAACGTACATAAGTTGCAATGGCGTACATATTACGTTTATCTTTTAAACGAGGTAAACAACAAATAAACGCAATAATGCACAGAAGAATCCAGTAAATTAAAACAACAAGCGTTCTAATAAAAGCTATTAAATAGTACATAGTCTTTATTGGTTGGTGTTTAAAACTATTGTAAAACAATAGGAAGTATTAGGATTATTATATCGATTCAACCTTAAAAGTCAAATTTAAACCAACAACATTCTCTAAATAATCACTGAAGTTTCCAACCAAAACGAGTCTATAGTTCAATAACTATAGACTCAATTTGGTAAAAAACTTTTCCCTAAACTTTTTAGGAAAGTACTAATTTTATAAATTATCAGCAGTTCTTAACTATTTGGTTTGTGATAGTTTATAAGATTTAGTTACAACTTCTGATAGATTACGTGAAATATTATGATTTTCAGCTAATTCTTTCAGAGCTTGCACCATTTTACTACGATATGGTTCAGCAAATTTATAAAACGTACTGAAGAATTTACCGTACATAGGAGAAACATGCGAGTTAAAACCATCTACACGTAAAGCAAGATCTTTTAAGAACTCAATACCTTCATTAGAATAAGCAACTTTAGCATTACGTCTGAAACCACCTAATAAGAAGTAATTACAATTTGGTTTTTGATAATTGAAAGCAGGATCTTGTGTATAGGTTAAGAACTGCTCCATATTATCGGCATAAGCAAATTGTAAACCAAGTAATTCTTCCATACATTGGTTGTGTGCTTTATGTTGTTGCTTAAATTGCTCTACTAAATTAGATAATTGCCCAATGCCATTACATAATACTGCAATAACTGCACTTAAGCGATCATTATAGTTATCAGCTTTTTGTGCTAAATCTTGGATTAACTCTAAGTTTTGCCCTGTAACAGTTAATAAGGATAATAAAGATCTTCTTAAAGCACGTACTCCATTATCATGAGCATCATATTTCCATGCGGTAAATGGTAAGCTTTGGTATAGATCTTTTAATTCTTGAGCAAATTGTTGATATAAAGTTACACGAATTTGTTTATCTAATTCAGCGTAAACAATAGGATCTACCGGCTCTTTAGCGTCTTGAACTACCGATTGGTAATTCATAGCATTTAAGATATTGGCACAAATATATGGTTGAGTTTGTGCTAAAGCAAATAGACTTTGGAATACTTGCGTAAATTGCGCATCTAACTCTAATTTACCAGAAGCTACATTAGCTAAATTGCTGTTAAAGAGTTGAATATAGTAACGTTTATAAGCTTGGTATTTACCGTATAAATTATCACTATATGCAGCAATAACTGCTAAATCTTGCGTTAAAAACTCTTG
Organism: Psittacicella hinzii; assembly: GCF_003585935.1. Lineage (GTDB taxonomy): Bacteria > Pseudomonadota > Gammaproteobacteria > Enterobacterales > Psittacicellaceae > Psittacicella > Psittacicella hinzii. The sequence goes on from NZ_NRJG01000017.1 coordinate 13,050, forward strand.
GTTAATTTTTACTGGAGAGCTAAAGTCTAAATTAGTTACCACAATAGGTTTAGCAGCTAGATCAACAATACGATAAGTAACTTGTTCTTGATCAAAAACAATTACTTCAGGTACAACTTGACCTGTCTCGGTTTTAAGATTATGGAGAATTTGCCCTTCAGGACTTAAGAATTGTGTTTTTAGTGCTAAGACTAAAGGTAATTTTTCTGCTTGATCAAAAGTTGGAGCTGTATGCTGAGTAAAGGTTAAATCTAAAGTTTGCTTAGCTGCATCATAATTAGCAGTAACTTTTACTTCTGGAGTACCTGATTGACTATACCAACGGCGGAATTTAGTAGCGTCAAATCCCGAAGCATCTGCCATAGCATCTACAAAGTCATCACAAGTAACAGCTTTACCATCATGACGTTCGAAGTATAAACGCATCCCTTTTTGGAAGTTCTCTTCTCCGATTAACGTATGTAGTAAACGAATAACTTCAGCACCTTTTTCGTATACAGTTGAAGTATAGAAGTTATCTTGTGATTCTACTTCATCTGGACGAATCGGGTGAGATAATGGACCGCTATCTTCCATAAATTGGTGCATTTCCATTACTTGCACGTCAGAAATACGTTTGATTGTACGATCAACAGTATCTGAGGTGTATTCTTGATCACGGAACACAGTCAAGCCTTCTTTTAAGGTTAATTGGAACCAGTCGCGACAAGTTACACGGTCACCTGTCCAGTTGTGGAAATATTCATGCGCAATAACAGAATCAATACGTTCTAGATCTAGATCGTTTACCGTATTTTTACATCCAATGAGTAAGTTCTCATTGAAAATGTTCAGACCTTTATTTTCCATTGCTCCGGCATTAAAGTGACTTACACCAACAATCATAAAAATGTCTAAGTCATACTCTAAACCAAAACGCTCTTCGTCCCATTTCATGGCACGTTTTAGTGCTTCCATACCAAAGCGGATTTGCTCAAGTTTACCAGGTTCAGCAAAGAGACGTAAAGTTACTTCACGACCTGATTTAGTGGTAAATTTGTCATCTAAAACGTCAAAATTACCAGCTACACAAGCAAATAGATATGATGGTTTTGGATATGGGTCAGCCCATACAGCATAGTGATAACCATTAGCAGCTTCACCGCTTTCTACTAAATTACCATTGGCTAATAAGTATTGGTAATCTTTTTTCGCAATTAATTTCGTGGTAAATACGGCTAAATTATCCGGACGGTCAAAATAGAAAGTAATACGTCTAAAGCCTTGCGCTTCACATTGCGAAACTATTACTTCTTCTGAACAGTAAATACCGCTCATCGAAAAGTTTTCCGCAAGGTTAAAGGTATTGGTAATTTCTAATTCAAAAGCATCAGCTTTTTCTAATGCACTTACATCTACGGTCAAACTTTGAAAGCCATCAACGCCTTCATGTTCAACAAGCTCGTACGCTTGCCATACTTGACCATTAATTTTTACTTCTTGTAAAGAGAGTTTTTGTCCATCAAGGGTAAAAGATGTAGCTTGGGGATTGTCTCGTTTTACTACAAATTGTGCTTTTACCGCTGTTTCTGGTAAATCTAAACAAATTTCTAAATTAGTATTAACAATACGAAAGTCTAAAGGTTGATAATCTAGACGTTTAAGAGTTTTATTACTCATAATAGCGAATCCTTAAATATCTTAAATCTTAGCATTCAAGCGTTTATACATTTACATGTTTATACGCTTAAGAGCTTAAATCAGTATAGCACTATAAAAATTAGCGCTTCAATTTATTTTGAAGCGCCTATATTTTATTTCTAGCTAATTAAAGCAGATTTAAATTTTTAGCCATCTCTAAAGCTTTATCAACTTTTTCTTGCATATTATTCGATAAAGGTTGAGCACTTAGCTCTTTTAGTTCGGCAAGAATTTGTTGTTGATAACGCGCAGATAGTTTAAAGAAATTGAGTAATAAAGCTACTAAGAATGATGATAATTGTGGGTTAAATTTATCGGCTTGTAAAGCTTGTTGGGCAATAAATTTAATTCCTGAACCATCTTGAGCATACATTACAGCAAAATTTAAACGTGCTAATGGTTGTAAAATTGAACGCACGCGATTTGGGTTGTGCGCGTCAAAGGTATGTAAGGTAAATTGTTGTTTAATTGCTTCTAGATCTGGAGCTAATTGTGCTTTCAGACTTTGGTAAGCATCTAAAACTAGAGTTTCATCGTGGTAACGAGTTAAGAACTCTTGTTCAAGCTCATCTAAACCTAATTTATTTGTTAGGTTAACTCCTAAAACATTAATACGATCGGTAAAGTTATCCGCATTAGTGTATAACTCTACTACTTTATCAGCATGTTCACCATTAACCGTTGCTAAAGTTAATAAAGTTTTACGTAGATCACGTAAACCAGCTTGCGTTACGTTAAATTCATAAGCACCGGTAGCTGGTAATTTATCCAGTAATTCAATTGCGCGATGTCCGTGTGCACGGTTTAAAGCAATTTGTACTTGTTGATAAATATTTTCTAAAGCTAAAGGATCTAAGTCTTTTTCGAAACGAGCTGCAATTACTGATGGTGAACTAAAGCTTAATAAATGCGCATATAAAGCAGGATTATCTAAAGCTTTTTCTAATAAGCTACGATAAACACCTAAATATAAACCTAAAGCTTGAGCAGCATATACTTGTACACCTGAGAGGTAAGCTTTATAAATCTCGTAATTTAAGTCTTGTACTGCTTGATAACGTGCATATTCATTTGGTACATGCTCTGCAATAAAGGCCCGTTCTTGTAAATCGTACTCTTGATGTAAGATTACAGGTGCTGAGAAATCTAAATTAGTCACCACTGCTAAATCACAAGGAGTAGCAATTTCTAAACTTAAACTATCGTTTTCAAGCACAATTAATTCTGGTACTAATTCTCCATCTAGAGTTTTAAGACCAGTTACTTGCTCACCTTCACGATTTAAGAAGACTGTTTTTAATGGAATTACTAAAGCTTGTTTTTCAGCCTGATCATTGGTTGGGTGCGTAATTTGGCTAAAGTGTACACTTAGAATTTGATTTTGACTATCAAATTTCTTCTCAACGGTTACATGTGGTGTACCTGATTGACTATACCAAAGTTTAAACTTATCTAAGTTTACTCCAGAAGCATCAGCCATAGCTGCTACGAAATCATCACAGGTTACAGCTTGTCCGTCATGACGTTCTACGTATAAACGCATCCCTTTTTGGAAGTTCTCTTCACCTAAAAGAGTATGAATCATACGAATTACTTCAGAACCTTTATCATAAACCGTAACTGTATAGAAGTTATCTTGGCTTACAACTTTTTCTGGACGAATTGGATGTGAAGTTGGACCACGATCTTCATCAAACTGGAAGTTTTGCATTACTTTTACGCTTTCGATACGTTCAATAGTACGATCGAAAGTATCTGAAGTAAACTCTTGATCACGGAATACAGTTAACCCTTCTTTTAAGGTTAATTGGAACCAATCGCGACAAGTAATACGGTCACCTGTCCAGTTGTGGAAATATTCATGACCTACGACCTTATCAATACGTTTTAAACGAGCGTCAGTTGCTGTATCTTTATCCCCTACGAGTGCCGATTCATTGAAAATATTTAAACCTTTATTTTCCATCGCCCCCATATTAAAGAAGCTTACAGCTACGATCATAAATAAATCAAGATCATATTCTAAGCCAAAACGCTCTTCGTCCCATTTCATTGAACGTTTAAGCGAGCTCATAGCAAAACGTAATTGTTCAGCTTTACCGATTTCACCAAAAATTTGTAAATCTACTTTACGACCTGATTTTGTTGTAAATTCATCACTAATTACATCAAAATCACCAGCTACTAAAGCAAATAGATAACATGGTTTTGGGAATGGATCATGCCACACTGCATAGTGATAACCATTTGCAGCTTCACCTTTTTCTACTGGATTACCGTTTGAGAGTAAGTATGGATATTTTTCCTTATTTGCCGTAATTTTAACTGTAAATAAAGAAAGATTATCCGGACGGTCAAAATAATAGGTAATTAATCTAAAGCTTTTAGACTCACATTGTGAACAAATATGTTCACCGGCTTTATAGATACCAGAAAGAAGTTTATTATTAGCAACTTCTAAAGTATTTTCGATTTGCACTGTAAATTTATCTAGATTTTCTAGTTTACTTACGTCAATGTGCAATGTTTGGAACTTACCTTCACCTGGTAAGAGTTCTAACTCATAATCAGTCCAATCTTGACCATTAACTTTTAAAGATAAAAGTTCTAGATCTTGTCCATCTAGTGAAAATGAACTTGCTTGAGGATTTTGGCGTTCAAAATCTAAGGTTGATTTTACGGTTGCACGAAAATCACCTTCTGTATCAAAATAAAAATCTAAATCGGTATTTACAATTTTAAAATCTAGCGGCTGATAGTCGCTACGTAATAATGGTTTAGCTTCAGTTTTTGTCATAAGTTTAAAATGCTTAAAAATAAAAGTTCGACTTCAACTACCTTTAAAAGAGTAGTCTTAGTATTTTTGCTCAATCTCTAGCTTAGCACCAAATGCCCACCTTTGCAAGTAGATAAGCGATTTAATCTAAGTTTGAGGTACTTAAAATATTTTGTACATGCTTATTTTTAAATTATGAGTTGCAAATAAGAGGAATTTACAATTAAAAGTTTACTTTACAACTTGGTTATTACTAATTTTTTCACAAATTTATGCCAAGTTCACAAGCAATTATAACTGTGACTAGTTTCACATAATTTAACATCATTTTACAACCATACGGCTAAGTTAGTTGTTTTAAGAACTAATACTAGTTAGATCTAATGATTCATTTTTGCGATCTTAAGTATAAATTTAAGTTTTAAGTTTTGCTAAATCTCTCATAAATAATTTGATATTTAGAAACGATTCGAATTAACTTTTGCTTAAAACGAAATTTTTTCGCAGTTCGCAGTTTTATACTCGACGTGCAAATATGTAAAAGTTGCTTCTCTTTTCAAAATTTAACTGTACCTAAAAACATTAATTTAACCTTCAAGGCTATTTACAACTAGTGCAATATTGTGAACAAAGGGTTATAATATGCAAGTTTTTAATATTCTACGATGAGGTACAATTGTGGATCACATTAATGTTTGGACGCAAAACTATGCTGCCATTGGTGGTTCGGAAATCCTAACAGCAATTGTTGCGTTAATTCCAATTATTTTCTTCCTTTTAGCTCTAACAGTATTAAAACTAAAAGGTCACATTGCTGCTCTATGCACTTTAGTTATTGCAGCAATTATCGCTACATTCTTTGGCATGCCAGTACAAGCAACAGCTTCAGCTACACTACTAGGTATCTTAAGCGGTTTATGGCCAATCGCATGGATTGTTATTTGGGCAATCTTCATTTATAACATTTGTGTACGTTCTGGTAAATTCGATATTATTCGTTCATTTATCTCTGGTATTTCTAACGACCAACGTATCCAAGTATTACTAATTTCATTTGCATTCGGTGCATTCTTAGAGGGCGTTGCCGGTTTCGGTATTCCAATTGCTATTGGTGCGGCATTATTAATCGGTTGTGGTTTCAAAAACCCAATTATGGCAGCGGCTTTATGTCTAGTTGCTAACATGGCTCCAGCTCCTACAGGTGCTATTGGTATCCCTGTAACTGTAGCTGCACAAGTTACTAACATTGATGCTTCAATTCTTGGTAGTTTAATCTCTCGTCAATTATCGATTGTTATCTTTATTTTACCTTTCTGGTTAACAGCAATGGTTGACGGTATCAGAGGTATTAAAGATGTATTACCAATGATTCTTGTAGTATCTATTTTTGGTGTTATCTCTACTGTAGTTTGTTACAACTTTATCGGTCACGAATTATCAGACGTTATTCTTGGTATCGTGGAAATGGTTGTAATCATTGTATTCTCAAAAGTTTGGAAACCAAAACGCATGTTAACTGCTGATGGTTACATTGAAAATACAAAACTAGCTAAAGATCAAGAAACTACAGCTCACTACTCTATTGCTCAAACAATTTTCGCTTGGTCTCCATTTATCGCTATCACTATTTTAGCGTTAGTATGGACTTTACAACCAGTAAAACAAGCTTTAAGTTTCTTAACAACTTCGTTTGAAATGCCAGGCTTACACCAACACATTATGAAAGGTGCACGTTTTGCGGTTGAAAACCAAGCTGCAGAAAATGCTATTTGGAAATTTGATGTGTTAACTTCTGTAGGTACAGCTCTATGTTTAGCTGCAATCTACACTGTAGTAGCTTTCCGTGTAAAATTCAACGTAATTTTAAGCGTATTAGTTGCTACTTTAAAACAACTAATGTTCCCTATTATGACTATCTGCTTCGTATTAGCATTCGCTAAAGTTGCAGACTATTCAGGTCAAACAAGTTCAATCGCGATCCTATTAAGTAAAACTGGCGTAGTATTCCCAGTACTAGCTCCATTATTAGGTATGTTAGGTGTATTCTTAACTGGTTCGGTTGTTAACTCTAATACTCTATTTGCTAAAGTACAAGTTACTACTGCGCACTTAATCCATGTAAATGACAATCTATTAGCAGCGTCTAATACAATGGGTTCAATTGCAGGTAAAGTAATTTCTCCACAATCAATTGCTATCGGTTGTGCGGCAACAGGTTCAACTGGTCGTGAAGGTGAATTACTTGCTACAGTATTAAAACACGCGATCGCGTTTATCGTTTTAATCTGTGTAATGACAGTATTACAAGCATACGTATTACAATGGACAACAGCTATTTAATAAATAGTTAGTTGCAAAAAAGTGTTCTAGAAAATTCTAGGACACTTTTTTTATAACCTGTACTCCTCAAAATAAGAAAGAAAACAACTACAAATTTAAATTCATCAGACTATTGTTAATTCTCAAAATTGTGGTAAAATCAATTAAAGCGCTACTTTTCCTTAGCGCGCAACCGTTTTATAAATCCTTGTTACTTTTAATCGACCAACATGTTATTTTCAAATTTACAACCAAAACCTAATGATCCTATTCTAGGATTATTTGATGAATATTTAGCAAATACCAACCCGAAAAAAGTTAACCTTTCGATTGGTTTATATTTTGATGAAAAAGGTCGTCTAGATATGATGACTGCTGCTCGTAAAGCAGCTTTATTACTTGCAGACAAAGCACCTGTTAAAAGTTATTTACCTATTGAAGGTGATTTAGAATATATTCGCGCTGTAAACAATATTGTTTATGGTGCTGATAATCCAGTTTTAGCACAATTAGCTTCAGTACAAACCTTAGCCGCAACAGGTGGTTTAAGAGTTACCGCTGACGCTTTACGTGAGTTCGCTGGCTCAAAACGCTGCTTTGTTTCTGATCCAACTTGGTCAAATCATATTGATATTTTCCAAGCGGCTGGTTATGAAGTATATGGTTACCCATACTATAGTTCAAGCTTAATGAGCTTTGACTTTAGTCAATTAATTGCTGATTTAGAAGCAAATTTACAACCGTGTGATGTAGTATTAATGCATCCGGTTTGCCATAACCCTACGGGTGCTGACTTAAGCGAACAACAATGGCTAGAAGTGTTTAAAGTTATTAATAAACACCAAGCTATTTTAGTCCTCGACCAAGCTTACTTAGGTTATGGTAAAGGCATTAACGAAGATGGTTTAGCAGTACGTCTAGCCGCGCAAAACCTTGAGCAATTTGTGCATATTTTCTCATGCTCAAAAACTTTTGGTTTATATGGTGAACGTATTGGACACATTAACGTTAAATGCAAATCAGCTGAACAAGCACAAATCGTTACTTCAAACCTTAAACAGCTAATTCGTTGCTCTTACTCAACTAATATTGCCAGTGGTGCAAATTTAGTAAAAACTATTTTAACTACGCCAGAATTACGTCAATTATGGGAAGAAGAATTAAATAGTTACCGTTTACGTTTACAACGTAATCGTCAGCTATTAGTTGACAAACTTTTAGCTCATGGTATTGACTTTAGCTATGTGTTACAACAAAATGGCTTTTTCTCATTTTTAGCCTTAACCAAAGAGCAAATTTTACGTTTACGTGAAGAATTTGGTATTTATCTTTTAAATACCGGACGTATTAATTTTGCCGGTTTAAATCAAGATAATTTAGATTATGTAGTTGATGCCATTGTGCAAGTAAAACAAGGAAAATAACTGCTATGGATTTTTTCGCTAATTTAACCAAAGCTCCAGACGATCCAATTTTACACTTAATTCAAGAATACAAAAAAGATCCTAATCCATCTAAAGTAGATTTAAGTGTAGGAGCTTATTACAACGCTGAAGGCAAAGCGGAAAACCTTGAATCGGTTAACCTTGCACAAAAAGCTTTAGCGCAATATTATTACAGCTTACCAACCGAAAATGCTTTAGCACCAGTTGATTTAACTTTAAGTTCTAAAGTTGCTAAAGATATTAATATCTCTTACTTACCATCTACAGGTTACAAAGGCTTTAACTTAGCTTTCCGTGACTTTGTATTCCCTGAAAGTTTAGCAGCACGTAAAGCTAATCGTATTCGTACTGTTGAAACAATTGCTGGTTCGGGCGGTTTACGTTTAGTAGGTGAGTTTTTAAAACAGCATTTAGAGCTCGAAACTATTTATATTTCGAATCCAACCTGGTCTAACCACTTTGCAATTTTTGAAACTGCAGGTTTAAAAACTGCTGAATACCGCTATTACAATGCACAACAACGTGGTATTGATTTTGCTGCCGTACTTGAAGATTTAGAAAAGCTAACTTCTAAAGACGCAGTATTATTACAAGCTGCTTGTCACAACCCAACAGGTTATGACTTCTCTCCAGAACAATGGAAAGAAGTATTAACAAAAATCAAAGAAAAAGGTGCATTCCCAGTATTTGATTTTGCTTACCAAGGTTTTGGTGCAGGCTTAGACGAAGATGCTTACAGCGTGCGTTTAGCAACTGAAATTTTTGAGCAAGCGCTAATCATTAGCTCATGTTCAAAAAACTTTGGTTTATATGGTGACCGTACAGGTGCAATTCATATTTTAGCCGCTAATGAAAAAGATTTAGATTTAGTAGTATCTAATCTGCAATTTGATGCTAATAACTTCTACGTATCACCAGGTAATAACGGTGCGTTTATCGTTGCTACGATTCTTAAAAACCCAGATCTATATGCTCTATGGGTTGAAGAAGTTGCACAAATTCGCGCTCGTATTGCAAGTATGCGTCAACAATTAGCTGACTTAATGGCAGCACAAGGTTTTGATTTCAACTTTGTAGTTCAGCAAAAAGGTATGTTCTCATACACTGGCTTTACATCTCAAGAAGTTAATCGTTTAAAAGATGAATTCAGTATTTATATCGTATCTAACGGTCGTATGAATATTGCTGGTTTAAACGAGAAAAACATTGATTATGTAGCTAAAGCTTTTGCTAAAGTATTAGCAGATCGCTAAAATACAAATACATAAAAAGTCCTGAGAAAATCTCAGGACTTTTTGTATATTTAAGCTTTTTTTGAGCTTTATATAGGGATTCCCAAAATTGATAAAATCCTATCAATCATATGGGTTAAAAATCAAGAAGATATCGCATTTTAACAGCACTTACCTGTTATTAGTTTAATAACAGGTAAAAACCTCTAAAATAGATCGTTATTTCTTGTTTTTTAATGATTTTTAATGATAACTAAATTGATATTTTTGGGAATCCCTATTTATATTAGCTATAGTTTTAGCTTTGTTTTTGTGGTGTATAGTGTGGTGTATCACTTTTTTAGTTTTAGCTTTAGTTTTCGTTTTAATACAGTACTGTAGATCACTGCACTGTAGATTACAGTAAAAGCAATAAACAAAAAAACATATAAAACTATATTTCTTTAATGAGTTAGGGTGTATACAAGCACTATTTTGTACTAGAAGCACAAGCTTGTAATTTCGTAATAATTTGTTGTTTAATTTGCTCAGGTGTCCAAGCCATTACTTCTTCAATTAAATGCGTATTAATTGGTACAACAAAATTATCACTAATTCCAAGATTTAAACTTGGCACTTGAATATTGGCTACTTGCATAGCTTCAAGTACAGCAGTACCAGCACCACCAGAAATAGCATTTTCTTCAAGAGTAACCACTAGATCATATGCTGATAGTTGGTCAATAATTTCAAGGTCTAGAGGCTTAACAAAACGCATATCGTAAACCGTAGCACCTATTTGTTGCGCCAAACTAATAGCTCTTTGGAGCATAGTACCAAAACTTAAAATTACAATCCCTTTAGAACTATTAGTTAAATTATGTTCTTGGGTAAAATTACGGTATAGATCAGGATTAGCCTCTACGACTTTAATCCCTTTACCCAGAACAATATCTTGTTCTAAAGTAGAACGTAAGGTTGGATCTACGTGCTCTAAATCCCACGCTTGTCCACGTGGATAGCGCACAGCATAGGTTCCATTGTAGTTATAACCAAATTCGAGTAATTGCGTTAAACTTTGTTTACTACTCGCACAAGCAATAACCATGTTTGGAATACAACGTAAGTAAGATAAGTCAAACGCACCTTGATGTGTTTGTCCATCTTCTCCGACAATACCAGCACGATCTATAGCAAAGAGTACTGGTAAATTATCTAAAGCCACATCATGGATTACTTGATCATATGCACGTTGTAAAAAGGTTGAATAAATAGCAACAACCGGATGCATATTACCAATCGCTAAACCAGTGGCTAAAGTTACAGCATGCTGTTCAGCAATGGCTACATCGTAAAGCTTTTGTGGTGCAAGAGCTTTAAATTTTGCCATCCCAGATCCTTCAGTCATGGCCGGAGTAATAGCTACTAATTGCGGATCTTGTGCATGTTCAACTAACCAATTACCAAACACTTCACTATAGGTTAAAGGTTTATTTTCTTTAACAGTCTCTTTATTTGTTTCTTGGTTTGTATAGGTAGTAACTACAGCTTGAGGTGCTGTTTTAACGTTTTTAACTATTTGCGTATAATCAGGAGTAAACTTACCAACAGCATGATACTTAATTGGATCTTGCTCAGCAGGTAAATAACCTTTACCTTTAGTTGTAAGCACATGTACTATTTGTAGTTTACCGTTGTGTTTTAAACGTTTAAACTCTTTAACTAGTTCTACTACATTGTGTCCGTCAAATGGACCAAGATATTCAATGCCTAAGCCACGATATAGATTACAAATATCAGAACTTAAAAACTGCTTAAAAGCACTTTCACCACTTTTTAGTAAGCCTTTTAAGGCTTGCGGCAAAATATCTTTCGATTTTTCTCTAAAAGTTTGATAGAGTTCAGAGTTAAAAATTTTACTTGTATGACGATTAAGTGCACCAATGTTTTCACTAATAGACATATTATTGTCATTAAAGACAATGGTTAAAGGAATCTTTAAATCACCTGCATGGTTTAAGGCTTCAAAAGCCATACCTGCAGTCATAGCACCATCACCAATAATTGGCACTACATCTTGTTGTAAGCCTTGTAAACGATTTGCTAAACTTATGCCAACAGCAGCACTAATCGAGGTCGAAGAATGCCCTACTGACAGAATATCGTGCTCTGATTCAGCTCTAAACGGAAAAGGATGTACACCTTGATATTGACGAATTGTATGTAATTGGTCTTTACGTCCAGTTAATACTTTATGTGCATAGGCTTGATGCCCTACATCCCATAAAATCTTATCTTCAGGACTAGAATACACATAGTGTAAAGCTACAGTTAGCTCAACTGTACCTAAATTCGAAGCAAAGTGGCCTGAACTTTGGCTAATGCTTGAAATCAAAAAATGGCGTAGCTCATCACATAATTGTGGTAAATCTTCTACGGCAAGAGCTTTTAAATCAGCAATACTATTGATCCGATCTAATAAAGGATAAGCTTGCTTCATATTATTTTCTGCGTACAACCACAAAAGAAGTAATCTCTTGTAGCCACTCAATAGCGTGATAGTTAATTAATGATGTGTCGGCAGAACATGTTTTTAAATGCTCTTCTACATTGCCGATACAATTTAAAGTTTGCTTGAAAAGGTTCTGCATTTTCGTACGAGCCTGTTCTAAACCGAATAGACTCACGTACGTTAATTTATGGTTGGTTAAATCAGATCCTACAGTTTTACCTAATTCCGCTTGATCCCCTTCAATATCTAATAGATCATCTTTAACTTGGAAGGTTAAACCTAAGTTATATGACCAAGAAGAGAGTAAATCTTCGATTTGCGGAAAATGCTTAGCTTGTTCCCAACCTGCATAAACTCCCATCAGAATACTACTGCGAATTAAAAATGCAGTTTTACGATAGTGAATTTCGTTTAAGCGGCGCGCTGACTGCTCTGGAGTAATCCCACGTTCTGTCATTTGTCCGATGGTAAGATCTTCGCCAAGAATATCTAAAGCTTGACCTAAGCACATCCCATAGTGACCTGCTCCATAAGATAAAACTTGGATTTGCTTAACAATAGCTTGATGAGTAAGGTTTTGATTATTGCTTAAAAGACTGTAAGCTAAAGTTTGTAGTGAATCTCCGGCAAGAATTGCCATATCTTCACCAAAAACTTTATGATTGGTTAATTTACCTCGACGATAATCATCATTATCCATTGCTGGTAAATCATCATGAATTAAGCTATAGGTATGTACACATTCAATGGCTAAAGCCGCAATTAACAAATCTTCGATTTTAGCATTAAATAATAAACCACCAATAAAAACTAAAGTCGGACGTAACATTTTGCCATCACTATGTAAACTATAGTACATAGCTTGACGTAAAGTATTAGCGCCAAAACCAGCCATTATTTTTTGGGTTTCAGGGCTTAAAGCTAAAAGAGAGTTAATTTGTCGATCAGTTCCAAATAATTGCTTATATGGATCACTATCTGTACCTAAAACTAAATCAATTAAACTACGTACAGCTTGGCTTATGATACTTAAAAACTCATTTAATGGTAAAGCACTGTTTAACTTATTATTTAAATCGTGCTCTTGTACTACATAGCTTGCAAGTTCATTTAAACTAAGCGTATTCAAGCTTAATCGTGTTTGGTCTTGATCTTTTACGACTTTTGCATCTGTTAGTGACATTTAACGCTCACTCCTCATCTAAGCGTAATTTTTACTGTTTGGCACGTTTTTGTTGTACTACTTCTAGTTTTTGGCTCGCTTGATTTAATTCTTCGCACAGCTCATCAACTAAAGTAAGTGCTTCAGTGTATTGTGCCGTTAAGTTTTGTAAACTTAACTGATCACCTTCCATAGATTTAATAATCTCTTTAACCTTTTCAATCTTTTCTTCAAACGATTCTGGTTTTTGTGATAAAGCTTGCTCTTCACTCATAATAACGCACTCCTACTAGAAGATAAGATTAAGGGAAAAATATTAGTCTCTAAAGTTGTTAAACTGTAAAGCTAAGTTTAAATCAGATTGGGCATTTTTCATTAAAGCGATAACTGCTTGTAAATCATCTCTGCTTTTACCTTGAACACGAACTTTATCACCTTGAATTTGTGCTGTAACTTTGATTTTTGAGTCTTTGATCATTTTCACCATTTTTTTAGCGCTATCTTGATCAATACCATTACGGAACTCAATTTCTTTACTATAAGTTTTACCAGCGTGTTCGTAATTTTCAGGAATAACTAATGAGAAAATTTCAATCCCACGTTTAATTGCAGCATTAACTACAATGTCTACTAGTTGATCTAATTGGAAATCAGACTCAGCACTAACTTTAACTTTATTGTCTTTAGCGTTTAAGTCAATAGAAGAATTAGTACCTTTAAAATCAAAACGGTTATCAAGAATACGTTGCGCATTCTCAACCGTATTTTTTACTTCAAAGCTATCAATTTCTGAAACAATATCAAAAGATGGCATGAATAAACTCCATTAATAAAATATACTGATATAAGTCTGAAATATTTTGCTTATAAACAGTCTGATTATTATATCAATTAAAGCCTTATTTTGTAGCATTTAACTACAAAATAAGGCTAAAAATCTTTACATTCCGGTAAATAAAACTAAGAGCACTGGTACGTAGAGATTGGCAAAAAATCCAAAGGTTATTGCTAAACCTACTACCCCATTACCCCCACTTCTCTGAATAATCGGTAATGAACAATCTAAAGATGTTGCTCCTGGTTGGGTAACAGCTGTACAACGGAATCTTTGCATTAATAATGGTACTAAAACTAAAGCTAAGAGTTCGCGCGCCATATCAATAAAAAATACCATTGAACCATCAAGTGGTCCCCAAGCATTAGCTAGAATTACCGAACTTAGACTATACCACCCCATACCAGCAGTATAGGCTAATGATTTATTTAAAGGTACATCTGTAATTAAGTAACAAACTAAACCTGCTACTAAACAACTAAGAGTGAACAGAACCGAAATGATAAATCCCTCTTTATTGAGTAGTACTTCTTTAAGTTTATATTTAGCACTTCCGAGTTGAATCCCTGAAGCTAAAATCATAAACAATAAGATTAAGTTGGAAATAGTACCTAATAAATTGTAATCAAATGAAGCTCCAGCACCTTTTGCCCATAAACCAGCAATCACACCCACAACTACAGATAAAATCAATTTGGCTACATCTAAAAGTAATCGCCAATCACGTGTTACTTGTGCAATTTGTCGTGATTTCTTATGTTGTAGATGATCACATGGCATTAAAAAGAGAAAATTACATAGGTGTAAAACTACCGTAAAAATTACGACTTTCACCCCAATGCGTGGTAGTTCTGTTGCTAAATTTTCAATTTGCCCAAGCTTGAAGCCCATAATAAAGAGTAATAAGCTTAAGGTTACCATTAAAAACGAACTAGAATATCTACCTAAACGTGTAAAAATATTTCCTAAATAAAACCCTAGGAAAAAAGGCAATAGTACTATACCTAAACCTTCTACTATACCCATATTCCCTCTAATATAAAATGGCAAATATTTTAAAGTATC
>NZ_NRJG01000170.1 GCF_003585935.1 Psittacicella hinzii
TATCTGACGTTTTAATTTTTTAGCAAAAGAGTAGAAAAATACCAGCTAGTTGTTATATAATAAATAAATGAGCACTCACTCATTTATATATAAATATATTTCCAAATTAACGTGGGAAATGTAATTATTTGTTAGAGCTTTATTGCCGTAAATCCTCATAAATCTTCGTTGCTAAATATTTGATTTAGCTAGAAAAAATAGTAAAAAATGGTATAATAGCGGGCAATATTACAATAAATTTCTCATCTTTTGAATATTACTAATAGTAAAACTATTGGTTCTTTTTTTCTTAGGTTGCTATTAATTTTATTAAGGTACAATACATGTCAAAAAGAAAATCTGCCCTATTTTATATCCTTATGGGGCTGGCAATTTTAGTTTTACTTGCTTTAAGTGCATTTTCATATTTTATTAGCTATCAAAAAAGTAAGTATAAACTTCCTCCTTCAATTAGCAGCGTATCAGCTATTCAATTAGAAACTCGTTCTTATACTGGAGGAGTAATTTCTTCAGGTTTCTTACAAACAGCAGATACATCAAGCTTAGCCTTAGCAACTAGCGGTACTGTTAAAACTATTAACTTTAAAGCTGGGCAACAGGTTAAAAAAGGTCAAGTAATTTTAAGTTTAGACGTAGCTGCAGAACAAGCTTCTCTAGCAGCAAGTCGTGCAAGCTTAAGTACTTTACAATTAACTTATGAAGGCTTTAAAGCAGCATACGCTAATGGTGGTGCTTCTAAATTAGAAGTAGACAATGCTTTAGCAAATTTAAACGCACAAAAAAATTCAGTTTTAGCAGCTGAACGTACAATTGCAACTAAACAAATCGTTGCTCCATTTGATGGTACTATCGGTAGTATTTCGCCATCAGTAGGTACTGTTGTATCTTCAGGAACTGTGTTAGTAACATTAATTCCTAATGATAGTCAATCAAGCAACAATTACTATGCAAACGTTGCATTTTCACCTAACGCTTTAAAAAATGTATCAGCGGGTAATGCCGTAAAAGCTTATGATGGTGAAGGTAAATTAATTGCTGAAGGTACTGTAGCAGCAGTTGACCCTACAATTTCAACTTCAACAGGTTTAAGCCAAGTACGTGTTGAGTTTCCTATTAATGAAAACTTAAAAACTGGTTTATTTGTAAAAGTAAGCGTAGCTACAGATACTTTACAAAATCAAATCGTTATTCCAGAAATCGCTGTTAACTACTCTTTATATGGTCAAGTAGTATATCGTTTAGATCCTCTAACTGACGCAGATAAAGAAAAAATTGCTTCATTTGGTTCGACTGACGGTGTTTACCACGTTACTCAAGTGCGTATTACAGCAAACAACCACGTTAATAATCTTGTATTAGTAACTGAAGGTTTAAAAGCTGGTGACATTGTCGTAACTAATTACAACAATATTATGGATGGTTCTTTAGTGCGTATTGCTAAAGGTTATGGAATTGGTGTTCCAAATACTTTCGCTTTACCAGCAGAAGCAAAAGAAACCGATAAATAATCCTTGGAGTATAAAGTATGAGATTTACTGATGCGTTTATTAAACGACCAGTAATGGGTGTTGCCCTTTGTATCCTCCTAGTTGTACTTGGTTTATATGGTTTAACCCAGATGAATGTGCGTCAGTATCCTAAGTTAGTAACAGCAACTATTACTGTTACTACGACCTATTCAGGTACTTCAGCACAATCTATTCAAAACTTTATTACAAGTCCACTAGAATCTGAGCTAGCTGCTGTAGAAAACATTGACTATATGTATTCAACCTCAGCTTTAGGTACTAGTACGATCACCCTATATTTACTCGGTGGAGCTGATCTTAACAAAGTTTTTACCGACGTAATTGCAAAAGTTAACGAAGCTAAATCATCTTTACCCACAGGTGCAGATGAGCCTGTAATTGCTAAAGATGAAGGACGTTCGGTTAACCCTCTTTACGTAGCATTTACAACCGATCAGTTATCTAATGCTCAATTAGTAGACTGGTTAACACGTAACGTACAACCACAATTCTATACCGTAAGTGGTGTTGCAAGTGTAGATTTCTTAAACCCAGGTTTATATATGCTTGTAACTCTAGATCCAGAAAAAATTGCTAAATATAATTTAAGTCCAAGTTCTGTATCTAGTACAATTTCTAACAACAACGTACAAATCGCTGCGGGTTCTTTAAGAACTGAATATCGTGTTATTACAAATAACGTTGATGGTTCAGTTAAAACTGTAGACGAATTAAAAAATCTAATCATTACAACTGTCAATGGTCAACCTATTCGTATCGGTGACGTTGCCAATGTAGCAATGGAAGAGTTACCAAACCAAAGTATTGCTACTTTTAATGACCAAAAAGCGGTTGTTATGACTTTCTCATTAACTCCTGAAGCAAATGCACTTTCAGTAGTTAAAGCTCTTCTAAATACTTACGAAAACACCGTTAAACCTACTTTACCAAGCTACATTAATACTACTGTAGTTTATAACTCTACAACTTCGATCTTTAGTGCTATTGAGCACGTTGCTCGTACTCTTGTAGAAGCGGTTGTTATCGTAATGGTGGTTATGCTTCTATTCTTAGGAAGTATTAAATCACTTATCGTTCCTATTATTGCTATTCCTATTTCGATTATTGCTAACTTTGCAATTTTAAGTTTATTTGGCTACTCAATTAACTTAATTACACTTCTAGCAATGATCTTAGCTATCGGTCTGGTAGTTGACGATGCCATTGTGGTACTTGAAAACATTGTGCGTCACATCCGTTATGGTGAAACACCATTCCGTGCTGCTATTATTGGTACGCGAGAAATTGCAGCTCCAGTTATTGTAATGACCTTTACTCTAGCTGTAGTATTCTTACCATTTACCTTAACCTCAGGGCAAACTGGTCCGATTTATCGTGAGTTCGCTGTTACCCTTGCCGGTTCGGTGATCTTATCGGGTGTTGTTTCATTAACTTTATCTCCAATGCTAGTTAACCTACTTTATCGTAATTACGATATTAACAAAACTAGCAAGTTTGAGCATTTAGTTGAAACTACGATTGATAATATTAATGCTAAATACGACAAAGCTTTACAAGGTTTCTTAGGTCACCCTAAATTTGCATTTGCATTCTTAGCTGCGGCTCTATTTGCTTTAATATCGTTACCTCGTAACATTAGTTCAGAGTTAACACCAACCGAGGATAATGGAGTATTTATTGCATTCGCACGTGCTCCATCTAACTCAACAATTCAATACAATCAGTTATTACAAAACATTATTACTGAAAGATTTGCGAAAGTACCTTTTGTTGATAGTCGTCTATCCGTTATTCAATCTAGTATGATTATCAACATTGCTCCATTAAAAGAAGATCGTAATTTGACGCAACAAGAAATTGTTAATATGTCAGGCGGTTTCTTTAATGGTGTCCCAGGTCTACAAGTGAATGCTGTAAGTTTCCCTGAAATCCAAGTTCCTGGTTCTGGTTTCTTTAACTTTGCTGTTGCCGCACAATCAGTTGATGATTTAGATAAGATTGTAGAATACGCAGAAAAATTCGAACAAGCTGCTATTGACCAAGGTATCCTAATCATGGGTGCTACTTCCGTGTCATTTGATAACTCAAAACTTAATATTCAAATCGACCGTGAAAAAGCTTCGAAATTAGGTGTTAATATTAGTAACATTGCTAGCTCATTAGCAGCATACCTATCAGGTTCAACAGCTGCTCGAGTTTCTATTGATGGTCAAGTGTATAAACTTGTAACT
Organism: Psittacicella hinzii; assembly: GCF_003585935.1. Classification (GTDB taxonomy): domain Bacteria; phylum Pseudomonadota; class Gammaproteobacteria; order Enterobacterales; family Psittacicellaceae; genus Psittacicella; species Psittacicella hinzii. The sequence continues at coordinate 3,761 of NZ_NRJG01000170.1, forward strand.
CAATTAGCAAACCAAGATAAATCTGGAACTAACTCTTTAGATAACTATTACGTAACTAGCACTTCAGGTGTAAATATTCCATTAACAGAAGTTGTTACTTACTCAATGGAATCACAACCTGCTTCTTACCCACGTTTAAACCAATTAAACTCAGTAAGTGTGCAAGGTCGTTCAACGCAATCACAATCTGCACTAGTTGAATGGGTACAAAATAACTTCTACAATTATTTCCCATCTAACTATACTTATTCATTCCAAGGTGATTTACGTACCTATACGCAAGAAGGTAGCCAAACTACAATTATTTTCGGTTTAGCTATTATAATGATCTTCTTAGTACTAGCTATTCAATTTAACTCTTGGAAAGATGGTATTGTGATCATGGTTACCGTACCTCTTGCAATTACAGGTTGTATTTCAACATTATTTATTCTTAACCTAATGAATATTCCAGGTGCAACTAGTAACCTCTATACAACCATTGGTATGATGACTCTAGTAGGGTTAATTACTAAACACGGTATTCTAATGTGTGAAGTTGCTAAAGAAGAACAAATTCTCCATGGTTTAGACAAACGTGAAGCAATCATTAAAGCAGCTCGTTTACGTTTCCGTCCGATTCTAATGACAACCTTAGCGATGGTGGCTGGTCTATTACCTCTACTTATCGGTGGCGGTTCTGGTGCGAATGCTCGTTTTGCGATTGCTGTAACCATTGTATCTGGTCTTTCTATCGGTACTCTATTTACTCTCTTTATCCTACCAATGGTTTACATTTACTTCGGTAAACGTCATGAACCATTACCTGAATTCGACGAAACAATTCCACCTTTAGCTAATCAAATTGAAGAAGAAGCTGTTGATGAAATTGACGACGAAAACAATGATGATCAAGATGTAGACGATAAAGCTACTAGCTTAGACTTCTCTACTGACGATAAAGATGAAAATTCAAATAAATTAGATCTTGATAAGAAATAATTTAATTAAACTTAAAGTGCGTAGTCCTAACAGACTACGCACTTTATTTTGCTCAAAAACCAGCAATATCCACACTAACTAATAAGGTATTTTTGCGGATCAAAAATATATGAGCAAAGTTTAATTTGAGCAATAATTATTTATACCTGATAGTTATCCGGAATCTAAAATTTAACAACATCTAACAAGTTGATTTTTAATCCATTTGACTATAATTTAGTTATAAGATGTTATGAGTAAAAAATTATTTATAACTCATAAGAAAAATTAATTAAAAACATAACTCAATTTGCTAGGAAAAATAAGTTAATAAATCTAGAATTTATAGCAAAAGCAATTTAATTATAATATAATAGCAGTGTTACTTAGCTTGCCCTAGTGGACTGCGCACTATAGATTTAGTAGA
>NZ_NRJG01000171.1 GCF_003585935.1 Psittacicella hinzii
CAGGAGGTTTTTTCTTAGGCATCTTCGTCTGGTAACCATATTAAGCTTGCAAAGCGTCCGGTTACCTTGTCACGGCGATACGAATAAAAACGATCATCCGTAACTGTATCTATTTGCGAAAAATAAATGCGTTCAGGATTAACACCTAGTTTTTGTAAAATAATACTTACAATTAAAGGTAAATCACCTAACCATTTATTCTTTTCGGCTGGATAAGGTACAAATGCATGAGCAAAATCGCGGTCTTTTTCCACAAATTCCATCATCACTTCCGAACCTACCACAAATGATTGCGGTCCAATTGCCGGTCCGATCCATGCATATAATTCGTGGGCATTTTTATACTTATGAAAGGTTTTAAAAGTATAAATACTATTTTCCACTACTCCTGCAATTACTCCTCGCCATCCAGCATGTACGGATGCTACTTCAGTTTCATTTTCATCACAAAGTAATAACGGAATACAATCAGCAGTTAAAATCGCACATACTTTATTAACTTGATTGGTGTATAGAGCATCTACTTCAAATATTTTCCATAAATCAGCATGACGACTTTTAAGTACACTTGCTTGTTCGGATTTTTGGATCTGTAAGTATTCTTGCTCTAAAATATTATCAATCGGTAATTCAAGAACATTACCACCACTTACTTGTTGTACCCATAAAGGTTGTTCGGGTAAGGATAGTTTTTGTTCTAAGAGTAAGCGATTATGTTGTACTACTTCAGGATTATCACCTACATGCGAAGCTAAATTAAAATTAAAGTAGTCATTGGTACTTTCACCACCAAAACGCGTTGTCACGTGTGCTTTAACGCGTTTTAATGGCCAGTTAGGGATAATAGTATCTAAACTACTCATAACACCTCTTAAAGCTTATCTGCATGCAAATCACGATCTTGCTGTAAACAGCTAATTAAATGCTCCATATCATCTGGTAACGGCGCTTCAAAAGTCATAGTTTCACCTGTAGCCGGATGAGTTAGAGATAATTTAATTGCGTGCAGAGCTTGACGTTTAAAACCACGTAAAGCACTTACAAGTTCACTCGTTGCATTTTTCGGTAAACGAATTGCTCCACCATAGGTAATATCACCTAATAATGGATGGTGAATATGTGACATATGTACACGAATTTGGTGTGTACGACCTGTTTCAAGACGTAAACGAATACGTGTATAGTTACGGTAGATTTCCATTACCCTAAATAAAGTAATGGCAGGTTTACCATTGTGCGGATCAACTGCCATACATACACGTTTGGTAGGGTGACGACCAATAGGTTGATTAATCGTACCCCCGCGCGTCATTAAGCCATAAGCAATAGCTTCATATTCTCTAGTTACAGTTTTATCTTGTAACTGCGCTACTAATGACATTTGTGCTTGAAGGTTTTTAGCAACTACCATTAAGCCGGTTGTGTCTTTATCAAGACGGTGTACAATACCAGCACGTGGAATTTTATTTAATTCTGGATAATGGTACAATAAAGCATTCATTAAAGTACCGCGAGGATTACCAGCACCAGGGTGCACAACCATATCCATTGGTTTATTGATGATAATAATATCATCATCTTCGTATACTACATTAATATCAATATCTTGTGGTACAGAAGTTAAAACTATTTGGATTTGCGCTGCCATTTGGCAGTGCTCGAAACCAGTAATTAAATGCGCAGGATCTATAATTACTTGGTCATCTACTTTAACATGCCCTTGTAAAATCCATTCTTTAATTTTAGTACGCGAATACTCTTCAAAAAGCGAAGCAATTGCCGCGTCTAAACGCATATTAAACTGATCTAAATTAAAGTCAAACTCATGAACTTTAACTTCTACTTTATCATCAAAAACTTGAGAATCTACACTCATATCAGGATCTAGAACTTAATCTAATCAAAAAATAGTTAGTAATCTTGCTGTAAGACACAGCACATCATAAATCGCTTTATTATAGCAAATCTTAAAAATACAAACGCAAAAACGGCAATCTTAAAGATTACCGTTTTTTTAAAAAATTATTTATTTGCTGGAGCTTCAGCTGGAGCAGCAGGAGTTTCTGCTGGAGCAGCTTCTTCTGTAGCTGGAGCAGCTGGTTGTGCGTCTGCAGCACGTTTAGCAGCTACTTGTTGTTTTAAATCAGCGTAGCTAAAATTCGGAGCTGAAACGATTTTGTATAAATCTTTTGCTAAGTTACAAGTGTTTTTGAAGTTAGCATTCCAGTTTACAACTTCGTTTTCTACTTCAGCTGGGAAAGGAATTACATTACCGTTTTCGTCTTTAACTTCTAAACGTTTAATGCTATCTAAATCAGCTTGGTAGTCGTTATTTGTGCTACAACCACCTTGTAATTGATCTAATAGATCTTTTAAGTTAGCTGTATCTAAATCAATATCACCGTTAGGGAAGTCTGCAGTATATGCAGGTTTATCGTTTTTATAAGCATCAACATAACTTAAGAAACGGTCGTTTACAGTTAATAAAACTTCATCTTCCACTAAAGCACGTTGATCAACTGGAGCTTCGCTTACTGCTTTAGCACCATTAGATAAATCGTTTAATACTTGCACAAATTTACCTGATAGAGGTAAAGCTGCGTTGAAATTGAATTCTTGGTTAGTGTAACGATTGATAAAAGATTGCGTAGAGTTGAAATCTTTTACGTATTTGCTTACAACTGCGCTTGAAGTTTCTGCGCTAGTTGTAGTTGAACTAGTATTGTCTTTATCGTTACAAGCTGCTAATAATGAAGCAGCACCTGCTACGGCTACGAATAAACCTAAAGCTTTTAACTTTTTCATCTTATCTCCAACTAAAATTAGTTGTTTATTGTATGATCTAAAATATATTCTATGAGTAATAAAAATATATTACTTAAATATCTGAAACTATTACTAAAAATAACGTAGCTTATTATATTACAAATATTTGTAAGTTACCACGTAAATCAGC
>NZ_NRJG01000172.1 GCF_003585935.1 Psittacicella hinzii
AAGTAGTATAGGGGGATAATTATTATCTCTTAGAGCCCTAAGAACTGACTTTATGTCTCTTCTATACAAATTGCTTAAAATGCCAAATAGATATAAATATTTAATGGGCTTAGATTTAAACTTTGCATAGCAGAAAAGTCAACTCGAACATTATAGCATAAGTTTGTAATAAACCCAAATGTTTTTTCATATTTTTATTAAAAAATATAGATTTACAAACTACTTAATTCGTAAAAGAGGGTGCTATGCGTATTTAGCTTTGAACTCTTGCCTAGTATCTTCGCCTAAGAGAGCTATTTTGAGTATAATAAAAGCAAATAAAAATTCATCACACCCACAATAAAAGGTTATATATGGGGATTTTTGATTTTTTTAAAAAGAAAAAAGCTGTAGCTAAAACACAGGCTACTACAGTACATGAGTTCTCTTTACCTGATAGCCAACAAGTTAAAGGTAATAAATATGCTGACTTTAAGAAAAAGGAAGCACAAGTAGATTCACCAATGCAGGCATTACAACAGATCCCTGCTTTACAAGTAGAATTTTCTTATTTTGACAAGTTTTTAGCACAGCAAGAAGGTTTTAAACCTGAGCTTTCGCGTATGCTTTTATTAGATCATCGTAATTTATCACTGGTAAATTTACATGATTTAATCTTAAAGTACACCCAACAGTATCAAGTTTACAGTGAAAATCTCCTACACGATGAACAAAATCGCGATAAATCGCGTTTCTTATCTTTAGTGCAAGCTGTAGATCAAGTTTTTGGCTTAGCTCTCTTTGATCGTGAGCGAGTATTCAATTTTAAAGCTTTATGTGTTATTGACTTTTTCTTAAATGAAATTTTTTATAGCAATTTAGTTACTTATCGCGAACATCTTGAATACTCTAAACAAGATATCGAGCAAGTTCTAAGTACTCATTTTAGAAATATTGATCCACAAGATTTTATAAATGATTACATAGTACCGAGATATGAACAAATCTTAGAACCTCTGATTACTAAAGATTTTGCTCAGGCTGAAGGTAAGAGTACGGAATTTTTTACTAAGCGTTTACCCTACTTATTACTTGTAGATTTAGTACGTAAAACTACTTTCTTGCCATTAACTTATCATGAGCTTGTTGAAGAATTTTTTAAATCTTGGTTACAAACTCCTGATGACGTTAATAATTTCCAAGAAATGCGTCGTAATGTAATTCTTCAGCAGCGTGCACTATGGCAATTATTAATAACTCAATGTTTAGCAATAAAAGCTTTTGAGTATGACATTACAGGTAAGTCTTATCACTTAGATGTAGAAGCTTTAGAAGGATTTAAGAAATCTATCGCTCAATTACCTAATTATATGTTCACGCTTTTACTCCTAGCACGTCGTAAAGTAAATACAAGTGATATATCTTTATTTGAAAAAGATATAGAGTTAGTTGAGCAATTAACTTTCTTGTGCGAATCTCAAGTTGATTACCGTAAGCTTTATTTTTATCTTAAAAATTTAGGACTGTAAGTAATGGATAAGCAAAATCAAATTTTGCATGATCTGCACGAGCAGTTAGAAATGCTCAAGCGTAATTGGCCTGAATTAGCTAATTATTTACAGGTTACAGATCATAAAGGTAATACCCTATGGCAACAAGTTGAGCAGATTTATCTTGAGCATGGGCAAACGGTGCGACCACTTGCCAAAGACCTATTTAATGCATTTAGTATTCCTTTAACTCAAGTTAAAGTAGTGATAGTAGGGCAAGATCCTTATGCTTCAGATCATGCGCATGGTCTTGCTTTTAGCTCAGCTATGGATCGTGATATTCCTAAAAGTTTACAAAATATTTTTCTTGCTTTAAAAAATGATTTTGGTGAAGAGTACCAACCGCATGTGAAGGGTAAAGCTAATCTCCAGCCATGGGTTGAGCAAGGAGTATTATTGTTAAATACTCGCTTAACCGTTGAAATTGGTTGTCCTTTAAATCCTTTGCATGATATTTGGCAAGAGTTTATAAATCTTGCTTTTAACTTACTTGCGCAAAAATCGCACCTTGTATACCTATTATGGGGTAAACATGCTCAAAGTTTTGCAAGCCATGTAAATGCTCAGCTGAATCTAATTTTAAAAGCACCACACCCATCTCCTCTAAGTGCTTATCGAGGTTTCTTTACTTGTGGTTGCTTTAAGCAAACTAACCAATATTTACTTGAGATTGGACAATCTACAATACTATGGTAAACAAAAAAATGAGAGTTAATACAACTCTCATTTTTTTTTGAATCTTGTTATTTGTGTTTTAGTAATTTTTAGGCTGATGTTGATAGTTAAGATGAAAGTTATACAGACCAGTAAATAGGTTCAACGTTTTCATCTTCCTCTTCTCCGGTTTCAATGAAAGTACCAAAGAAGCCATAAGCTACTTCACCTTCAGGGAATTTATTAATAATATTTAATAATTCGCTGATATCTTCAATAATATATTCTTTTTCAGTCAGAGGAACTTCTACAGCTACATCTAAATTCCAGTAACCGTCAGGATATTCCACACGATCCTCTTCATTGATTAATTCTTCATTAATAAATTCAGGTTCATCACATTCAAAAGATAATTTAGCAGCTTCGGCAATAAAATTATCAATGTACTTATCTGATTTAAAAATAATATGATGCAAAATAATGTGATTTAATTCTGGTTTTGTGCCAGCTGCTGTAATGTCAGCAATGGTTTCATCAAGAAATTTAGAAATAAAATTTAAATCAGGATTCATGTGTCAACCTATAACGAAGAATGAAAATAATGACAGTAAGTCACGCACGCTAATTATAGCATACAAAAAAAGAGTAACAGATATCTCTGTTACTCTTGAATATATGGCTCCTCCTGCTGGACTTGAACCAGCGACATACGGATTAACAGTCCGCCGTTCTACCGACTGAACTAAGGAGGAATAATAAAAGGATGGTGCCTCGAGCCGGAATCGAACCAGCGACACGGGGATTTTCAATCCCCTGCTCTACCGACTGAGCTATCGAGGCAAAAGAAAAATGGCTCCTCCTGCTGGACTTGAACCAGCGACATACGGATTAACAGTCCGCCGTTCTACCGACTGAACTAAGGAGGAATAGTAAAAGGATGGTGCCTCGAGCCGGAATCGAACCAGCGACACGGGGATTTTCAATCCCCTGCTCTACCGACTGAGCTATCGAGGCAAAATAAAATCTTGCTAGACAAAAAAATAAAGACAGTAATTAGTAATTTGTTATCCTGTCTTTCGCTAACGAGGTATATTATGCACTATAGAAAAATAAATGTCAATTACAAAAATGAAAAAAGTTTTTAAACTATTGTTTTTTATGGAGGAAAATCTAATTAAATTTATTGCTTTATTTTTGCTTAAGAATTTTTTATTTAATAAACCGTAGTTAAATTAAATAATTTCTCTTCATTCAATTTATAAACCTTTACTATAATCGTTTGAAAACGTATTAATGCTTTAATTTAGGTATAAGTGTAATTATTTATCTATTTAAAAATTGTCGTACTTTTTTCTAGATTGAGTATATTTTTACTTAAGCTTAAGTAGATAACATTAAAATTGCTATCGATAACATCTAAACTGCTCTGATAGCAATTAAAGATCTATGTCAAAAAAGTGTGATCTAGTTGGCAAATCCGTAAGAAAAATATCTAATTTTAGTGAAATCCTTGCATAATATAACTACCCCCCTAAAATTTATGGTAAAAGTCGAGTGAAATATATTATTCTGCTTAAAATAACTAACTTTTGCCATATAATATGCACATTGCCCAAACTAGAAAATAACTAGTATTTAAAAGTAGTAAAGGTAGTGTGTAAAAATTTAAGAGGAACCTATTATGTGGGAAAAATTTAAAGCTCCATCTCCTCATTTAGAAAGAGTTAACTACGAAATTCGTGGACCTCTTTTAGAGACAGCTAATCGTTTAGAACGTGAAGGTAATAAAATTTTAAAATTAAATATTGGTAACCCTGCCGTATTTGGTTTTGAAGTGCCAGAAGCTTTTGCTCAAGATCTAGAAGATTGTGTATATAAATATCATGGCTATTGTGATTCAAAAGGACACGTTGAAGCCCGTAAAGCCATTATTGCCTATAACCATAAATTAGGTATTGGTTTAGATACTGATGATATTAACCGTGTATATATCGGTAATGGTGTATCGGAATTAATCAAAATTGTTACAAGTAGTATTTGTAGCAATGGCGACGAAGTATTAGTACCAACTCCAGATTATCCTCTATGGTCGGCGGCTGTAAATTTAGCCGGTGGTACTGCGGTTTACTATAAATGTGATCCTGAAAATAACTGGAATCCAGATATTGCTTCAATTGAGCAAAATATTACCCCGAGAACGAAAGCTATTGTGGTTATTAACCCAAATAACCCAACAGGGGCTGTTTACTCACGTGAAACTCTTGAAAAAATTGTAGATATCGCTCTAAAACACGAGCTAATGATTTTAAGTGATGAAATCTATGATCGCATTACTTACAACCAAGCAGAACATGTAGCTATTGCTTCAATTAATAAACAAGCATTATGCATTACTTTTAATGGAGCTTCAAAAGCTAACCGTGTTTGTGGTTATCGTTTAGGTTGGTGCTTCTTAACAGGTCCATTTGAGCAAGCTCTAGGATTTATTCAATCTATGGATAAATTAACGAGTATGCGTCTATGTTCAGTTTCTCCGTTCCAAGCATTAATTCCTGCTAGCCTTGAAAAAGATAAGTCTATTTATGAATTAACAGCACCAGGTGGTCGTTTATACGAACAAAAATCATTATTAGAACGCCGTATTAATCAAATTGATGGACTTTCTTGTACACCAATTAGTGGCGCTTTATATGCTTTCGTAAAAATTGATTTAGCAAAATTTGACTTTAAAGATGATGTTGAATTTGCGCAAAAATTACTTTTAGAAGAGCATGTACTAGTTGTACAAGGTAAAGGTTTCAATTGGAAAGAAGGTGATTATTTCCGTATAGTCTTCTTACCAGATGTAAATACTTTAGCAGATGCTTTAGATCGTATTGAAAACTTCTGTAACCGTCATCGTAAATAATTACATTTAACAAAAGATGGGGTATGTGTAATACCCTGTCTTTAATTTTATATGTCAATTAATAAGCAACGTATAATCCATAACTTTTCTCAAAGTTCTCTTTATTCAGAGCATGCCATAGTGCAGCAAAAAATGGCGCAAGTCTTAATAGATTTTTTACTAACTCACAACCCTAATGTGCAAATCAAGCATTTAGTTGATTTAGGTGCTGGATTAAACGCAGATTTTACGGTTAAATTATTAAATAATCTAGCAAGCAAAAATTTAGCAAGTGCGTTACAGATAGATCTTGTTGATTTAGTAAAAATAAATTCACAAACTATAGACATACTTGACCATACTATAAGCTCTTTGCAAGAAGATTATAAAGTAACTACTTATCAACAAGCCGCACAAGATTGGTTACCGGCAAATAGTAAAGCTGATTTAGTTATAAGTAATGCAATGGTACAATGGCTTGCTGATCCGCAAGAATTTTTAACTCATCTAGAAGCGCAGGTTTTAGCTCCTCATGGGATATTGCTTTTTAGTATGTTTACTACAAATAACTTTCATGAATTAGCTGCTATCACCAAACAAAGCCTTACTTACTATTCTTTACAACAATGGCAAGAGATGCTTAAAACAAGTGGTTTTGAAATAGTAGCTTGTGTAGAGTATATGCACCCTCTGTATTTTGCTTCAGTAAAAGCTCTGCTTGAGCATTTAAAATTAACTGGAGTAAATAATTTAGCTCAAACTAAATGGAATAAGAAGTCGTATTACCATTTTTATGAGCAATACGAAAAGTTACGTACAGATTATGGGATCCCTCTAACCTATAATCCTTTATGCTTTATGTGTAAGAAAGTTGCGTAAGATCAAAGAGATACGCCACAAGCTAAATAGTTATACAATAAAAAAAGCTCATATCCTCGATCTTTTCCTAGGAGAAAATTATGCATAAGACCCTTTTAGTTGTTTGTGGTACTAGTACAGATGTAGGTAAAACCTACATTTCAGGACAACTTTTAAGTCATTTTTTATTAAATGGTTATATTGTAAATAGTTGTAAACCAGTACAAACTGGAACTACAGATCATACTTCTCCAGATCTAGCCGAACATATACAAATAGTACAGCAGAATCTTAGTCATCTCAATAATAGAGAAGAATTAATAGCTAAGCTTAAAACAAAAGTCGAACAAGTAACTTACACTTACAATTTAGCAACATCCCCACATGTAGGTGAAAAACTAGGTCATACAGAAACTTTTACCTTATCTAAAATTGTTCAGCAAACGATTTCTTTATGCTTAAACAATCAAGATAATCAAGCTGATTTATTATTAGTGGAATTAGCTGGAGGAGTAATGTCTCCGGTTAATTTATATCAAACTAATCTTGAGTTAATTTTTGCTTTAAATCAAGCATGCAAAAGTAATCAGATTAATTTTATATTAGTACTAATAGCCGATGGTGCTTTAGGTTCGATATCCCACACATTAAGTGCGCTTAATTTGTTACCTCAAGTTGATTACTTAATCTATAACTCGAGTAAACAAAATATTACAACTAATGAACAAAAAATAATTAATCAAACGAACTTTTCTTATTTAGAAGATCTAAAACAATTTTATAGCAACGGAGATTTAGATCGTAATAGCGTACTTAAGCCAGTAGACAATACTTATCTAATAGCGCAAAAACTGCAAAATACCCAGTTAGTAAAATTTAATAGCTTAGATGATTTAGCACAGATCATAATTTAGCTATAAAATTGTTAAGTTTTAATTAACTAAGCT
>NZ_NRJG01000173.1 GCF_003585935.1 Psittacicella hinzii
CTTAATAATAGATATAAAAACAAAGTTCACAATTAGTAAAAATATTTTCTGTAAAATGTAAATAGATTTTTCTCACTCTTGCATAGCAAATATTTTTTACGTATATGCATGATTGAAAAATTTAACTAACGGAAGATCTGCAATGATCTTACTTGCATACGCTGCGTTAAATAATTCTGTTCAAACTTCATTCGCAGCAGTTCTTAGCTGCGACAAGAGTTTTTACTGCTGATAATTTTTTTAACGCCTCGTCTTAAGAAGAATTGAGAGTACTTGAGCGGTACAATTGTCATCTCCAAACGAGAGTTTCCATAGAAATCCCTGTTGTTTTTGTTGCTCATATTAAAACTTCAGATGCATTCTGACATAAATTTTTCGCCTCCTGTAAATCGCTATGCTTCTTCGGAAGAACTAAAAGTAAACTCTAAACCGTAATGATTCGGCTTAGCACATGAGATTTAAATTTCAAATTAAAGATTTTCTCTTCTTAGGTTAATCTTAAAAACGAAATTATCTCCCTTTAGCTCATAGGTTGTTTAAACCTTGAGATTAGATACTTTTAGCTTATAGCAGTTAAACTTCTAACTTGAATTTGAGTTAAATAAAGATCTAGATTTAGGTTTAGATTTTAACTCGAACTCTAACTTGAAGTTCTTCATTTACAGTTTTGCAAGTTGGTTAGCTCTTAGCTAAGATTAGTCTTAACTTAATGCTAGCTGTAATTCCCTGTTAGTGACAGGCATTTCAAAGCATCCGCTTGAGCGTAGCTCGCGACCTAAGTCTCGGGAGTGTCTGGTTTATAACCTGTAAAACTTCTACTAACCAAATCTTATAATCCCTTAACCCAACCGATAAGTACTAAACCTAAAAATTTAGTATGGGTTGTTAAGTTGCATTGGTAAGGTTTTGGTGAGATTTACAGACAAAGCATGTGATTATCTACAGTCGTTAGTGGTTGTTAAATCAAGTTAAGCGAAATTTGTTCTTTGATTTTTTCTTTTAAATCTTAGAAATCAAAAGTCTTAACTTATCTAACGCTAGTAGCTTTTTTGGAGAGAAAAGCTCTATTAGTAAACCTAAACTGTTAGCAGGTCTAAAATGGACTTTAAAGTATTTAACTTAGCATTAAGGTAAAAAGTAGCAAATTACCGCTTAAGGTATCTAGTTATCTTTATGCCTTTATTGTAAAAAGTCAAATGTACTTTAATCGCTACCAATTTTTACACCTAGTTTAGAATTTTAGCTGGCAAACAGAATGATGATGTGTATCTGCTTTTGCTTAAGACCGTACTTAGAATAAAAGTAGTCAAGCTAAATTGTTTACTGAAGATAATCCTTTCCCTATTAAACACCTATAAACTTAATTTTCTTAACCAGTTTGGGAAGTCTAAATTCTCTAACGGAAACTTAATTACTAAATTTTGCGCAAACAATGAACAAGAGTTTAGAATGAACAGCTGGAGCGGGATTTTATAGTTTATGCTGTAGTCTTAGAAGATCTTACTAGCTAGGTTTGATTTTCTAGTCCTAAAGTTGATATGTATGTAAGTCTGATTTGTATAGACAAACGATTTATACAAATTGATACGACTTGATACGACTTGATACTCAATTGGTGCTGATACGTTTTTTTAGTATTGTGCACTTGGGATTACAGCACATGCTTGTTTGCTACTTTTAAGAGTGGTAGTTGTTTTACAGCTACAATTCGTAAAATAGCACTGAGTTATACCACTACCCCAAAGCAAGGCTAGTTGTAAGAATTAGTTTTGTGGGCTTAGATGATTTTGGTAGAAAATTGTCGAGAAGATTTTTTACAAATCTTGGTTGTTTGTGGGGCTTAGAAGTAATGAGTTCATTACTTGCAAGAGTGTAGGCTATGGTTAATGGCGAGAAAGTGTAGAGAACGAGTTATCCGTTACTCTATGAATGATAAAAATAAATACTCTAAGTAAAGAGAGAAGTTACTTAACTCTAAGTACATAGTTTTAACCGCTAATGACTTAGTTTAAGTTAGTAACTCTAATGACTTAGTCTAAGTTAGTAACTCTAATGACTTAGTGTATTTTCACATAGAGAGTATGATTCTAAATTTTTATGATTTAGACAACTTTCCTAATCTCTATGCTTTAAGATGAGTCTAATCATCTAATGATTTAGAGGAAGTACTTTAAGCTTAGTATTTAGTACTTAGAACTTAGTACTAATTGCTCATCTTTAAAATTTATCGTAGGTATAGACTTATACCTGAAAGTAGGTAAGATGTTAAGTTAGGCAGGATAGGATAGCTAAGATAACTAATGTTCATGTTATCTATGTGATATCTATATGCTAGCTCTGCTATGTCTACTACCTGAGTTATATTATCTGACCTATTAAGTTATCGTTAGGGATAATAAAGTTTTTACTGGCATAGTGACTTTATTTTCAGTGTACTTTTTTTAGGTAACCGCAACTTAATCGTAAAATTTTGACAAATTTACAGCGTATCGAGTAATTTTATAGCTACAGCTTTAACTACCGGTACTGCAACCGTATTGCCAAAAAGATCAAAAATTTCTTTAGGCTTAACTTCCATGACATAATCATCAGGAAAGCCAAAAAGTCGTTTTTGCTCAACTGTAGTTAGTAATCTTAAGCCATTGTTGTCAGGGACAACAATGCGATCGAGATCAGTTGCCACTAGAGTAGGGGTAATGTCTTTAGGATCTAAAATTTTGTTAATCTCAAAACTTAGTTTTCCTGTAACGATGTTGTAACCTTTTTCTAGATCGGTACGATATTCTCGTTTGCTTACTTGTTTACCTTGGCTATTGGTATAAACGACAAGATCTTTAGGATGTTCGAGTTTTAAGTATTTCTTGGTGCATAGATCTTCGAGCATACTTTCTAGATCTGGATCATCAAAGAAAGTACGGATTTCACTAGTCGTAAGTGGCATACCGCTCATCCATTGAATACCTTTGAGAGCTGCCCATTTTTTATTGCGGCGCGCTTTCATAATTTGCTTGAGCAAATCTGCTTGTTTGGGGGATACTGAACCTTTAAGTTCAAGATCCCAAGAGTGAATATTATTAGCTCCACCACGTTTGTCTTTAACAGACTTACCATAAAGCTCTGGTAAGCTGTATTTAGAGAGTAAAGAGTGAATAAATTCACTTTGTAAAGTTGCTTTACCAGTTTCTAACACATCAGCAAGCTTACTGGTAGTGTATTTAAAATTAGTTAAATCAACTTTTGTTTTTCTTGTACCAACCAGAAAAATTCTCTTTCTACTTTGGGGAATACCAAAGTTACTTGCGTCTAGTATTTGCCAAGAGACTTGATAGCCTAAGCTAGCTAAATTAGTAAGGATAATGGATAAAGTTCTGCCGATTTTATCAGTTTTGTCTTGCAAGTCATGTTTTACTAGACCTTCAACATTTTCCAAGATAAAAGCTTGCGGCTTTTTATCGCGTAAAATACGCTCCACTTCAAAAAAGAGTGTACCTCGAGTGTCTGCAAAACCTTGACGTTTACCAGCATTACTAAAAGCTTGGCAAGGAAAACCTCCTAACAAAACATCAAAATCAGGAATACTTGCACTGGGGATTTGAGTAATATCTCCGTGTACGATTTCTTGGTTGAAGTTAGATTGATAGACTTGGACAGCATAAGGTTTAATTTCTGAGCTAAAGACGCATTCGGCTTTAATGCCTCTTTCTTGCGCAGCCTGTTTAAATCCTAGCCGAAAACCGCCCATACCGGCAAACAAGTCAATAAAATTTATTGTCTTCATGATTTTATAAAATTAGGATAAAAGTGGTTGCTTACTTGTTGTAACGCAGCCTATTTGTTACGTATCTAATCTAGATATAAGTAGCTAGTAATACTACTGTTTGGTGCTTGAAACTTTAGGATCTAAACTTCATTTCTATACTTTTTTTGATTAATTTTTAGTAATATAGATTTTTTTATACTTTTCCGACATTCGTTTTGAGCTGTACCCCAAAAA
>NZ_NRJG01000174.1 GCF_003585935.1 Psittacicella hinzii
GGTGTATACCAGAGGATTTTTTCTATAAATTTATTTTGATAATTTAAGCTTAAAAATAACTTTTGTTATACATGGTGCAGCATTTTACTGAAAAATGTTCAATATTGACTAAATTTAACAGTTGCAGCTTGTGGTTTTTTGCTCTAGAATACAAATATATAGGATAAAAAATTAATAAATTTACTCTTTAATTAGCCTTAATTGTGTAAGCTTAGATTTAGATCTTTGATCGCCAATCTAAGTAAATCCTTATCTTTATTTCGCATGAAATAAAAGCAATTTTTATACTTTTAACCACTACTTTTTACCACTACTTGCTAGCTTGGCTAGCAAGTAGCATTTATTACAGGTTCACGCTACTCGAGCCTGCGGAGAAACTTTCATGTATAAACTATTTCGTAAAACCTTAGCTTTAACTATGGTTGGAGCTGGTTTATTAACAACTGGTTTTGTTACTTCTGCTTTTGCCGCAGATGTTCCAGCAGGCACTAAGTTAGCAACAAAACAAGTGCTGGCACTACAAATCGGTGACAACCCAGCAACTTTAGATCCGAATTTAACTTCTGAAAACGTCGGTTCACAAATCATCAATAACCTTTTCGAAGGCTTAACTTCTTACGATGCTAAAGGTAATTTAGTACCTGGTGTGGCTGAATCATGGTCACATACTCCAGATAATAAAACTTGGATCTTTAAATTACGTAAAGATGCTAAATGGTCAGATGGTAGTCCAGTGACTGCTAAAGACTTCGTAGCTTCTTGGCAACGTTTAGTTGATCCTAAAACAGCTTCTGAATATTCATTCTACCTAGGAGACCTAGGAGTGAAAAATGCTAAAGCCATTGCTGACGGTAAAGCTCCAGTTAGTAGCCTAGGCGTTAAAGCTGTGGACGATTACACTTTAGAAGTAAGCCTTGAATCGGCTGTACCATGGTTCTTAGAAGCTACATCTCTAGCTGACCTAGCGCCAATTCCAAGCAAATTACTAGCTGCTGGTAAATGGCCTAACTTTAGTAATTTAGTTTCTAACGGACCATACAAACTTGTACAAGCTATTCCTAACGAAAAGTACACTATCACAAAAAACCCAAATTACTGGGACGCGAAGAAAACCGTTATTACAGATGTAACTTTTGTTGTAGCGCGTTCATCTAATGATGCTTACAAACGTTTCTTAGCTGGTGACTTAGATGCCTTTGCGATTGAATCTCCAGTACTTAAAGAACGTTTAAGTAAAGGGAAAAATGATGGCTTTACCGTATTATCTGCGCCAGGTTCATCTATGGGCTTTTATACTTTTAACGTAGCTAAAGCTCCATTTAATAATGAAGATGTACGTCGTGCACTTCTTTTAGCCGTTGACACTAAAGAGTTACAAACTAAAGTATTCCGTAATACGTTAAAAGCAACTTCAGTTTGGGCTTCACCTGCAATTAAAGGCGTAGAGAAAATTAAGCAATCAGCTTACTTTAATCAACCAATGCCTGAACGTATTGCTCAAGCTAAAAAACTCTTAACTAAAGCAGGCTATTCTGAAAGCAAACCATTAACCTTTACTATCAACTACAACACTTCAGATGGTAATAAACAAATGGCAATCGCTTTACAAGCCCAATTTAAAACTCACTTAGGTAAATTAGTAAACGTTGATCTCCACAACGTAGAATGGTCTACTTTCCTATCTGAGCGTAAAACTGGTGCTTATAGCTTCTACCGTATGGGCTGGGGTGCAGACTACTATGAACCATCAACTTTCTATAGTATCTGGACTTCGACCAACCCAACTAACACTGGTGGTTACAAATCAGCTGAATACGATAAACTATTCGACAGCTTAGCAACTACTAAAACTTTTGATGAGCGTATTGCGCTGTACCAAAAAATGAATGACCTTCTGAATAAAAATGTCGTAGGTATTCCATTAACTACTCCGGTGTTAATGACCGCGGTTAAAGATGGCGTTAGAGGTTACAACGTTGATGACAATGTACGTCGTGTATTTAACATGTACATCGTAGCTAAATAATTTTAAAGTCCAGGTTTAACCTGGACTTTTACTCAAGCTATACTTTTTGTCAGACAAAACTTAACTTATTTTTTACAGACTGATTTTTAAGGTTGAACTATGTTGGAAAAAACAATGCACACTTGGTTTGCAACAACACGTAAATTAACTCTTCTTGCAGCTACTTTAGCGGCTGCAGGATTAAGTTCTTATACTATGGCAGCTAATGTTCCGGCAGGCACTAAATTAGCTACCACCCAAGTTTTAAATATTGAGGTCGGTGACAACCCTGCAAGTCTAGATCCTAATTTAGTTAAAGAAACCATTGGTAACCAAATCGTTGCTAATTTATTTGAACCTTTAACTACTTATGATGAGCATGGTAAATTAATTGCCGGTGCTGCGGTTTCTTGGTCGCACTCGGCTGACTATAAAACTTGGACATTTAAATTACGTCCTGAAGCTAAATGGTCGGACGGTAAACCAGTAACCGCTCATGACTTTGTGCTATCTTGGCAAAGACTACTTGATCCTAAAACTGCTTCAGATTACTCATATTACTTAGGTGATCTTGGTGTCTCAAACGCTAAAGAAATTAGCGAGGGTAAGGTTGATAAAAGCAAGTTAGGTGTACGTGCAGTTGATGATTATACATTCGAGGTAACCTTAGCTACCCCAGTGCCTTGGTTCTTAGAAGCTACTTCTTTAGTTGTGCTTTCTCCAGTACCATCGCATTTAGTAAAAGCGAATAAATGGCCAGACTTCAAACATTTTGTGTCTAATGGTCCATACCTCTTAAAAGCAGCAACGCCAAACGAAAAATATACAGTTGTTAAAAACCCTAAATATTGGAATGCAAATAAAACGGTAATTACTGAAGCTAATTTTATGGTGATTCGTAACAGCAACGACGCTTATAAACGTTTACAAGCTGGTGACTTAGATGCCATGAAATTATCAACTCCAGCCTTAGTTAAATCCGTAGGTAATGACAAAAACTTTAAGTTAATTCAGTCTCCTAGTTCATATAGTGTGTGGTTTGCTTTTGGTAATAATAAAGCTCCGTTTAACAATAAACATGCGCGTCAAGCTATTCTTTATGCTATCGACACCAAAGCTTTACAAACCAAAGTATTCCAAAATACGGTACAGGCAACCTCTTTATTTAGCTCGCGTGCTCTTGATGGCGTTAACGAAAACATTAAAGAAGCTCCATACTTCAACCAATCAATGGAGCAGCGTATTGCTAAAGCTAAAGTGTTACTTGCAGGTGCAGGCTATAATAAAGAAAAACCTTTACAATTCCAAATTTCATACAATACGAATGAAATGTATAAATTAGCAGCTATTGCTATCCAAGCACAATTAAAACAAGTGTTTGGTGGAGCAGTGGTTACTACTTTAGTCAATAGCGAATGGGCTAGTTTCTTAGCCAACCGTCATGCAGGTTTATATGACTTCTTCCGTGCAGGTTGGGGTGCTGACTACTATGAACCATCGACTTTCTATGGTATCTGGACAACAGGCAATCCAATTAATGATGGTCGTTTTAGTAATAAAGAGTATGACAAACTGTGGAAAGAACTGTACAAAACAGAGACCACTGAACAAAGATTTGCTCTTTATCAAAAAATGAACGATATCTTAACCGCAGATGCTGCAGCAGTTCCTCTTTATTCTCCACTAGATACTATGGCAGTTAAACCTACCCTTAATGGTATTACCGTTGATGACAATACCCGTCGTCTGTTTAACATGTACTTTACTGCTAAGTAAGAGTAGCTATCTATTTAAGCATTATTTTAGTTAGCCTAAATTAGGTAGACTTAATTAGGCTGACTAGGTTATTTAGTCTCGATTAGACGACTCTATTATGTAAAAACTCCCCCGTAATATAATTATCTGCGGGGGAGTTTACTTTTTCAGTTACTGATCCAAAAGTAGGTACGTGGTAGGTATAGTAGGTATAGT
>NZ_NRJG01000175.1 GCF_003585935.1 Psittacicella hinzii
AGATAATGCATCATGTAAATTTTCGAACTTATCAAGATCATCTATTAATTGACACTGAACATTTAGTGGAGGAATAGGTAACAATAATTTATTGTAATTCGCTCTACTGATACCAAGTCTTCCAGAGCTCTGTCCACTAAGAGAAAGCAAATTTATAGTACTAAGGTAGTAATATAAATATCTAGGGTTGATAAACTCTGTATCAATAACAGTATAAAATACAGAACCTAAACAATAAAAAGGCTCGGTCACGTAAAATAATTTTTCTAAACTACCAGATCCCGGAAGGATGACCGATGTCTGATCGTGTACATATTTATCGATATATCTGTCTAATCCACCGGCTCCATATACTGGAAAGGGATTAGAATGTGACCGTTGTTTACTTCCTTGATCTGATTTTGTTCTTACTCCAGATTTAACTACAGATATTTCATCTAAATACTTATATACAATCTCTTGCGATTGTAATAGTCTTTTGACATAACTATTTCGATGCATATAAACCTCTACTTGAACTTAGCAATTAGTGCATCTACTTCAGCACGTAATCTATTAACTTCAGCTACAACTTCAACTAGTTCTTTATTTACAGCATCAATGTCAATTACTTCACGCGTAGACTTAGGTTCAACGTATTTACCTACAGAAAGATCGTAGTCATTAGCAACAATGCTCTCATAAGAAGCGTTCTTAGTAACATATTGGATCTCTTCTTTAGAGGCGAACATCTCAACGATTTTATCGATATGTTCATCTGTTAAAGAGTTATTGTTTTTCCCTTTAACACAGAACTCTGAAGCATTAATAAACTGGATATCTTTGGTTTTCTTGTTTTTTGATAGTACAAGAATATTAACTGAAATTGAAGTTCCGAAGAATAGTTTATCTGAAAGAGAAATAATTGATTCTACGTAGTTATTATCGACTAAGTATTTACGGATCTTTTGTTCAGCTCCAACACGATACAGGATACCTGGGAAACAAACGATAGCTGCTTTTCCGGTTTCAGAAAGATAGTTTAATGCGTGTAAAACAAAGGCAAAATCAGCATTGTTTTTAGGTGCTAAAACTCCTGCTGGGGCAAAGCGTTCATCACCAATTAATGTAGGATCATCTTCTCCTACCCATTTAACTGAATACGGAGGATTAGAAACAATAACATCAAATTCTTTAATGTGTCTAAATTCAGGCTTTAATAAAGTGTCACCTAAATAAATATTGCATTTCGTGTAATCAACCTTATGCAGTAGCATATTCATACGCGCAAGGTTATATGTAGTTGGATTAATTTCTTGTCCAAAAAATCCATCTAATAGATTCTTTTTCTGTAACAGTTTTCCAGCTTGGAGAAGAAGAGAACCTGAACCACAAGCTGGGTCATAAACTGCATTTACTTTTTCTTTTCCGTGTACTGCTAAACGAGTAAGTAACTGTGATACTTGAGGGGGAGTAAAGTATTCACCACCTGATTTACCAGCATTTGCTGCATAATTAGAGATTAAGAACTCGTAAGCGTCACCGAATAAATCGATTTTATGATCTTCAATTTTACCGAAATTTAATTCAGCAATGCCTTGAAGAATTGCAGCTAAACGTTTATTTTTCTCTGCAGCTGTAGATCCTAAACGAGAGCTTGTAACATCGAAGTCAGCAAATAATCCTTTAAATACTCGTTCAGATGGTAGACCTGCTGTGAATTTTTCAATTTGATCAAAGGCCTCTTTCAGGTCAACATTTAAATTACTGTTTTTATGTGCATCTTTAGCAATATTACAGAATAGTTTACTAGGGTACATAAATAACCCTTTAGTTTTAACAATATCCTCGATGATTTCGTGTTGTTGCCCATTTTTAGACATTATTTCGATAACTTCTTCATCTGTTTGAGTAGGATAATCCTTTTCCATATAATCCATTAGGTGTTCACTAATGAAGCGATAGAAAAGAATCCCTAATACATATTGTTTAAAATCCCAACCATCAATAGATCCACGTACATTATCAGCAATTTGCCAAATTTTGCGCTGTAATTCAGCGCGTTGCTCCATAAATAACATTGTTTATACCTTAACAATTTAAAAAAGTAACATTCTTAATAATTCATGTTTACCTCTAGCATACCAGCGAGGTAAATTCATACTATTCAATTATACTAAGAAATTAGGTTAAATCGCTAGGAAACAGAGAAAAATTGGTATTAAAAGGGATCTTTAGATTTTGATTGCAATGATTATTACAATCGCAAGAGATT
>NZ_NRJG01000176.1 GCF_003585935.1 Psittacicella hinzii
GTTAGCTTTTATTAAGGTTATTAATAGAACAAAGTCGTTATAAATTACTTTGATCAGTTAATTAATAAAGTTAATATTATGTATATTAAGGTATTTTTAATTAAGTAATCAGGATATCATTTATAGTTGTAACTCCTGGTTATTCAATTATAGAAAAATAATTAAATTGGAGTTTAACAACCATGACAAGAGTATGCCAAGTAACTGGTAAACGTCCTGCAGTTGGTAATAACCGTTCTCACGCTCTAAATGCTACTCGCCGTCGTTTTTTACCTAACTTACAAAATCACCGTTTCTGGGTAGAAAGTGAACAACGTTATGTAACTTTACGTGTTTCAACTAAAGGCTTACGTACTATCGATAAAAAAGGCATTGAAGTAGTTTTAGCTGAATTACGCGCTAAAGGTGAAAAAATCTAAGATTAGTTAACTATTTTAGTATAAAGGTAATATCATGGCTAGTAAAGGCGCTACAGAAAAAATTAAATTAGTATCTACAGCAGATACAGGTTATTTCTACACAACAGTTAAGAATAAACGTAATACTCCAGGGAAATTAGAATTAACTAAATATGACCCTAAAGTACGTAAACACGTATTATTCAAAGAAGCAAAAATTAAATAATTCTTAGCTTTATTGCTATAAAAATTTATTGCTAAAAAGAGGAGACATTACTGTCTCCTTTTTTTTATATCAATTCATATATCTAGGTATATGACTGCATTCACATCATGAGCTAATGAAAAGCATATAACTATGTTGATGTATCAAGCCCTATGGCAATTAGCCAAGCCTTTAGTAAAACTTTATTTTCATAAACGTGGCAAAAAAGATCCTCAATATAACTCTCACTTAGAGCAAAGATTTTTAGGTAAATATCAAGACTTATCAAGTTCATTCCTTAAACTTTGCCAAGCAAAAGGATCTTTACATTTTCATGCAGCTTCGCTTGGTGAGGTGAATTTAATTAAACCTTTTATCATCGAGCTTTTAACTAATAAAGAACTAGCATTTGAAAGTCCAGTAGCAGTTGTAGTAACAACTAATACCCCGACAGGTAGAAAAGCTGCTTTAGAATTAGAACACAAATTTATTGATCAGCTAGCTGTAGTTTATACACCGTTAGAATATACACATGCCATCGACAATTTTATACAAACTTTTAAGCCTCGAGCTTCTTATTTTGTAGAAACCGAAATTTGGCCATTGTTTATAACAAAATTAGCACAACACCATCAAGTAAATTTATTAAATGCTAGAGTTAATGCGACTAAAGTTAAAAAATATAGCAAAGGTGTTATGTTAAATAGTATTAAGAAATTTAGTGCAATTATTGCTCAAGATCAGACTAATGCATTAAGATTTTATAATATTTTGCATCATAATAAGCAAGTGGTTATAGATGCTAATTTTCAACTTGAAAATTATGGTAAATATTGCCAAGCAGTTAAAGAACAGTCGCGCGTTGAATATTTTGCCTTTAAACAGAAAAAACCAGCTTTATACATTGGTAACAACTTAAAGTTTTGTAAAACACAAGCTAAACAGAAGTTGTATCAGCTTCAGAAAGCTTCATGGTTAGATTTTAAAATAACACAACAAAGTAAAGCTGGAATCTTGTTAACTTCTACTTACCCCAATGAAGTAGAGTTATTACTGACGAGTTTAGAACAAACACTAAAACAAGCTTACTTAATTCTTGCGCCTCGACATCCTGAAAACTTTCAAGCCATAGAGCAATTACTTGTGAATCAGCAAATAAGTTACTTAAAACTATCTACTGTTTTAGAGAAATTTAATGTTTTATGGCAACAATTAGAAAGTTCTTGTGCTAAAAGTTCTTCTGTTTATGACCATAGTGAGCAAGCTGAAATTAAAGAGATCTTGGCTAAGCTCTGGCAATTACTATCCTTAGAAAATAAAGTATTGGTTGTTGATACCATTGGAGATTTGAGTAAGTTTTACCAGCTGGTAGATTTAGTTATTATCGGTGGAACTTTTAACCAAATTGGTGGTCATGATCTAATCGAAGCTGTGGCAAGTAAGAATTTCGTGCTTCTAGGTAGTAACTATAAAAATCAAGTAGGTGTAGCTGAGCCTCTATTGGCGCTGCAAGCTATAAAAGAGATTAGCTTAAACGTAAAAGATCAGTCTGAAAATAAACTTAAGTATTTAGCTGAATTAACGCAAGTTCTCGATGATTTTACGCAATATTTTGCGACAAATGAACAAAGTTTTCTGCAGTTACATAGAGTTGATAGTAATAAAAATGACTTAAGTAAGACAGATTATTACTTAGCAGCTATTGATCGCTCTTATAACTATTATCTCCAACAACAAAATGCTTTAGTTAATCATTTATATCTGTGTGAATTTATTAGAGATGACAAATAATAAACTTATTCGAGCTCTATTTCCAGCTAGTTTTGATCCTATAACTTTAGGTCATATGGATCTAATTAAACGTGCTTCTAAGATGTGCCAAGAATTAATTATCTTAATCACTAATAATCTTGGTAAAAAATATCTTCTTGATATTGAGCAACGTAAAGAACTAGTATCTCTAGCACTTAAACAATTAGATATTACCGATTGTAAAATAATTGTACACACTTCTCACGATTTATTAGTGCATGATTATCTTAAATATCAAGCTGATTTTATCGTCCGTGGTATACGTAATAGTGCTGATTTAGAGTATGAACAAAATTATGAGCAGATAAATCGACAACTCTTCACTACTTATGTTGAAAGCAATCAACAAGCTGCTCAATCATGTAAATTAGAGTTTGAAACGGTATATTTAAATGCCGATCCAGATCTAAAGTACATTTCTTCAACAGGTGTAAGACAATTGTTGACTATGCCTGAAAGTTTTGCTACTTATGCCGATAAATGGCTAAGTAGTGAGGTAAAAACAGCTCTTAGCACAATGCTAAATCTTAAATAATTGTATAACGAATATGCTAAAAATAATTATCCCCCTCTTTATTTATCTCATTTGTTGGATAGGAGCTTTATGCTTCCCTACAGCTAATGGCATTTTTAGCAGTTTTCCTCTTTATTTTGAGATAAATGTCATCATTCTTCCATTAATTTTTATTGTCTATTTATGCATTTTGTATATAAAGACTAAGGATTAAGTTGGTAAACTTAATGACTAATTACACTATCCTCATCCCAATTGTTGTTTATTTTATTGTCTTGATAACTTATAATTTAAGCAACAGATATCGCGATTATCAAAAAACCAAAAATCAAAATGTTGATGTTGTAAAAAATTATTCGGTATCTGACCGTAATTTAGGAGCATTAGCTCTAGCAATGACTTCAGCAAGTACCTATGCTAGTGCTTCGTCATTTATTGGTGGTCCTGGTACAGCTTACTATTATGGTTTGGGGTGGATACTTATTGCTTTAATCCAAGTTCCTACCATGTGGTTTGTCTTTTCTGTTATTGGAGGAAAGATAAACTTATTTGCAAATAAGTATAATTGTAAAACGGTTAATGAAATCTTACTAGCACGATATAACAGTAAACTATTAGTAAATCTAACCAGTTTAATTTTAGTGGTTTGCTTTATTGCGAGTATTACCGTCCAGTTTATTGGTGCGGCTCGTTTATTACAAGGTGCTGTAAATATTGACTATCGTACAGCTCTGTTTATGTTTGCGATAGTAATTTCTATTTATACTGTATTTGGTAATTTTAAAACTGTCGCTTACTCAGATGTTTTTCAAGGCTTTGTAATGATTATAGGGTCAATTCTTCTATTAGCATTTACTCTATATTATATAGGTGGTATTGACGTTGCTTTAAATACCATAAAACAACGTGATGCTAATCTTTTTGATCCATATAATAAAATTATAAGTCCTGAATTATACTTTAGCTTCTGGGTACTAGTATGTTTTGGGGTATTAGGGTTACCGCAAACGGTTTTAAGAACCATGGCTACGCAAAGTGCAAAGCAACGTCTAAAAGCTATTGTCATTGCAACTATCACTTTATTTGTCATTATGACGTGTATGCATTTAAGCGGCTTTTTCGCTAATGCTGTGCTCACGCCAGGGCAGATATCTAGTCCAGATTTAGTAGTTCCGAATCTCATTACGCAAGTAATGTCTCCTGTACTAGCGGCTATCTTTTTAATTGCGCCAATGGCAGCAATTATTTCAACTATTGATAGTATGCTAATTCAAAGCACTTCAACAATTGTAAATGATTTAGCTTTAAATAACTTTAAACCGATTAATAGTCAGAACGATATTGTCAACGCTAAGGTACAAACTAAAGAGCCAAATAAGCAACTTAAAGTTAAAGTCGCGATTCGTATCACAACTTTAGTGCTTATTGTGTGTGCGGTAATCTTTAGTATTAATCCACCGAATATATTAATTTGGTTAAATATTTTATCTTTCGGAGGATTACAAGCTACATTCTTATGGCCGATTGTTCTAGGTTTATTTACAAATTGGGTAAATAAATTTGGAGCTTTAGCTAGTGTAATTGTCGGAGTTGGCACTTATGCATTCTTAACCTTTAGTGGTTTTAAAATTTTAGGTTTACATCAAATCGTACCGGCATTAATTTTTTCGTTAATTGCTTTATTGATAGTTAATACTTTGGTTAGAAGTAAAAATTAATAAATATTATGGCTTGGAAACAATTAGTTGTAAAAACACATTTACAAGATACAGCTTATGCTGAAGATATTTCGGAGTTTTTATCAGAATGTGGTGCTTTATCTACTACATTTAGTGATAACGAAGATGATCCGATTTTTGAACCAGAACTGAACAAAGTTGAGTTATGGGCTAATACAAATATTACTTGTTTGTTTGACATTGATGTTGACCTAGATATTATTGTTAATATGCTTAAAGAACATCTGAAAGTTGAAGTATTAGATTATGAAATACAAGTAGTAGAAGATCAAGATTGGGTAAGAGTATGTTTAGATCAATTTCATCCAATGAAATTTGGTGAAAAATTATGGATTTGCCCGTCAAATCAAACAGTTGAAGATCCTGAAGCGGTAATTGTTGATCTAGATCCAGGTCTTGCATTCGGTACAGGTTCTCACCCAACGACACGCATGTGTTTACAATATCTTGACGCTTTAGCTCAAACAGAACAATTACAAGATAAAGTCGTAATTGATTATGGTTGTGGTTCGGGCATTCTCGCAATAGCAGCATTAAAATTAGGAGCTAAAGTAGCTTATGGAGTAGATATTGACCCTCAAGCAATTGAAGCAACTATTGCTAATGCTAAAAATAACCAAGTGGCTGAGCGTTTAGAAACCTACTTAGTTGAAGATTTTGCTCATCAAGAAGAACAAGCTGATATTTTAGTAGCAAATATTCTTGCTGGTCCATTAGTTGAGTTAGCTCCAGCTTTAAGTAAATTAGTAAAACCACAAGGTTTAATTGCTTTATCTGGTATTCTAGACATTAAAGCCCAGGATATAGTTGCAGCTTATTCAGATGCTTTTGAAATCTTATCTATTGAATATGATGAAGAATGGGTAAGAGTAACAGGTAAGAAAAAATAATGTCTGTGGCTTTTAAAATCGGACAATATAATATTAAAAATTCTGTAATTCTAGCTCCTATGGCTGGAATTACAGATTCTCCTTATCGTCAGATCCATCTTGCGCATGGGGTAGGGTTGGCAGTATCGGAAATGGTATTAGCTAATACTCAGATGTTACATCAAGGTGAGAGTCTTAAGCATCTCGAAATCCAAGATCTTGCTCCTGAAATTTATCAGCAATATCAAGTGCCACGCGTGATGCAGCTATTAGGTTATGATCCTCAAGCTATGGGTAACTTAGCTAAATTGATTGTTGAACATAATCTAGCAGATATTATCGATATTAATATGGGTTGTCCTGCTAAGAAAGTGGTGAAAAAAGCTGCTGGGTCTGCTTTAATGGCAGAACCAGAAACGGTAAAGGCAATTTTAGAGCAAGTTGTTGCTCATGCCCATAATAAGCCAGTTTCTTTGAAAATGCGAACAGGGGTTGATCTTGAGCATAAAAATGCTCTGCAATTAGCCCTTTTAGCTCAAGATATTGGCGTGAAATCGATCGTAATTCATGGTAGAACCAGAGCAGATCTTTTTAATGGGCAAGCCGAATACGATACTATAGCTCAAGTAAAACAAGAGCTTGAGATCCCTGTTATAGCTAACGGTGATGTAGATAGTCTAGAAAAGTATTTGTATGTAAAAGATTATACTAATGCTGATGGTATTATGCTCGGACGAGCTAGCCAAGGTAATCCTTGGTTAATGCAAAAGTTAGTTGCCTTTGCAACAAAAACTAAATATATAGAACCTAACTTATTAGACAAGTTTGTCGTAGTAATGAAACATATTGAGCTAATCTATCAGACTTATGAGCCGTTTCTTTCATATAAAATAGCACGTAAGCATTTTATTTGGTATCTAGAGCAATTGTTTCCTCAAGTATTTACGACTAAAACTAAAAATAATTTAGAAAGCGAACAATATATCCAAAAGCATATAGTATTAAATTCAGAGCAACATAAACAAATAGATTATTTTTACACTAATCTTTATACTAGTGCAGAGTCTAGAACCTTAGATTCAACTAAGTATGAAGAAGTTTATAGTTGGAAAAAAGGTTTTACCACTTTAAACTCTGCTCTCGAGCAAACCTTATTTATACAAAGCTGTTACGCTAAATTAAAAAATTGGTTATAACAAAAA
>NZ_NRJG01000177.1 GCF_003585935.1 Psittacicella hinzii
GTACAGCAATTAAATTTTGTTAACAACAGATATCAGATCTTATCATCAGCATTCTTTGATCAAATAATCCTCAAAACTGATTATAATTTTAGTAACTATGACTATTGGTTAAGATGTAAAACCTCATTAGGAACAGATGATAATCATCTTAATTACATCGGTGAACCTATTTTCTTTATTCCAGATACCATTCTCATGAATCCTGGATACGATGAATTAAATTTCTGGAATAATTCTAACGTTTTCAATTTCACGCCAATCATTGACGACAATAGATTTTTTGCCAATTTATATGCCTATTATCTAGCATTAATTAAGCGTCCTACTATTCTTAATAGATATGATGCTTTAGTTGTTGAACATTTGATCAACCACTGGCATGATTTAATTAATTGTGATGCTATGGCGGCTCTTGCTCAAGAAGGCTACTATAAATTTAGCCGCTTTAAAATCGAAGAGATTCTAGCTTTAGAAAATGATCTTGAAAACATTGCTCAAGGCTACAAAATACCAAACTGGTATCGTGAAATAAAGTCTGATTGTAAAGCTCGTCTGCGTCATCGCAATAAACTGATTCGCAGTATCCACGACCTTTTTGCTGATCCTGATAGTTATAATAAAATCGGAGAAACGACCGGCATTCGCATTTGTCGTATCTTTGTAGGATATTTAGCACTGACAACTATCTTTGGCGCTACGATCTATATCGATCATGCTTCAACCTTTTTCCAGTCTAGTACTACAGAATCTTTTTCTGAAGAAGTGTACTCAAGTTTAGTATTTAACTTATTTGCAGAGAAACTCGTGTCATATCTATTTAAACCTGAAGACAATGAAAATCTCAATACTTATTGTCACTTAGGATATGCAATTACGAGAATTAATGATGACTTAGCTTATAGTGAAAGTGCTAAGCGTGAACTTTTACACCGCCGTAATGCTTCTTTTGCTAGAATGCCATATAAAGCATTGCAATATAAAAAATTCTTTGAAGATCGAGCAGCTTTTGAATTTGAATTAAAATTAAGACTAGTTGAATCAGAGGTTGCAAACAAGCAACTCAATAATTAAAGTCAGCTGCTAGCAGACTTGTTTGTGGTGTCCCCCAAATGA
>NZ_NRJG01000178.1 GCF_003585935.1 Psittacicella hinzii
ATTATTTAACTTAAGCCAATTACGCCCAAGCAAATAATATTTTGTTAATCATATTAAAATCCTTAATAAAACACAGTCCCCAGAGTATTACACTCTGGGGACTGCTTTTAAATAATTTAGATATAATTTTAGGGTATGCCAGCTTATAACATACCCTAAATTATTGGTTAGAAATAACCTTTACGTGATATCAATTATTACATCAATATCAATTAAGCAGCTTGTTCAGCAGCTAATGCAGCTTCAGCAGCACGGATACGTGCAACTAATTTAGATTTGTGATTAGCAGCTTTGTTAGCGTGGATTAATTTTTTAGACGCCATACGGTCAACCACTTTTTGCATATCCACGAAAGCAGCTTTTGCAGCTGGGATATCTTTAGCTTCTACAGCAGCGTATACTTTTTTGATGAAAGTACGCATCATAGAGCGTTGTGATTGGTTGTGTCTACGACGTTTTTCTGATGTAATTACGCGTTTTTTAGCAGATTTGATATTAGCCACGTTAGAACTCCAATATTGAAAATATTAATAATTAAAAAACAATACCTATAGGAGACACTCTATATGGTTTTTTAATATCGAGATCTGTGCCATTATACAATAAGTGAAATTTTTATGCTCTAGATTTTAGAGAAAAAATATTTAAGACGAGTCTTGCAACTAAACCTTAAATCTGTTAGCATAAATTTGAGGTTAAGCTCTTACCTCAAAATCTAAAGTTAATTTTTATATACTTATTTCGTAAGATTTAGTATAATCGAATAATTGTTATTTTTATCGCTAGCATATTTTTATATTAGCATCGACCTAATCAGCTTTATGCTAGATTAACAACAGTTGGACATGATTGCAATCTAACACATCCTCTTAGATTGACCCGTTTTGTCAACTTCTAGTTTAAGTACAGCAGAAATCGCTAATTTTATTACTCACTATTGATTACTTATAAAAAATGAATAACTTACTTAAATACTTATTCCTATGCTTTAAGTTGTCGTTTAAACGAGTTTTAAAATTAGTATGGTTTCTAATTCTTTTGGGCTTCTGTTGTAAGGAAGATACTGAATTATAAAATGCTGTCCATAAAGTTTTAAGTAAGAGCGAAAGAAGATTTAAATCGTTGGCAATTGTGTGTTGCAGGCTATTTTGGGGAGTATCTGCTTTTTAAACTTACGTGCTGTAACTTTATGTACGTGTCGCCGGGTGAACTAGAAGATATCTGCTTTGCAGTGAGAATGAGATCTTAAAAGCAAAATCACTTACTTTGCATTGTTGATTTTCATGCTCTAACGACAAATAGCACGAGTTTGCTATAGTTGTTCTTTTTAATGTATTGGCTGTTGTTTGTATTAACGGCTTTACTTAACATACATTTGATAAGATCCTTGTTCATTTGCAGTTTATAACTATTAGTTAATATTTATTTTCTGTTTTACGAGGTACTAAATGTTAAAGCCTTTTTCATTCCTCTTTCGCGGAAGCTTAATTTTGCGAATTTTAATTGGGGTTATTCTCGCCCTAGTAATTTACTTTGTTGCTCCGGTTATTTCTAAACACGTAGCTATTCTTGGTGATCTATTTGTAACTCTTTTACGTAGCATCGCTCCTTTATTAGTATTTGTCCTCTTAATTGCTTCAATTTTAAAAGCTGATGCAGGTTCAAATAAAATCATTAAATCAATTGTTTTACTTTACATCGCTTCATCAGTATTTGCCGCTGTATTAGCCGCAGCAATTACTTTAGGTGTTCCACCTATTAAATTAAACTTTACCGGAATTGATACTTCAAGTGTGCAATTAGCTAAAGAAACTTCAGCAGGTGAAGTATTAGTAACTCAATTCTTAAGAATGTTCGAAAACCCAGTTGCTGCTTTAGTAAATGCTAACTTTATGGCATTATTAAGCTGGGCTGTTGCATTCGGGGTAGCATTCCGTTACGCATCTAAAACAACTAAAGATTTATTATTCAGCGTTGCTGACGCAACTACAAAAATCGTTGGTTGGATCGTACAATTAGCTCCGATCGGGGTATTTGGTATTTTCTCTAGCGTATTAGTAAACCACGGGGTTACTGAAATCCTGAAATACGGTAAACTAATCGTTCTTCTATTATCGATTTACTTAATCATTCAATTTGTATTCTACCCAATCGTAGGATACATCTACATGAGAAAGAATCCATTCCCGTTACTATTTAAATGTACAATTCAATCGGGTATTCCGGCATTCTTCTCACGTTCATCAGCAGCAAATATTCCAGTGAATATTAAATTAGCTGACGACTTAAACGTACCAAGAAAAATTTCTGCCTTCACTTTACCATTAGGAGCAAACATTTCTTTAACAGCAGCTTCTGCTACTATTACAGTATTATCGATTACAACAGCTTTAAGTTTAGGTATCGATGTACACTATAGTACAGCAGTATTATCTTGTATCGTAGCTGCTTTATGTGCGATTGGTTGTTCTGGTGTTCCGGGAGGCTCATTATTAATGATCCCTATCGCTTCTTCATTATTTGGTATTTCACCTGAAATTGCTTCACAAATGATTGCAATCGGTTTCTTAATCTCTGTAATCCAAGATTCAGTAGAAACTGCTGTTAACTCATCAGGTGATATTTTCTACACTAAAGCCGTATGTGTTCGCTATGGCGCAGAAGGTGTAAATGACGACGGTGAAGAACAAGAACCAGTTGTTAAATAATACTTTTTAAGTCCAGAGTTTACTCTGGACTTTTCTTGTATTCGTAAGAAAACTAAAATTTAGCACTCATCTTATTTACCAACTCTAATTTACACTTTAATCTTTGCTGTAATCTCTACTGATGCATAACCCTACCCCTATACACACCACACCCCAACATTTTGATTTCTAATCCCAAACCATGTAATGCACAATAAAAATATTTAAAATCTAGCTTCTTAAGATATAATAAAATCTTACTTACCTAAATTTTGCATAGTTAGTTTTGTTACTTAATGCCAGCCGGTCACAAATTAGCTATCCAATTTTTAGTTCGTAGTTAAGCATGACCCGCTTAGCTTACTATCATTTTTCCTAGATATTTATCTAGTACAAATTTAGAGGTTTTACAAATTGAAAAAATCAGTTCTATTAAAAGCAGCAAATGCTTTTGGTATTTCCCTTTTTTCGTTTTTCAGTCTTAACCACAATGCGTTAGCTGACACCCCTAAACCAGGTAAAGTGTTATATGTATACAACTGGACCGAATACATCCCGACCAATGTATTAAAACAATTTACCAAAGAAACAGGCATTGAAGTTCGTTACTCTACATATGAAAGTAATGAGGAGTTATACTCAAAGCTAAAGCTTGTTAAGGGAGAAGGATACGATTTAATTTTCCCATCTAGCTACTATGTAAATCTACTTAAAGATGAAGGATTTTTACAAAAGCTAGATCATAGTAAAATTAAAATGGATAACGTTCTCCCAGAACTATTAGGTCGCGAGTATGATCCTAAAAATGAATACTCAGTACCTTATACCTATGGTTTTACAACTTTAGCAGTAAATACTGATATGTATGACGCAAGTAAAGTTAAAAGTTGGTCTGATCTGTGGAAACCACAATACCAAAACTTAACTCTACTTAACGACGTACTTGATAACTTTTCAATGGCATTGTTATCTTTAGGTTATGATCCTAATAAAGCTACTGATGCTCAAGTTGAAAAAGCTTATCAAAAACTTAGTGATTTAAGCAACAAGGTAGTACAGTACAATTCAGACTCACCTGAAGTTCCTTACATTGAAGGACAATCTGGTGTAGGGATGATTTGGACTGGTTCAGCATTCCGCGCTCACCTTGAAGGCAATAAGAATATTAAAGTAGTTTATCCTAAAGAAGGTTCAATCCTTTGGATTGATAACTTCGCTATTCCGGCAAAAGCTAAAAACCCTGAAGGTGCGTACTTATTTATTAACTACATCCTACGCCCAGAAGTTGCATTAGAAATCGTGAAAGAAATGGGCTTCCAAACTTCTAATGCTAAAGTTAAAGCTTTAATGCCAAAGGCTTGGCAAACAGACCCAGCTCTATTCCCTCCTCATGATGTATACACTAAAGCTATTATGAATAATGTACCTACATCACGTTTAGAGCTATTCAATAATTACTGGAATCGTTTAAAAATCGAGTAATTATTAAC
>NZ_NRJG01000179.1 GCF_003585935.1 Psittacicella hinzii
AATGCGGGTAAATCTTAAGATTTCTTAAGATTTACCCGCATTTATTGCGATTTTTGTCTTATAGAATTTTCCTACTAAATTTTAAGTTACTTATATGCTTTTTAGCGCATTCAAGCAGCTTAAAAAAACTAGTTTCAAGACTATAAGTATGTCAAAGTTTTGATAAAAAGTTAAACGATCTCAAATATAAAATAGGTCAGACTAAGATTTTTCCTTGGCTTTTCTTTTATAAACGTAGATTACCATAAAGATAACAACGATATATAAATCTGTTAAAAAGCCGGTAATATAATCTGCAGCAAATTGATTTATAAAATCGGTAACGCTTGTTATATTTAAACTTGAACCAAGTATACTCATTAAAGCATATAGTAGGATCATTAACATTGGTGTAACTACTAACACAATTGAGACAAAGACAATTGAGTTAAAGAAATCAGCTGCTCGTACTGTAAAGAGATTTTTAAAATCAATAAAGTAACCAGCAAAAGATTTACGCTCAAAAATAGCTAAGGTAGTTACTATAATTGGCAGCATTATATTAAAAATTCTAAATAAGAGATAAAGAATAGATACTACAGCATCACCAAAATTATAGGTAATTGCACTTACAATAAACGAAATAGCCATAAAAACTAGGACAAACTGTAGTGAACGCCAAACCGCAAACAGTGAAATTTTTAATACTTGCCACGAAAATAATAAAATGAAAAAACTCTTAAAGGTTGTTGCAAGACTAACATGAGCTTTAAGGTCAGTTATTTCATATAAAGCTTTATTGTCGTTGCGACTTTCAAGCAATTGAGCTAACTCTTTCATGGCAATAATGATAATTGCAACGATTAAGCTATTAACAATCGCTTTAGCAATAATCCAACCAGTGTTATACACAGTTAGCTTTTCAATAAACGACATGGCGGTTAATTCTTCGATTTTAACCGTCTGGAGGTCTAATACTAAAGCAGGAAAAACTCTAATTAAATTTTCGAAATTATACTGAATAGTAATACCAATTAAAAAGATGCATGATAAAAATAACCAGTTGTTACCGAAAAATCTAAGAGCTAACCATAAGGTATTTACTTCTCGCTTTGGAGCATAGAAAGAAGGCTTCATAGTAGTGGTTAAAGTGCTATTTTTTGATTAAATTTGAACTGGAATAATGCTTGTAAAGCTACTAAGTACAATAAGAAGATAATTGGTACAAAGGCTTGGTTTATCGTGTAAACAATTAACTCTTTATCGAAGATAAAAGCCATAGTTGCAATAAAGGCAATCACGATAACTAAACCAAGTAAGTAACTCAAAATAATACTTAGAGAGTTTACGAGTAAGAAAATACTAAAATTCTTATAACTACGATTTTCTTTACCATTAACTAAACGATTAATGCGTAAGCTAGCGTATGGAAATAAGAAGAAAGCGTAAATACATAAGACAACTGTACGGAGATAAGTAAATACAGTGTTATTACTAATAATATTAAAATAGAATAGTTGATCACTTAAATAGTAAATGATAAAACCAGACCAATAAACAAGTAACGAAGTCCCTAAAAATAACATTTGTTTAGTTGCTTGCCAGAGACTGCGATTAAATATTGGATTTAAGGCTGGTTTATCTTGATAATTGTTTTGCGTTAATTCTCTTTGAGTATATAAAATCGAGAAAATCGAAATAGTTACCCCAAGAGCTAAGATTAACGAGATTGCAATCATTTCCAAATAGTAATATCTGATATTTTCACTACTTATATATGGAGCTGACACTTGTATTTGGTAAACGATAGTAATAAATAAGAACATTACAATCGAGACGCGCCAGTGTTTCATAATGATTGCAAAAGTGTCTAAGCCAATAAAGAATTTAACAGCTTTTAGATCTTTGTCTTCTGCTTGATTATTCATGTAGGTTCTTATAGTTGATTAGATAGTTGTAAACTTCAGTTTTATTTAGTTTGAATGCTTGTGCTATAGATTTTGCTAATTCTTTAGGTGGTAAAGAAAATGCAAGTTCATGTAAAAGCTCGGCGATTTCAGGGGTAAAGCTTGCTTGCTCTTGCAGCTCATTAGGAGCAACAATTACAACAAACTCGCCACGTGTATGATCATGATTTTCTTGTAAGTATGCAAGAATTTGTTGCGCTTGTGCTGTTTTAATTGTTTCAAACTGCTTAGTTAACTCTCGCGCAATACATACTACTCGTTCATTACCTAACACTTCAATTAAATCAGTAATCGATTCAATAATGCGATGAGTAGATTCGTAGAAAATACTCGTTGCTGAACTATCTTTAATTTGTTTAATTTTTTCTTTACGTTGTTTACTTTTAGCAGGTAAAAAACCATAAAAAGTAAAAGTATCAGATGGTAAACCACTGGCCGAGAGAGCTGCAATAAGAGCACTTGCTCCAGGAACAGGACTTACTTTAATATTCTGTTCATGACATAAACTAGTTAAATAATAACCTGGATCAGAAATTAAAGGTGTACCTGCATCCGAAACTAAAGCAATATTTTGTCCCTCGAGCAACATAGTTATAATTTTTGCTGCTGTTTGCTTTTCATTATGATCATGAAATGCCATTAAAGGTTTTTTAATCGCAAATTGCTGAAATAGCGGCGAACTATGGCGAGTGTCTTCACACAAAATTAAATCTACTTGCTGTAGAGTTTCAATGGCTCGAGGAGTGAAGTCTTGTAAATTACCTATCGGCGTCGAAACTATATAAAGTGTACCTTTGTATTGCATAATTTATTTAAGGAAAAAGGCAAATGTCCTTTATAAGTTTCCACTTGCCTTTATTGGTTATTTATCTGCGTAATATTCTACTGGAGTATGTAGATATTGAGCTGCTTTTTTACGAATGGTTGCAAAGTTAGTTGTACGAATAATTTTTCCGTCAAGGAAAACTACTTTTAATTGATCTTCATATGCTTCATATTCAGGATCATCTTCACGTACAGTTTTTAATTGATCGTCAACAATTACTAATTTTAAACGACCTTTTTTCGAAGTTTTTGAACTATCGGTAGCAGGTTGTTTAAATGCGTCATGCCATTCACCATTGATTTTCACTGCACTCGCTTTCATTGCAAAGCGGCAGGTGTCACGATTTACTTTTTGTTGTAACTCGGCACCCATACCAAAGGCTATATTTTCAATTGAATAACCATTGTCTTTTAAAACTTGACAGATTTTTAAAATAGAGTTGGTATTTACTCCATCACCTTGGATTAAGCGAATATATGGTGGTAGTACCTTGTAACCTTTACTGTTAACGCTAGCACCAAAAATCTTATCAAGTTTAGTAATTACTTCCAGAACAATCGTTGCAGGATCACCTGAATCAGGACGCACTACTAAAGTACCACCTGAATTTTTAATTTTTGCCACAATATCTGGACGAGCGATAAAAGTATCTAAAGCTTTATTAAGGTCATATGAATCTAAAACTAAACTTAGAATACCACCTTTAACCACAAATTGATCAATCATATGCTCATAAGCTTGATACTCATTTTCTTTACCCCAAGAAGTGACAGTTGAATGTTCAGCGGCTGGGATTGAATAACCAATCATACAAGCTGAATAATATTCTTGTCCTTCAAGAATTGAAAGAATGCTGTCAGTACCTTGGAAGTTTACTAAGTGAGCTAACCCACCAATTTCCGAAGTTTCGGTTGATGAAGCTCCACGTGCACCAAAATCGTGCAGTTTAAAGCTTAATTGATTTAATAGATCCTCTTCTGCTAAATCAGAAGTTTCTCTAAAATATTGATAAATATTCTGTTTGTTTTTAAAACTTAAGGTTGCAACTGTAGTTGGATACCATACTGCACGTAAAAGTGCAGTTTCGATGTAACTGGTTAACCAATAGCATTTTTCATCTGTATTAGTTACTTGTACCATCGGATTAGAAGCTGGCACAAGTGTACCTTCAGCTACAGCTTCAATTTTTAAAGGTAGATAACCTTGATGCTCGTGCAGGATGTACTCCCAACCTTCTTTATTAAAAGGTAAGCCATGAGCTGCTAAAAATTTTTCAGCTTGGTCAATATTAGCTTGAGTGATCGGCTTACTTAAGTATTTAGATAAAAATCTTTGCAAACCAAAAAAGATGGTATGTGAATATTTTCCACCTCTTGATTCAATGTAACTTGACACATTTTGTGTACCTGGTGGGTACTGATTAAAATGTGAGGCTTTATAGGAGTCGATATCTAGAATTGGATTGTACATAATCATCCTTTTATTGGAAATCTGTAGGCAAAAGTACAAAAGAAAGGCAGTTATTGCTAACTGCCTATAATGAAATTATTATCTATTGTTTAAAACGTTTAAACACTAGACTAGCATTAGTACCACCAAAGCCGAAACTATTTGACATAACAACATTAACTGGTTGGTCACGACGAGTTAATACTACATCAACGCCAGCTGGAACTTTTTCATCTAATTGTTCAATATTAGCTGAAGCTGCAATAAAATTATTATCAAGCATTAGTAATGAATAGATAGCTTCTTGAGCACCTGCAGCACCTAAACTATGTCCGGTTAAAGATTTAGTTGAAGAAACTGCTGGGCTCTTACCAGGGAATACTTCACTAATAGCTTGAAGCTCTTTTAAGTCACCTACTGGAGTAGATGTACCATGAGCATTAATATAATCAACTGGTTCATTTACAGTTGCTAAAGCTTGGCGCATACAACGTACAGCACCTTCACCTGATGGAGCAACCATATCATAGCCATCAGAAGTAGCACCATAACCTACAACTTCGGCATAAATTTTTGC
Source organism: Psittacicella hinzii (assembly GCF_003585935.1). Taxonomy (GTDB): domain Bacteria; phylum Pseudomonadota; class Gammaproteobacteria; order Enterobacterales; family Psittacicellaceae; genus Psittacicella; species Psittacicella hinzii. The sequence goes on from NZ_NRJG01000179.1 coordinate 4,799, forward strand.
ATTACGTTTTAATGCATGTTCTAATTCTTCAATAACTAGAATCGCGCTGCCGCCAGCAATAACGAAACCATCACGGTTTTGATCATAAGCTCTAGAAGCTTTATTCGGCGATTCATTGTAGCTAGAAGAAAGAGCACCCATAGCGTCAAACATAGATGACATTTCCCATGATAGTTCTTCACCACCACCAGCAAATACTACATCTTGCTTGCCTAATTGGATTTGTTCCACTGCATTACCAATACAGTGAGCTGAAGTAGAGCAAGCTGAAGAAATTGTATAGTTTAACCCTTTAATTTTAAAGAAAGTAGATAAACATGCAGAAACTCCAGAACTCATAGTTTTTGTTACTGCGTAAGGTCCAATGGTTTTAATACCGCGTGGAGATTTAGCAGCATTATAAGCAGCAACTTGAGCAGCAGGTGAACCGCCACCAGCACCTACGATTAAACCTGTTCTTTCGTTTGAAATAATATCTTCAGAAAGATTAGCGTCTGCAATAGCTTGTTGCATTGCAACAAAAGCATATTGACTGCTTTCAGACATAAAACGTAATTGCTTGCGGTCAATGAAATCATTAGCATCGAAGTTTTGCACTTTACCAGCAACATGACTTCTCATACCCACTTCAGCAAATTCAGGCATATGTACAATGCCAGATTTTCCTTCTCGTAAGCTATTTAAAACTTCCTCTTTATTATTTCCAATACAAGAAATAATGCCGATTCCAGTTACAACCGCTCTTCTCATTATAAAATTTCCTATGTACTTTAAATGTTAACGCTAACATGTAGAGTTAGCTTAATTATAACACACTAAAGCTTTAACTGACTTATTTCCTACAAAATCCCTAAGTTTTTTATCTACAAGTTAGTACTTAGTAATCTAAGAA
>NZ_NRJG01000018.1 GCF_003585935.1 Psittacicella hinzii
AGATTATTGTTTAGATTATTTTGGGGTGTATCACTTTTTACCGTCTTGATGTAATTCAGCTACTTCAGCAAAACGCTGTACTAAGTAATCAATTACTAAACGTACGCGTGGCGCTAAGTATGAACGGTGAGGATACTGAATAGTTAACTCAAAATGCCCAGAATAGTTTTGTTCAGGCATGATTTCAACCAGTTGTCCTGTAGCTAAGAACTCTTTAGCAAGGTGCTTAGCATTGTAAGTAATACCAATCGAACTTAGAGCGGCAATAATGCAAGCATAAGGATCTGATACTAGTAAGAACGGATTAGGAACTTCATGGGCAATATAGCCAGCGCCATCTTCTTGTTTAATTTGCGGGTAAACAATTTTCCCCGAAGCAAATTTACGTAAAATAAAATCATGCTTACTAAAATCAGCAGGACTTTGCGGAGTGCCGCGAGCTGCTAGGTATTTAGGGCTTGCCATTAGGGATAATTCCATTTTCCCCAGACGACGGGCAATAAGAGACGTATCGGTAATTGTACCCCCACGAATAACAAAGTCAAAACCGTCAGAGACAAAGTCAATAATGCGGTTTTCGAAATCTAGTTCAAAGTTAATTTGGGGATGTTTAGCTTTAAAATCTTCTAAGAATGGGATTACATAAAGATGTCCAATATCTACTGGTAAGGAAATACGTACTTTACCTACAGGTTCAGCATTAGCAAAGCGTAATGATTCTCCTGCTTGTAAAAGTAGATCTAAAGCCGCTTGCGCTTGACGGCTATATTCTAAGCCTTCGGCAGTAAGACTAAGACTACGAGTAGTACGATTAAAGAGACGAACCCCTAAAGATTTCTCTAAAGCGGAAACATTTTTAGAGACCGCTGAGGGAGTTAAACTTAAAGCTTCAGCAGCTTTAGTGAAACTACCGGTATTAGCCGCAGTTAAAAATGAGCGGATAATTTTAATATCATCAAGTTGCGTAGTTGCCATAATAAGAGGGCGAGTGTAAGTTAAGTTTGGCTTATGGTTGTAAGGATTGTGCAGGTTGCGAGGATGAGATTCCGTTAACTGCTTAAGCTCTGAAGTTTTGAAACTTGCTTTTTCAGATTTTGTTTGATTCGGTTTAATTCGGTTTAATTTGGTTTGATTGTCTAAAAAAATAACTGTAGATTTTAACTGGTAGCTCTTAGTGGTAGATGTTAGTAGTCGAAGTTAGTGACTACTTTTAACAAACCTCATTGGTATGTAACTTAGCATAGAGGACATCAATTAGATTTTTCACGCGCGGAGCTAAATGAGTACGATGAGGATATTGAATCACTAAATTATAATTACCACGATAGACATGATCTGGTAGTACTTCGACTAATGAGCCATTGTCTAGAGCTGGTTTAGCTTGCAGCTTGCTCGTATAGAAAATGCCTAATCCACGTATCGCCGCTGCTAGTAAAGAATTAGGTTCAGAACTAATCATCACATGTTGTCCTAAACGACAAATCTCACCTTTACCTTTAGCATTGGTAAACATTGGGTATTCTAATTCGTCATAACCGTAGCGTGCCATAATAATGCGATGGTTAGCCAAGTCACTAGGTTGCGTAGGAGTTCCGTATTTAGCTAAGTATTCTGGACTAGCAACGAGCAGCATACCAAAGCTAAATAGCTTACGACTGATTAAGTTCGAGTCTTGAATATTACCACCACGAATTACAAAATCCATACCATCTTGCACAAAGTCAATTATTTTGGTTGTGCAATCTACATCTAAACTTACTTGCGGATTTTGTAGTAAGTACTCGCTGGTAATAGGTTCAATAAAGATACGATAAAAATCTGGAGCTACCGAAAAACGAATAATCCCTGCTTGTTCGGGTGAGTTTTCTAGTAGTGAAGTGTTAACGGTTTCGAATTGCCCAATTAAAGGTTTAATCGAAGCAAGATAGTTTTTACCCTCAAGGGTTAGACTTGAACTGCGCGTAGTACGATTAAATAATCGTACCCCTAAATGTTCTTCAAGGACATTAATATTTTTTGACACTCCAGATGGAGTTATGCCTAAGATATCAGCAGCGCGAGTAAAGCTACCTGTTTCTGCGGCATGAATAAAGGAGTAAATGAGCTTTAAATCAGTTATTTGGCGCATAAGCATTAGACTATAAGCGTGAAAAAAAGTATTCTCTATTATACTGAATTTTACTATCGTACACTAGCGTTTTGGAGTAAAAACTTAAGAATAAGATGGTTCATTTGTGAATGGATGGCATAACAGAAATGAATTAAAAGCTCTTTTTCCTCATTAGTTGTTTCTTTATAATATGCAGGTAAGAGAAATTTAATTTTAACTTGGTAGTAAAAGCGCCTTTAGCATCTGCTTAAGTAGAACTTAAGTAGTTATGGCAAAACTTCAATAATCAACTACAGAGAAAGAAATCTCAAGGCGCTTTTACTCCTTTGCCTCAAGGATCTTATCATATGAAAACTTTAGTAATTGCTTCACACCCATATTATGCTAACTCACAAGTAATCAAAGCCCTAGTAGATACAGCACGTCAAACTCCAGATGTTGAAGTGCGTATGATCGATTAGCTTTATACTCATGGTAATATTGATGTAGCGGCTGAAAAAGCAGCACATGAAGCTGCTGATCGTATTGTGTACCTATTCCCTGTGCACTGGTTCAACTTAACTCCATTATTAAAAGAGTACATGAACAGCGTGTGGGAGTTTAACTGGGCATTTGGACCTGAAGGTTATGCTCTACAAGATAAAGAGTTCTTAGTAGTTACTGCTGCAGGTGGTATGGAAACAACTTACCAATTAGATGGTCTAATTCGTAGAACAGGTGCTGATATTCTTTCATCACTAGAAGCTTCTGCTTACTATGTAGGTATGACTTACTTAGAACCTGTAATTTTCTATCAAACAATTTCTGCAACTCCAGAAATTATTGCGCAACACCAACAAGTATTTGCGCAACGTTTAGCAGCTCCATTAAATACCCACGTACGTAATCGTTCAGTACGTACTCGTGGTTAATAGATTTAACTGCAGTTTTTAAATAATATTAGTTGTTTAACAGTAGTTGTTTAGCTGTTGTTACACTACTATTGCTAACTGTAGCTATTACGCTACTATTGCTAACTATATCTGTTACACTATTATTGTTAAACAGGATTACGAGAAATTCAAAACAAGGAAAGCCTCTAGCAAACGCTAGAGGCTTTCCTTGTTTATGAGATATCTACTTAAAAATAAAATGGCTAATAATGGTAGTTAAAACTAAAGCAATAACCGTACGTTCAATAAAGATAATTAAGATATCCCAGAAGTTACGTGTTAGTTTATTTTGCATTAAAAGAATCCCGATTTCAGAAAGATAAATTAATTGCAAAATACTTAAAATACCAATAATAAATTTTAATTGTAAAGTTGGCTCGCTAATTGATGGCAGTAGAGCAATAGGTAAATAGTTATCTGCAAAGCTAGCCACAATTAGAGGCGCTGCTTGATGCGCATGTTGATTACTAATCCCTAGTAACTCCATTAACCAAGCAAAAGGAGCAGAGAAGTAATTAAAGAAGGTTGGGAAGAAAGTAACTAAGCATAAAGCAATTGTACCCCAACAAATAATTACTGGTGTTAAATTGAACATGTACATTAACATGCTCGGGAACTTATTGGTAAAGTTCTTTTGGCGAATTTGACTTAAGCGTTTACATGCTAAGTTAAAGGCTTTAGCCCATACGCTATGGTAAACTTTATCCGAGTTTTTAGCGGCAACTGGAGCTTTTTGTCCGGCAGTAAAGTCTTCGGCTTGCGGAGAAGTGTTTGTGCCATTAATGTATAAATCTTGGTAACGATTTAGAGGGTAGATACGCACACAAATCGCTCCCATGACTACGCCCACAAAAGTAAGAGTACCAAAGAACGTCCAGAAGTAATCCATTAAGCCAAGGTAAGTACAGATAACTACTATCCAACCAATGGAAGAAATAGCAAAAGTAGTAGAAATAATTACGGCTTCTTTGTGCGTAAAGTAACCTTCATCATAAAGTTGTTTCGAAGAGATTACAGCAGCATTACCAGGTACTAACCAAGCCGAGAGTAAACTCACCGAAGCTAAAGGGCTGATTTTAAACAGCGGACGTAAGGTAAAACCGATTAGCGTCCCTAAAAACTCCATAAAACCAAACTCTAAAATAAAGGTTTGGAAAAAGAGGATCGGAGCAACTAAGATCGCTAATTGCGTTGCTTGCTCTACCATGGTGCCGCCAGTGTCTTTATTAATTAAGAACTCGGGACCTGTATGAGTAACGACCATTAAAGCAATGGCAGTCCCAATTAAACGAAACACTAAATCCATAAAATTAACTGCAGCTAATTTATGTAAGAGCGGACGTTTAAGTAACCATGTAGGACGGAAAATATAGTAGATTAAACTACTAATACTTGAAAGCACACAAATACCGGTTATCAAGTAGATAAAGGTCTGCATGCCAAAATATGCCATTACTTGTTTTATGTAGTAGAAAGTAATAGTATCGATTGATGATTCACCAGACGCGCTCTGAAAGGTAAGCGGAACTACCATGACAATAATTCCAAATAGCGTACCGGCGATAAACCAATAAAGACGCCAAGGCGTAATAAAGTTACGTTGGGTTTGCATAGAAAATCGGGTTAGACAACAATTAACAAGTAAGTATTAGTCTATAAATTATATTTAAGTTAACCATAGCAGGGTAAAAGATAACTGCATTTATTAAAACTATAGACGGTAAAAAATCATTATTGGATTTATAAAAACCATAGTCAGTTTTAAAATCATCGTTGACTTTATAAAATCCATAACCTGATTTCCAAAAACGATAGCTATAGATTTTCAAAAATGATAGTTATAGATTTCGAAAAACAATAATTACAATTTCACAACAACTATAGTTAATTTTATTAAAACCATAGCTAATACTCCCTATTATTGAGTGAAAGCTAGGGTTATTTTAGAGACTAATACTAAAATCTTAACTTGCGTATTATAAAGAAAAAATTTTGCACTGCTGCAATTAATTTGCGACAATTTTAGATTTGTGAAGATCTGAAAAAATTACGCGAGGTGATAATTTTTTGTGCGCTAAAAGCTCACGAGATTTCACAAAAGTTCGCGATAAATCACAAAACTATAGTATACCGAAGTTTGTCAATCTTACCAAAATTATTTAGAGGTATTTGTTGGTGCATGCACAAAATTTTGCTATTAGTTAAGTAGTTGATAAATATCTGTGCAAAGCGGTAAATCTAGTGAGCCTCATGATATAATAACGCCAAAGTTTTTATTAATTTAGGAGCAGACTCATGTCAACAAAACGTCGTCCACTAGTAATGGGTAACTGGAAATTAAACGGTACTAAAGCTTTCACAACAGAATTATTAACTGCATTAAAAGCAGAATTAGCTGATAGTCCTGCATGTGACGTAGCTGTAGCTACTCCAGAAGTTTACTTAGCACTAGCAAGTGATTTAGTTGCGGGTTCACAAATTAAAACTGGCGCACAAAACGTAGATGTTCACACTTCAGGTGCATACACTGGTGAAACTTCGATTGAAATGTTAAAAGATTGTGGCGCTAAATACATTATTATCGGTCACTCAGAGCGTCGTCAATATCACCAAGAAAGTGATGCTTACATTGCTGAGAAATTTGCAGTAATTAAAAAAGCTGGTTTAGTACCAGTATTATGTGTTGGTGAAACTGAAGCTGAAAACGAAGCTGGTCAAACTAACGCTGTAGTGGCTAAACAAATCGACGCAGTAATCAACCACTGTGGTATCGAAGCATTCAACGGTGCAGTAATCGCTTACGAACCAGTATGGGCGATTGGTACAGGTAAAACTGCTACTCCAGAACAAGCACAAGCAGTACACGCATTTATCCGTGCTCACTTAGCACAAGCTGATAAAGCTGTAGCTGAACAAACAATCATCCAATACGGTGGTTCAGTTAAAGATTCAAATGCTGCTGAATTATTTGCACAACCAGATATCGATGGTGCATTAGTAGGTGGTGCAGCATTACAAGCTGCTGGTTTTGCGGCAATTATTAAAGCTGCTGCTAAAGCTAAAGCTTAAGCAATTTTTTCTTAGAAGCTTTACGCTAATTTAGTTTTTTCTATTTCAATATATTCAAACCACGCAAACTTTCACAGTTGACGTAAAGCTTACTAAATTAGCAAGCCTAGGCTCATTGAGCCTAGGCTTTAAAATTTGAGTTTATGAGCAGGTGTTTATTGCTCGTTGTATAATAGAGGAGATTTTACTCTGTCAGTCAACTAGCAAATACATAACTAGACGACAACACAACTAGACAATTGTGTAACTGTGCAACGAGAAATTAAGTTAATAAACTTACATCCTTCGTTTGAGTAAAAATACTGTTCAATTAAATAACTCAGTATAAGTAAATACCACTAAAAATATACTGTATCTTGATTGCTCTAGGCGGTAAGTTTGGTTTCAACCTAACTGTTTGTTTCAAGCGTGTTTATCAGTGCTAATGCTGTTTATATATGTATTGCATAAATACATAAATAGCCAAACACCTACCTTTTACGAAAAAAAAGACTTAAAGTAAATTTAAGCGCTACTTCAAGTAGTTTTTAAGCATTAGCAGTGATAAACAGACTTGCAATCGAGCTTTAAGCTCTCCCTAATTTCGCATGTTTACAGTATGATTTTATTAACTCGCATTTTTGAACGATGTATTGCAATTGGTTTTTGGTTAATTGCTTTAAGTGTCCTCGGTTTTTTAATTGCGGTGTGGGATAATCCTTATATTTCGTTAAGCTTAGATAGCTGGTGGCGATTTATATATAGTACGTTTACGAGTTCGTACTTTTTCTACCACCCTATGTACACTTTGCAAATAGCTAAACTTTTACTTACTACCTTAGAGTTAGTATTAGTTTCAACCATTGTAAGTTTATTAATTTCTTTAGTTTTAGTAACCTTTACGCTTAAACGACCGCGTTTAGCTAAATGGATTTATAACTTTTTTATCTACGTACGTATAGTACCTTTTATTGCTTTACCCTTGCTTTTTAACCAAGTCTTTAACGATAGTATGGGGACAACGCTCCAAGTGCTCGATGATGCTAACTATGGTGTGTTTTCGAGTAGTCGTTTATGGTTAATTATTACCGGTGAAGGCATTAGTGGTTCACGTTTATCTTTTCTTTTAAACTTCTTAGCCATTGCGGCTACTTGTTCGTACTATATTCTCCCTAATACGTTTATTATTGTAGCGCGAGCAACCAATCAAGTATTAAGTTACAACTACGTAAAAGCCGTACTTAAAACTTGGTCGAGTCCACGTATTATGTTAGTAATGGTACTCCATCGTCTAATCCCTACTCTATGTAAAGAGTTGCCGGTAATCCTCTCAACGTTTTTCTTTTTCGTAGGATGTTTAGAGTATTTATTTAACTGGCGTGGTGTAGGAAGTTTATTTATCACCCTTTTACAACATCGTGATAAGTACACCTTTGAAATAGGAGTGATCGTCTTCTTAGTTGGAGCAACCATGATCTTAACCCAAGCGGCATTTAACTTATTTGCTGCGAGTTATGATCCACATAAATATAAGGAGTTGCCGTATGAAGTCGATTAGTAAACTCTGGGATAAAAGTTTAACTCTCTTTAATCCTGTAACCCACTTTCGTAAATATTGGCATCGCCATGGAACTAGTCAGAAGATTATTACCGTGCATGAAATGGCATGTTTTATCATTATGCTAGTTGTAAGTTTTTACTCACTGCTTGGACCATGGTTGATTTCCTTTCCGAGTGATTTACATGTAGTTAATCCCCAAGAGGTCGTTTTTCCTTTTGAGTCTTATAATCACTTATTAGGAACCGATATTTATGGACGCGATCTCTTAGATGTGTTCTTATTAGGGATCAATAAGAGCTTCTTAATTTCTCTTGTAGTAGTGTTAATTGTTGCTTTATTGGTAATGCCATTAGCCATTATTATGGGCTACTACATAGGGAAGAACTCGTTTATTAGTAAATTAAGTGCACCTTTAATTATGTTTGTGCCGTTATTTTACTATTTTGTCTTAAGTGCTCTTTTTGGCCCGACGATTTTTATTGCAGGGATGTCGGTATTACTGCATGCCATGATCCTTTCGTATTACGCGCTCTATCGTGATGTAGTGCAGATTATGACTAAATCTTTAGTTAAAAATCTGATGCTAGATGGAGCAACGTTCAAGCACATAGTACGCTTAGTGCTCTTACCACTCTTAATGCCGAATATTTTCCGTATTCTACGTCGTACGTTAATTTTAGTTGTAACTGAACTAATCTTAATTGGGGTGTTACAACTAGGCATTAATCCTACTTCGGTATATTGGGGAAACGTAATCTACCAAGCATGGGTACATCGTGATATGAACCCTTATACCTTGTTCGTAGTAACAGCACTAGTATCAGTTATTCTTTATGCGGCTTTTGTGAGTTTTAGAGTGGCTGAACGTCTGGTAACTGAACGTATTGACTTAATGCAACACGGGAAACGCCAAAAACGCCAAGAGCAATTTATTGCCCAATCTACAAGTAATTTGTAGTTGAGTAATAGCTGCTTGGTCGTTACAGTAAGTTACTAATAGTTGTAATGTAGTTGCAGTAAGCTACTGCATAGTTACAATGTAGTTATAGTAAGTTATTGGATAGGTTGCAATTTAGACGCAATATGGTTGCGATGTAGTTGTATAGTTGTAATGTTGTAACTGTATATTTGCAATGAAGTTGCTGTATGGCGTTTAGCTTTTATTAATTGTTTTATCGCTAGGAGAAGAGTAAAAATCTTTTCTCCTAAATTATTAACTGGGAATAGTACCCATGGCTCTATTGGAAATAAGTAATTTAACAGTACATATTGAAGATCCAGCGACTGGCAATGCTATTCCGCTAGTCGATAATTTCTCGCTTAATGTGCAAGCTGGTGAGTTTGTGGGTTTAATTGGTGAAACAGGTTCTGGTAAGTCGGTAATAGCACGCATTCTTGGAGGAGCGATTCGCCAAAGTTGGAAAATCACCTGTAAGAGTTTTCGCTTTGATGGTGAAGAGTTACTCAAAGACACCCATACGCTGGATACTAAACGCTTAGCCCAATTAGTGGGCGTTATCGATCAAGATCCAAGTAATGTCATCGACCCTTCGGTAAAGATCGGTCCACAAATTATTCACCGCATGAACCTGTCCAAGCGTTGGTGTGGTTTTAAGTGGCATAAAAAACGTAAGCAATATAAAGAGCTCGAAGATCTCTTAACCCGCATGGGGATTAAAGATCCAGATCCACTGCTCAATAGCTACTTTGCTGATCTATCGCAAACCGAACAACACTTAATGTCGATTGCCATGACTATTGTTGCTGATCCGGTTTTCTTAATCGCAGATGAACCGACTACAGGTCTTAATGCCATTTCAACGCAGCGCGTACAAAGTTTACTTAAGCGTTTAAATGCTAACTTTAACAAGACTATTCTGTACCTGTCGAATAACTTTTTAACAGTTAAGCATTTAGTAACTAGTGCTCATATTCTATATTTTGGGCAAATCGTTGAACGTTTTACCAATGTAGATGATATTAATCAACGTTTATTAGATTATGCTCATCATCCTTACACACGCCTGTTCTTACAATCTTTACCGGATTTTACGAGTAGTAAGTTAATTTATAAAACTCCACTCTATGAAATCCCAGGTGAGTTGCCTGAATTAGATAATATTCCTGTAGGTTGTCGTTTTGGACCAAGATGTGAATTTGCGCAACGTGAGTGCATGCAATGCCCTCCTTTTGTAAAAGATCGCGAAACTAACTATAGTGAATTTGCTTGTCATTTCCCTGTCGATTACCTTTCTCCAACACAAGTAGAGAAAATGCGTGATTTACGTGAGCAAATAAAACAACAAACTTCAATTATCGAGGATTAAGATGAAAGAAAAAACTCCGGTAATTTTAGAAGTAAATCACTTATCCAAATTCTATCGTGATGCTAAGTTTTTTAGTAAAAAGCATCTAGTAGTCGATAAAGTAAGTTTTAAAGTGCATCAAGGAGAAATCTTTGGTATTACAGGACATAACTCGTGTGGTAAGTCGACCTTAGCGAATATGTTAGTTGGAGCAATTAAGCCTGACGGTGGACATATAGCTTATCAAGGGCGCGAGCTTGCTTTTGGAGATGTGAAGTTTCGTCGTGAACATATTCGCATTGCTAAAACTTCCCTAGTCGAAGACTTTATTCTGCCTGTAGACGTAAATGAGTTTTTATCTTTACCGTTAGAAATGGCTGGTATAGATCGTCAGTTTTATCCTGAAATTATTCATAACGTCTTAGGTTTAATTAATGCTCCAGCGATTTTAGCCGCTAAGTACTTAGGTCGCTTAAATGCGCAAGAGCAATCTTTAGTAGCCTTAGCCCATTCCTTAATCTTAAGTCCGGAGATCATTATTATTGATGATATTTTTGCCACGTGCGACTTATCGTTTAAGGGAGTGCTGATTAACATTATTCTGCGCTTACAAGAACTTGGACATACGGTTATTTTAATTACTGCCGATCTAGGAATCATAAAACATGTAACTAATCGCGTAATGATTCTCCAAGATGGAGTAATTGAAGATTTAGGTAATACTTATGAAGTGTTAAATAATACTACTTCAGAGTTTACCGCTCGTCTAATTAAAAGTTACTTTGGGCGTCAGCTTAAAGCTTCAGACTGGTTATTTAGTTTGCGAGAACTCTAAAATATAAGTAGCAAAAACTCCCCTGGATTACAGGGGAGTTTTTGCTATTTATAAGAATTGCAATAATTGCAAGAATTGCACTCGTCCTTTTACGAGCAAATGCGCATATTACAGATTTGGTACTAGGATTAGAGAATCTTGCGCTAGACTAATCTGCTTAATGTCTTTAAGCTTAGAATTTGTAGTTTTGCGCTACAAAGGTATCAATGCGATCAATCATTAAATCCGCAAGAGTACGTAATGATTGTTGACCGGCAAAGGCATTGTGTGGGGTAATAAAGAGGTTATAAGCGTCAAGACCTGCTTGTACTAATGGGTTGTCCATTGTAGGCGGTTCTAAACTTAATACGTCTAGAGCAGCACCGCCAATGCGACGATCTTTAAGAGCGTTTGCTAGATCTTTTTCGTTAATTAAACCACCACGACCGGTATTAATTAAGAAAGCAGTACGTTTCATTAAACGTAAGAATTGATCGTTAACTAATTCAGTAGTAGATGGAGTTAATGGACAGTGTAAGGTAATAAAGTCTGCTTGACCAATCGCTTGACGGAATTCAGTATAACCTTGACGTAATTCATCAGCGTCATGACGTTCAGCAAATAGAACACGCATGCCTAGAGCTTGCGCTTTTTCAGCTACTAAGTTACCAATATTACCACGACCAACAATAGTTAGAGTTTTACCAGCTACGTCATAAATTGGGTAGTCGTAGTAAGTAAAGATTTCTTGTTGTGTCCAGTTAGCTGATAATTGATCGCGCGACCAACCATGGAAGCTTCTTGCCATGGCAAAGATAAACGCAATCACGTGTTCTGCAACCGAATTTGAAGAATAGCCTTCAACGTTTTGTACGGTAATGCCAAATTCTTTTGCTGCTTCAAGGTCAACGTTATTTGTACCAGTTGCAGGGATTTGCACTAAACGTAATTTACCATTGTCAGCAAGACGTTTTAACATAGCGCGATCTAAAATTACTTTTGAAGCAATTAAGATATCAGCGTCTTTAGAACGTTCAAATACTTGATCTGCTTTAGTTACAGGGTAAGCTGTCCAAGTATGAGGGAAATTAGGTTTTTTAATTTGATAGTTTGGGGGATAATGCAGAGCATCAAGGAAAACGATATTTAAAGGATTCATATTAGTTCTCCAGTTATTAGCTTAGGGCTAGTGAATATGAGAACAAGCACGAACTCAAGGTTAGTGCTTGTTCGCGAGGTAAATGATTTGCAAGCTTGGTTTTAAGACTTATTTGTTAAATCTTTTTACTAAATCATCAAGTTGTTTAATTTGACTTAAGAATTCTGGTAGGTCACTAAATGGTGTTGCTGATGGACCATCACATTTAGCTTGTGCTGGATTTGGATGCGCTTCCATGAAAAGACCCGCTAGACCAGTTGCCATCCCTGCGCGAGCTAATTCTAAAGCTTGTTTACCACGACCACCTGAAGCTGCACCCATAGGATCACGACATTGTAAACTATGAGTTACATCAAAGATTACTGGAGCATTGCCAGATACTTCTTTCATGGTAGTAAAACCTAACATGTCAACTACAAGGTTGTCATAACCAAAATTCGTACCACGTTCGCATAGAATTAACTGATCATTGCCGCACTCTCTGAATTTTTCTACAATGTTTTTAACTTGCGCAGGGCTAATAAATTGTGGTTTTTTAATGTTAATTACCGCACCAGTACGTGCCATAGCTTCTACAAGGTCAGTTTGACGAGCTAGGAATGCTGGTAGTTGAATCACGTCTACAACAGAGGCTACAGGTATACATTGTTCTTCAGTATGTACATCTGTAATAATTGCCACGTTATCAAACTCACGTTTTAAGGCTGCAAAGATCTCTAAACCTTGCTCCATACCCGGACCGCGGTATGAATGAATTGATGAACGGTTAGCTTTATCAAATGAAGCTTTAAATACGTAAGGGATGTTAAGTTTTTGTGTGATTTCTAAGTAGGTTTCAACCGCACGACGAGCAAAATCTAAATCTTCGAGTACGTTGATCCCACCAAATAATACAAACGGACGATCGTTAGCGACAATAATCTTGTCTTGAATCTTAACTTCTTGCATATAAATCAATCTCACTATAAAAAGTTTTTGTCTCTATTATAACAGTTTTTAACAAGTGGCTAAATTCTGTTTCACAACGCAAAGAAGTCTAGGGTAATACCCTAGACTTCTTAAAAAATAGTTAAGCATTGCAATAGTTCATTGCTTTATTATCTGTAATAAACATAGGGGAATTTAAATATGGATCTTTATATCGATCTTGGATAATCTCTTAAGAAATCTCTTAAGAATTATCTTCATAAGATCTTAAGCAAGAATTACTGTTACTCCTCGTTTATCGATCATTGCTTGTGATTTTTTCTGTAAGTTTTTATCGGTAATAATTACGTTAAATACCGAAAGATCGGTAATTGTAAAGGTAGCTACTTTACCGTATTTAGATGAATCTGAAACTAAGATTTTAGAACGCGCTGATTTAATAATGGCATTTTTTACAATAATCTTACTTTCATCTGGAGTAGTTGTACCTTCGCTCGACCATGAAGAAGCTGATAAGAAAGCTACATCGATACTAATGTTTTTAATAAAGCGAGCAGCTAATTCCCCTACTGAAGAATAGCTATCTTTATTAACTGTACCACCAGTATGCATAAGCTTACAACGTCCGTGACGCATTAACCAGCGAGCAATTTCAAAGTCGTTTGTTACTACTAATAAATCAGCGTAGTCTTTAATATGACGCGCGATTTCATAAGTAGTTGTACCTGCATCTAAAAACACTGTCCCACGTTCAGGCACAAATTCGGCAGCTTTAGCACCGATTGCGGCTTTTTCTTCGGGATGCAGTAAAGATTTATCATCGTGAGTTGGCTCATTAATCAGACGTTCAATAAGCTGTACTCCACCAGAGATAGGTACGACCTGTCCCATGGCTTCTAGAGCTTTAATATCACGACGGATTGTCATATGAGAAACGCCAATTTCTTCGACTAATTGCGTAATGCTAATAATCTGATGAGTGGCAATTAACTCAAGAATTTTTTTCTGTCTTTCTGCAGGTATCATACGTAAATTCCAAGTTATGTAGTTTTGCCTTGTTGCAATGCTCCAAGCTGCTAACAAAGCTACTAACTAAGAGCTATATTTTCGCAAAGGTTGGAAAACGAACCTTGCGCCCTAAGATCGCGGTAAAAAATCAAACATTACCTGCAAAGACGTAGCACCTCTTGCATCGGTTAGTCACTTTGCTTCCCATAAAAAGAGAGTGAAGTTGAAGTTTTGCTATCTAGGCACCTAAACACTAGTGCCTATATAAGAGTAAGCAAAGTGACATCCCCGAATAATCTGCATGGAGAAGTAATACTTCAATCCATGATAAAACTATCCTTGGAGGATCTACCTCGACAGACAACTTGATATAGAAGTCTTTGCAGATAAGAACTTAAGGCAGAGCTTAAGTTTTAATTGAGAAACTGGTTGCAAGAATTAAGAACTCATGATGAAAAACAAAGAATGACAAATAGATGTAATAAGTACATAATCACAAGTAATAAAATCTAAGCTTGTGAAGAGTAGCTTGTACCTAAAAAGCGTTTGTTTTTCTAAGCTTAATTTCTTGTCTTTTCTGCTGTTATTGTAGCAAAAAATTGCTTATAAGTTCACAAAATTATGTAAAAAATGTCACAAAGTATTGAACTAGTTAACATAATTTCCTTAGTTATGGTAGGTGAATGTTAGGGCCAAGAATTAAATTCTCTTTATTAACCCTATGAAATATCTTGGTTTTTATTTTGAGTTAAGTAGGTTGTTACTGGTTGTGAAACGTAAAAAGGTATTTGTGAAATGCTTGTGAAAATTCACAATAACCTGTAAGGCAAGTCAAGAATAGCGGTTTTTATGGCATGTTTGAGAATTGATTTAGAGTAAGATGTGATTAATTGCAGCGGATTTTTAAGCAAATATAGCTCTATTTTTAAGCGCTCTGGATATAGAAAAGCAAAGGAGGATTTAAGCTTACCTAAGAAAGTAAGAAAAATCATAGATTAACAAATATAGAATGATATTTATTATGTTTTCACATTTTTTCTATACAACTCTCCGATAGAGAAGCAAAGAATGAAAATCTAAGAATTAGAGAGTCTAAGAATTAGAAAAGCAAAGAATGAGTGATAAAACTTAAGAATGAGAGGGCTAATAATGGAAGAACCTAAGAATGATCTAAGACAATAGCAAGATTGGATAATATCGTTGCTTGTGCATAAATCCCAGCAGTTCTAACTCTGACAAGTTATAATAAAATTAGCACTAACTTGACTATTTAAGGCAGTTAAAGCTAGTTCCAAGTCGTGCCAAGATATTTGTTATCTTCAAGCTTGTTAATAATGCTTTAAAGCTGATTCCCTGACTAGCTAGAGCTTTGAAGCATTAACAAATAATACATATTTGCTCATGCCGTAAAGGAAACTTCTATGAAAGTTCTTGCTATAGATATTGGGGGCACTAAAGTAGCTTCAGCCCTAATTGATAACAATTTAAACATTACAGAGCGTAAACAATTTGCTTCTAAAAACGATCACACCGAACAAACGTTCGAAGAATTCTTTGTGCAAGTTTTAGCAGAGTATAATCCGAATGATTATGTTGCCATTGCTATAGGTACAGCAGGGATTGTAAATAAAGGTATTTTTACCTGCTTAACTAAAACTTCGATTGGTTATTTAGATAACTTTAAGTTTAATGAAATGTTTGAGCGCATTTCAGGTGGTAAACCTGTAGTTGCTCTTAACGATGCGCAAGCAGCAACTTATGCTGAATACTGTACAGCGCAAATCCCAAATATGTGTTTTATTACCGTATCTACAGGTGTAGGTGGTGGTTTTATTCTGCAAGATGATATCCTCTTAGGCGCAGCAAGTCGTGCAGGTCACATTGGACATATGCTTATTAAAACTCCATCTGCGGTAAAACAAATTTGGGGTGATTATGCGATTGTTGAAGATATTGCTTCAGGTACAGCCATTGCAGCAGCAACTAAATCTTGGGAAAAACCTCTAACTACTAAAGAAGTGTTTGAGGGACAAGAAGCTGGTGATCCTGAATGTGATGCTATTGTCAAAGGTGCAGTTGAAGCGATTGCCCAAATGATTGCTAACATTGTCATCTCTTACGATATTCAAGATTTCTTCTTAGGTGGTTCAGTAGCTTTACATACCAACTTTATTAGCCAAGTAGAGAAAGCTATTGCTTCAATGCCAGAACAATACCATGCACGCTTATATAAAGCCCAACATGGTGCAGACGCAGGTTTAATCGGTGCTGCGGCTTATTACTTCCGTCGTGCTTTAGGTGGTTTAGACGAGTAGTCTGTAAGAAATAAGATTTTCTTAATAGTTTAAGAGCACATAACTTAAGAGCCCATAAGGTATTCCTTATGGGCTCTAAGATATTTAAGTTTGGGAAATTATTGACGATTGTAGTATAGGTCTGATCTGCTATTACTAATCAATATTTTTCCGCTTATATTTTTTATTGCTTATCGTTTAAAACCGCAGCTGCTTTTTTCTGCGCTTGGGTAATACGGTGAATTACTTGTGCAACTTCACGTACTACGGCTGCTTTACCGGCAATAACTTCTTCTGTTTCTAAGTAGTTGTCACCACCTTGGAAATCAACTACTAAAGCTTTAGCTTCACGAGCAATTAAAGCTCCTGCAGCAATATCCCAAGGTTTAACGCATTCTTCAAAATAACCATCAAAACGACCAGCAGCTACGTAACATAAATCTAATGCTGCTGAACCATAACGACGAATATCAGCCATCCCTGCGTCAAATAAAGCTGGTAATACTGCTAATTGACGCTCTAGGCGTTTTGGTTCTTTGAAGGCATAACCGGTAGTTAGTACTTTACCTTCTAAGCTTGATGGTGAAGTTGTTAAACGTAAACGGCGATCATTACAGAATGCACCACCACCTTTAACCGCAGTATATAATTCATCTGAAATCGGATTAAATACTACTGCTGCTACGATTTCACCATTTTGCATCGCGGCAATGCTTACAGCAAAATGAGGGTTGCCCATAATAAAGTTACGTGTACCATCTAGAGGATCAATAATCCATGTAGTAGCACCTTGAGCTTTATGTTTTCTTGAGCGAAATTTATCAGCAGTTTCTTCTGCAACAATAAAGTCTTTTGGACGAGCGCGTTTAATTTCTGCAATCGCACGCTCTTCAGCTTCACGATCGATGTTACTTACATAATCGTTAATACCTTTTGCTTCTACCACTAAATGATTACGATGGTGGTAACCTTCACGTAACACTTCTGCTGCTGCAAAAGCTGCACGTTTAGCGATTCTTAAGAGTTCTACGCTCATGGTTGTCCTTGCCAGCATTGCTGGAATAAAAAATTAAATTAAAGATCTTGTTATAAGTTTGATGCGATTTACTTTACTGCAAACTTATAACCTACATAAAAACGGTTGTAGCATAAATTTACTCTATGCTATTTTTTGCTTGCATATTATACCAGAAGGTTATGAGATTTGCATTATATCCCAGTGGGTTAGATATTCATATTTTCCCATAGATCTATAAAATTCTGATCCATTTGCGCTGCAGCATTAGTATGTTGTTGCTGACTAATAATACGCGCAGGTACTCCGGCCGCAACTGTGTAATCAGGTACTTCTTTGAGTACTACAGAATTAGCTCCAATTTTTACGTTTTCTCCAATGCGGATATTGCCTAAGACCTTAGCTCCAGCACCAATCATAACACCTTGATTAATCTTAGGATGACGATCTCCACATTCTTTACCAGTGCCGCCAAGAGTTACTCCTTGTAATAGAGATACGTCATTAGCAATCACGGTAGTTTCTCCAATCACGATTCCGGTTGCATGATCTAGCATTACGCCATGACCGATGCGCGCGGCTGGGTGAATATCTACTCCTAAACTAACCGAAATTTGGTTTTGTAAAAAGAGTGCAAGAGATTTACGTCCTTGTTGCCACAGAGCATGAGTTACACGATAACTCTGTAATGCATGAAAACCTTTAAGATAAAGTAGAGGAGTAGATTGTAAATCTACGGCAGGATCTCGTTGATATACCGCTTGAATATCATAAGCAGCGTCTACAATGATCTCTGGATATTGAGCATATACTTCGGTAATAATCTCACGAATACTAATAGCCGAAACAATAGGATTATCTAATTTGTGTGCCAGAATATAGCTTAGTGCTCCGGCTAGATTCTCATGCTTAAGTATAGTAGCGTGAAAGAAACTTGCAAGAATGGGTTCTTGCTGTACTAAGCAAGTTGCTTCAGCACGTAAGTCTTGCCACATTTGCTCAACAAAAACAGCTTCTTGCTCTGTAATTGTTGCTGCTGGGGAGGACGGTTGAGTTGTAAGGTTGGTTTGGGTTTGCATAGATTTCTCTCTTTGTAAGATGTATAAATGTACTATTTTTAGGGGTTACTTTTATTATATCTAAACTTAGGAAATATAAGCATAAAACTGCAAGTTTCAGACAACCTAGACAACCCAAACAACTACTCTACCTGACAATAAAGCAACAGGATAACCCTATAGCCAGACAACTAAAGTAGCTGTTACTAAAATCCTCCCGAAAATTATTCTAATATGCTAAGATGATTAAGAGACTGAAAAGATATATTTAGTTTCTGTAGTTACAGGAAATAAATATGACACAAATTTATGATGATAATTCTTACGCTATTGGTAAAACTCCTTTAGTGCGTTTAAAACATTTTGGTAATGGTAATGTTGTCGCAAAAATTGAAGGACGTAACCCTAGTTTTAGCGTAAAATGCCGTATTGGTGCTAATATGGTTTGGCAAGCTGAAAAAGATGGCTTACTCAAACCAGGTGCTGAAATTGTAGACGCAACCTCTGGTAATACAGGGATTGCTTTAGCTTATGTAGCTGCTGCGCGTGGTTATAAAATTACTTTAACCATGCCCGAAACTATGAGTTTAGAACGTCGCCGTTTACTACGTGCCTTAGGGGTTAACCTTGTGTTAACTGAAGGGGCTAAAGGGATGAAAGGCGCAGTAGAAAAAGCTGAAGAAATTGTTGCTTCAGATCCTGAACGTTACGTAATTTTACGTCAGTTTGAAAACCCAGCTAACCCTGCAATTCACGAACAAACAACAGGTCCTGAAATTTGGCAAGACACTGATGGGCAAGTTGATGTGATTGTGGCAGGAGTTGGTACAGGTGGTACTATTACCGGTGTTAGTCGCTATCTTAAACAAACACAAGGTAAGAACGTTATCTCTGTAGCAGTAGAACCAAGTGAATCTCCGGTGATTAGCCAAACTTTACGTGGTGAAGAACCTAAACCAGCTCCTCATAAAATCCAAGGGATTGGTGCGGGCTTTATTCCGAAAAACTTAGACTTAAGTTTAATTGATCGAGTAGAAACCGTAGATTCTCAAACTGCCATGGATACAGCGCGAGCTCTAATGGCTAAAGAAGGTATTCTTGCGGGCATTTCTTCAGGTGCTGCGGTTGCTGTGGCATATCGCTTAGCTAAACTACCAGAATTCCAAGATAAAATGATTGTGGTAGTCTTACCATCTGCTGCTGAACGTTACTTAAGTACACCATTATTTGCAGATATTGAAGCTTAAGTATTCTCGTTCTACAATAATTTAAGCTAGATAAAAACCTATTTGCTTTAATATATATTTGCTTTAATAATTGGCAATATATACAGCTTTTTAAATGTAGCTTTTAATTATAGCTTTAACTAAAGCTTTTAACCAAGAAAACCCTAAAGTAAGACTTTAGGGTTTTCTTCGGTTTATTGATACTTAAGTTTAATTGATCTCTCAAATTCTTGATATGGTGCAATAACTTACTCTCGTTGTTATTACTACATCAGATACTACTGTTTGAGGACTTTGATAGCAGTGCTTTTGCTTTACCACTCCGCCTCTAGGAGTTTTCTAGTATAATAAGGGCTGTAAAATTCGATTTTACTCACGGATTTTTAATTGAAATCTGGAGGGAAATCTTGCATTTATCCAATTATATTAGGTAAATAACATGTATCCTATGCAAATAGCTTTTACAGCAGATATTAATAATTTCCCTCTGATCGTGCCACAGTTAAAGAACTTAGTGGCATTTAACCGTCAGCCAATGACGGTAATTGTCTTACATAATATCGTTCCTGGTACGCATCAAGAGGCGTTTACGCAAATTACTCAAGCCTTTGCAGCCTATCCACAAGTAAAGATAAACTTCCACTACGTAAGCCTTGAATTACAAAAAGATGCAGGCTTACCGGTAGATACGAAAACTTCAGCTCTAAATTTACGTCTATTCTTACCTATATTTGGTTATACCGGACGCGTGCTTTATCTAGATTTAGATATTTGTTGTTTTGCTGATTTTAGTGAACTATTTGATCCACAGCAAGTGGACATGCAAGGCAAATCCCTTGGAGTTTGTACTGATTTGAATAATCATCTTGAACAATTTCATAAGAACAAGCGCTTTAGTCAGCATCCTTTAGAAATTTTACGTAATGCCGAGTTTGGCAAGAAGAATGATTACTTCAATTCTGGAGTATTACTTATAGATTTAGATTGTGTTGTAGCAAAAGGCAAAACACAAAACTCTAATCTTTGGTTAGATTTAATGCCTGATTACTATAATGATTATTTGCCTAACGTTGATCAAGATTATCTAAATGCAGTACATTTAAATGATAAAGTACAATTACCTGTTAAGTATAACTACTTAATGTTCTGTTTAGAGGCACAACGTTACTTTTTCTACCATTACAAATGGGATAAGGTAGAATTAGCTCCTTCAAAATTAGCTCAAGTACAGGCAAATCTACCTGTATTTATTCACTTTATGGGTCATAAAAAGGCCTTTAAACACCCATATAAAGAATTTCAAGATTATTACAATTTCTTTGCTAACCATAGTGTAGAGCAAATTGTAAGTCAACCTGCTAGTTTCTATCAACAACTAGCACATCAATTTTTTACGACTTTTAAATATGCTTTATGTGCAGTTGATTATAGTATTCAAGATCTAGGAGAGGATATTAATTACCAAAATCTTGAACGCTATCAAAAAACTGCACCTTACGCGACAAACTTAGCTGTGCTTAACCCGTTTTTAGTACGTAAGAAAAACTGGTATAGCTTTAAGACTCGTTTGCTCAATGGCGGCAAAAAACGTCAGGCTTGGGCTGATAAAGTATATGCTGCTCACCAAGACTTTTTTGCTAGCTATGCTCAAGCTATAGAGTCGTCACAGGATTAATTTTTTATGTCATTAGCTGCAAGTATTAATAACGCTAATTCTAAATTAAGCATTTTTATTGTTGCTGATAATACTGAACATACTTACGAAAATATTTCGACAATTTACTACTCGCTACATTTAGCGCGTTTGGGTTGGCCGGCTTATCTACTCGATATTGAGGGATCATCGGCACATTTAATTTCGCCGAGTCGTTCTTTACCCTTTGCGGATTTAGAGCAGCTAGATTTACATAATCCAGAACGTCATTATGTCTTCCTATTCCAAGATCATAAGTATGAACATCTAGTTAAACTCAAACAAGCACTTGGCGTGCAAGCAACTTTTAGTGAGCACGAACTTGAAGCGCAAATGATAGTTATGGGACAAAACCCACAATATCCAGATCGCTTTGCCCATTTTCCGCAACATACGCGCGCTTTTGGCAATGGTGCTAAGTTACACTTTGTGCTGAATATTGACAATATTATGGATTTACATAAAAATTGGCAATCGTTTGCCCAAATCGCGAGTTTTAACTTTGATGGTTACTTAATTCGTGGTACAGCCGGAGCGCAAAGCTTTATCACCTATACGCAAAAGTATGACAATATTGTCAATAAACCTCTAATAAATGTTTTACCGACCTTAGCAACCGAGGTTGAAGTAGCACCTAAAAAATTACGTGTATGTTTTTCGCAAACGCGCATTCGCTTTATGTGTATCGACAATATTAAGTATTTATTGGCAACACATAATCCAGAATTATTCGAACAAGTTGAGTTTGTCGATGTTGCTGAATGGCGTATTTCAGATTTGCATAAAACTCTAAACCAAGCTGCCGTATACATTGCTTTGGATTTAGGTAATGAAATTCCAAGTTTAGTACCCGAAGCTTTACAATCTGGCTGCGTAGTCATTGGTTTTGGAGGGCAATTTGATAACTTATCTAATTTAGATCAAGTTACAGATTTTACTCCTGAAGCTAATTATGAATTATTAGCTAAAAAACTTGAACACTATTTAGTGCAATATCAACAAGGTTTAGCTACAGACGCTAACTATTTACACCCTTTAGCGCAACAGGGTATTAATTACGCACGTTTACAATTTAGTCCTGATCAATTACGTGATAGATTTATCAATCTCTTACGTGCAACAGGCATTCCTCTTAATCCGTAATCTTCGGTTGATTTATGGAACCAAAAATTGCTAAAAATGATGTTGAGATTATTAGATTTAATGAGCAATACGAAAAAGTAAAATCTCGCTTTTACTTTTTCTTAGCCAGTCCACCAGTAACGGGCGGAGATCTAGTTTATCTACAACATATTCGTTTATTACGTGAAGTTGGCGTTGACGCTCGCATTATGTATTTACCTAATGAATCTTTTGGAGCGATACTGCAAGACTTCCCTGATGATATTCCGATAAACATGTTAAATGAGAACCTTAAACTCACGCCAATCGATTTAGTAATCGTTGGTGAATCTCAAGGTCCGTTTTATCGTGATATGCGTCACTGGATGGATGACTTCTATTCAGATCGTCCAAAGTTCATTGTTTTTAACCAAGCTGTACACTGGACAGCTTACTCTTTTAAGAGTGCGCAAGACTTTAATCAGTTCCGTTTTGCAGGTTTATTCTGTGCTAGTCAGTACATTATGCAATACATGCAAGATACCTTAAAAATGGATCTTGATACCGTTTTTAAAGTTAAAAAAGTTATTGCTCCGGCAACAATTATCCCTGAGACGATCTTAGCTTTGCCAGACTCAAGTGCTCGCATGCAGCAAAAACGTAAACCTAAATGTAAAGTAAGCTTTATTTACAATAACCGTAAACGCCCACGTGAAACTGGAAGCTTACCGTTTTTATTCTTAAGCATGTATCCAGAGTATGCTGATAAGGTAGAGTTTGTAAAAATCCATAATTCTAAACACTACGACACGTTAAAAACCATGCGTGAAAGTGATATCTTTATTGTGTCAGGTTTTATGGATTCACACAATTTACCAGCAGTTGAAGCTATGGTTTGTGGTTGTCATGTTCTTGGTTACACAGGTCTAACCATGGAAATGCCATATTTTAACGATACGAACGGTTGGTGGTTTAAAGAAGAGGGACAATTACGTAAACATGTTCACTTACTAAAACAAGCCATTGACTTATACTACGCAACCGAGCCAGAACAAGTAGCATTACGTTTATCTTTACTCGAAAATGGTAAACGTACTGCTTCCGAACTCTTTAGTGCTAATAGTCCTAATACACAAGTGGTTGAAGCTTATCGTGAAGTATGGGAAACGGTTGTGCAACCTGATTATGATCTAGATGCTGTATTTGCATGGCATGAGACTGGACGTTTTCAGTCAGCATAATTAAGTTTGCTTGTTAGTAGTTATTATCAAGTTGTAGTTCGAGTCATTACTAGTTTTACTAACTAATAAAGCGATAGTCTGAATCATTAATAGTTATATGACATGAACTAATAGTGTTGCTAACTAGTAATTGACGAATTATCTATTTTTCTAACTGTTATTTGTCAACTAACTATTATCCACTGGTTAGATCTTAATTATTGCTTTGAGATTATTTTGAGTTAGTAAAAGTAACTCATAAAACAATCATTTAGTAATTATTGGTCTATGGCTATGAAAAATTTTATGCTTTACCTATCAAGTAAGCAATTTTTACTTGTAAAAAGAAAAAAGTTGTTATAATTAAGCCTAGACACCTTAGATTAGATGAGACACATGGTACACGGTTACTTAGATTTTAGCCGTGCAGCCCTGTTAGTGAGAGTTGGTTTTCTAGATATACGTCCAATTCGAACAAGACTCATTTTCAGGATGACTCAAAGTTTTTCCTCCCACAAAATTTTTTTGCTCGTGGATTAAAATTAGATCCAAGGTTTTATTTATGAAATTAAAAACATTATCAGTAGCTCTACTTTCAGGTGCTGCTTTAGTTGCAGGTTCAGCGAATGCTGCTGACTTCAGCAATAAAGTAATGCGTGTTGATTTAAACACAGGTTTTAAAGTATCAAATTTCAACTTAAAAAACAGCTCAGTAAACTTTAACGCTGGTTCTTTCACTTTAAACTTAGGTGCATACGGTTTTGTATACAATAACGGTAATGTAGCTGTAGGTTTAGGTGCTGAAGCAAGTACTTCGATTGGTCGTTTCACATACGGTGGTTCTTTAGAACACTATTCAACAGATACTGCATACGATGAGCGTGCAGCAAGTACTACTAATACTGCTAAACGTTACAGTGACTACAACTACGGTTTAGCAGCATTAGTACAATTTAATGCTACTGAAACTTTCACTCCTTACATTAAATTAGGTTCTGGTTTCGAACGTGCTTCATACCGTGTTGAAGGTACTAAAGTTAACTTCAAAGGTGCTTACTACCGTTTAGGTGCTGGTACTTCATGGGCTAATGG
Organism: Psittacicella hinzii; assembly: GCF_003585935.1. GTDB lineage: Bacteria > Pseudomonadota > Gammaproteobacteria > Enterobacterales > Psittacicellaceae > Psittacicella > Psittacicella hinzii. The sequence goes on from NZ_NRJG01000018.1 coordinate 24,565, forward strand.
TGTAACTGTTGGTGGTTACATTGATTACAGCTATGAGTTAAAACCAAAAGCAAGTAGCGGTAAAGGTCGTGCTGTAACTTACGGTGCGTCAATCGGTTACGCGTTCTAATTTAACGAATTTTAAAACTCCATCCCCACCCACCAGTGGGGATTTTCTTGGATTAAGTTTATGCGTTTATTTTCAAAAACAAGTCTAGTAGCTCTAGCATTAGTTGCGAGTGCAACTATTGCATCCCCAGCACAAGCATACTTTTCGGCAAGTGCTTCATATTTCTCAGATAGTTATGAAAACAACTTAACAGCTAAAGGTACACGTATTAACGTGGCTGCTGGTATTACTTTACCAATTCTTAAGCTCAATGCTACTGTAGGTCCAGAAATGTCTTATGGTTGGGGTACAACTAACTACTCATTAAACGGTAAAGATTCTTATCGTGATTTTAGCATTGGTTTATTTGCTCGTGTAACGCCAAAAATTAGTGATTACATTAATCCTACTTTTGGTTTTAGTACAGGTTACGCTTCAGCAAGCTTCTATTCAAGTTACTACACACCAAAAGGTACATATGTACAAGCTAGTGCAGGTTTAGTATTTATGAATAACTTCACTGCTTCTGTATCTTACCGTCACACTTTTTTAAAAACAGGCAATCACAAGTTTAACTCTGATTCAGTTGGTTTTAACGTAGGTGTGAACTTCTAATACCTTAAATGCCAGATAGCTAGTGCTATCTGGCATTTAAGGTATGGGGAGTAGGTAAACTGCTAAACGAAAATTGAGTTTTTACATACACCCCCCTCTTTAATAAATATAAGGAAGCACTATAGATCAACTATGGTATGTCCTATAAGGTATAAGCTATCAATCCTATAAGTCGTACATAGAAAACTAACTATCAAAACTAGGGTTTAATAAGTCTTTTATCTTGCTTATTTGCTTATAGCTGTTAATACGTTAAAATTTAAGCTATTTTTACGCTTATTTGTCAATTTATCTTGATTTTTATTTGTGAGAGCGCTATATTATAAACATAAAAGATTAATTATATAAACTAAAATTAAGGAACTAAAAATGGCAAATGAGCTAAATTTAAAACCTTTACACGATACTGTAGTTGTTAAACTAGTATCGAATGAAGAAAAAACTTCTTCAGGGTTAATCCTTACGCCACAAACGCAATTACAATATGCACAAGTAGTTGCAGTAGGTACTGGTTATCCAGCAGCTAATGGTTACTTACCATTAACCGTTCAAGTGGGTGATAAAGTAATTTTACGTCCAAATGCAAGTCGTTTAGAAGAATACGAAATCGAAGGACAAAAAGTAGTATTCTTAACTGAAAATCAAATTATGGCAGTGGTTAAATAGGAGTAACTAAACATGGCAGCAAAAGAATTAATTTTTAATAACGATATGCGTGTAAAAATGGCTAATGGTGTAAATACCTTAGCTAATGCTGTACGTTTAACTTTAGGACCTAAAGGTCGTAACGTAGTGATTGAGCGTAAATTTGGTGCTCCATTAATCACTAAAGACGGTGTGTCTGTAGCACGTGAAATCGAATTAAAAGACAAATTCGAAAACATGGGTGCACAATTAGTGAAAAAAGTTGCCCAAGATGCTAATGATTTAGCTGGTGATGGTACAACTACTGCTACGGTTCTTGCGCAAGCGTTCATTAAAGAAGGTTTAAAAGTAGTAAACGCTGGTTTAAACCCAATGGATGTAAAACGTGGTATTGATAAAGTAGTTAACGCAACTGTTACTAATTTAAAAGCTTTAGCAACTCCTGCTTCTGATAACCGTTCAATCCAACAAGTAGCAACTATTTCTGCAAACAATGATGAAGAAGTAGGGGCATTAATTGCACAAGCAATGGCTAAAGTTGGTAATAACGGGGTTATTACTATCGAAGATGGTACTGGCTTTAAAGATGAGTTAGTAGTAGTTGAAGGTATGCAATTTGACCGCGGTTACTTAAGTCCATACTTTGTAAACCGTGCGGATAATGCAACAGCAGAGTTTGAATCTCCATACTTACTATTAGTTGATGGTAAACTTTCAAGCTTACGTGAAATCTTAGGTGTACTAGAAGCCGTTAATAAACAATCTAAACCTTTAGTGATTATTGCTGAAGATTTTGATGCTGAAGTATTATCAGGCTTAGTACTTAACTCTGCACGTGGTATCTTAAAAGTAGTTGCGGTTAAAGCACCTGGTTTTGGTGACCGTCGTAAAGCAATGTTACAAGATTTAGGGGTATTAACTAATGCCACTGTAATCGAAGAGCAATTAGGTATCGATTTATCTAAAGCTGGGGTAGAAGTATTAGGTAGCGCTAAACGTGTAGTAGTGTCTAAAGACTCTACAACTATTATTGATGGTGCTGGTGCTCCAGAAGCTATTGCCCAACGTGTAGCTGCAATTAAACACGAATTATCATTAACAACTTCAGAATACGACATCGAAAAATTAAACGAGCGTGTAGCTAAACTTTCTGGTGGTGTTGCCGTAATTAAAGTTGGTGGCGCTACGGAAGTAGAAATGAAAGAGAAAAAAGATCGTTTCGAAGATGCTTTAAGTGCAACTCGCGCGGCAGTTGAAGAAGGTGTTGTACCTGGTGGTGGTGTAGCTCTAATCCGTTCAGCAGCTAACGTAAAAGTTGAAGCTGAAAACGACGATCAAGCTGCTGGTATTCGCCTAGCATTAAAAGTAATGCAAGCTCCTTTAAGACAAATCGTTGAAAACTGTGGTTTAGAAGCTTCTGTAATTATTGATAAAGTTGCACAAGGTGAGAAAAATTTTGGTTTTAACGGTCGTACCGAAACTTACGGTGACATGTTAGAAATGGGTATTCTTGATCCAGCTAAAGTTACACGTGTAGCTTTAGAAAAAGCAGCTTCAATTGCCACTTTAATGCTTACTACTGAATGCATGATCGTAGAAGAAGATGAGCCTGAAGTAGCAACTCCAGCAGGTATGGGTGCTGGCTACATGTAAGCCTAATCTTAAACGAGTATTCTTTGAGTTATAGCAATCGAGCTAATAACTATAAAATAGTAAATCCCCTGAGCTTTATGTTCAGGGGATTTTACGTGGGTGCATTATGCAACTTTACGCAACTTTACGGAAGTATAAGTCCCATACTCCATGTCCTAAACGGTGTCCACGTTGTTCAAATTTGGTTAGGGGACGAATGTCTGGACGAGGGATATAAGTATTATTTTCTGAGGTATTTTCTAGGCTTGGGGTATTAGTTAATACTTCAAGCATTTGTTCAGCATAGTTTTCCCAATCTGTTGCCATGTGTACAAAGCCATTAGGAGCTAGAGCTTTAGTAACTAATGCCATAAACTCTGGATTTACAATACGACGTTTATGGTGACGTGCTTTATGCCATGGATCTGGGAAAAATAGTTGTAATCCATGGAGGCTATTTGGAGTTAGGCTTTGCAGGATTTCAATTGCATCATGACAAGCTACTTTAATATTAGTTAGCTGTTCTTGCGCAATTAATTTTAAGGCATTACCTACGCCTGGAGTATGTACTTCAATACCTAAATAGTTTAAATGTGGATTCTCTTTAGCCATTTGCACTAAAGAAGTCCCCATACCAAAACCAATTTCAATTACTACTGGTTGTTGCTTTGGAAAAATACTGTCTAAATCTAAAGTTTGTCCAGGTTGTGGACAAGTTACGCCATAAAGAGGGAACAACTCACTTAGAGCTTGCTCTTGGCTTGCCGTAATACGTCCAGTACGTAACACAAACGACTTAATACGACGTTTATTACCCTCATTGGCAAAATCATGAGATACAGTAAATTTTACTGAAGTATCTTTGTTATCTGTCATAAATAATCTGTAGGATCTAAAGTTTCTTGAGCTATATTTTACACAAAATCAGTAGGTTATAGCAAAGTTTTTAATGAGAAAAACCACTAGCTAAGCTAGTGGTTTAAAATTGTTTTACTTTCACAGAAATCAGCAAATCGCGATCAATAATTCGGGAATCAATTAAAGATAAGCTGTAAATTATTAGCAGTAACCCATAAGCAGTAAATTAACTAATTTACAAAATAAAGGTTAGCAATCATAACTAGTTTACAAAGCAAAGGCTAGCAATCACAACTAGTTTGCAATATAAAAGTTAGTAATTACCCCTAGCTATTGCTTGGTGATGAAGAGTTATTTTCTTCATCTTTTGTCTTATCTTGAGTTGCTGAATTTGCAGCTAAAGTTTGTTGGTTGTTTTGTGCTTGAGCATTGTTCGAAGTAGTAACTTCACTTGTACTTGCAGGGTCTGTAGATGAGTTTGCAGAGTTATTAGCTTCGTTATTTGTTTTAGCGTTTTTATATTCGCGATTGTTGCGACGACGTTTAGGTTTACGTTTCTCGAGTTCTTCTCTAATGGTTTTATGATTTAAGGCTTGAGTTTCTTCGCGTTGCTGTAACTCAAAGTACAGTTGCGAATTTAAGTACCAAGCATTAGCTACAGCTTTAATAAGCGTACATAAAGGAATAGCTAAGAACACTCCAACAATACCCCAAATTTGTCCAAAGAAGATAACAGCAACGATTACTGTTATTGGACGGATATTATTGGTTTTAGAGTAAAGATAAGGAACGAGGATATTACCATTAAAAATTTGTAATACGCCGTGAATTACCATTAACGTCCAGAAAGTCGAACTAAATTGGAATTGGAAAAAGCACACTAGTACAAAAGGAATCGTTGCAATTACCACCCCTAAATAAGGAATAATAACCGAAATACCAATTAGTGCTGAAAGAATTAAGTTGTACTTTAAGCCAAAGAACATAAAGCCAATAAAACTAAGGGCTGTCATAATAATCGTTTCGATTACTTTACCGCGCACATAGTTATCCAATTGGGACATAAATTCTTTAAATACTCCATTGGCTAGTTCTGAACTTTGAGGTAAGAAGCGTTTTACACTTTCTTTTAGTGGACCATAGTCAACAAGCATTAAGAATGCCATAAATGGCACTAAGAAAATGTTAACTCCTACGTACATTACATTTTGTAATACCGCGAGGATATTATCAATACGAATATCCATATTAGACTGGATATATTGATTGAGGTTCTCGTAAACCGAGTAGAGCGTTGCCTTATCTAAATAAGGTAAATGATATTGCTCAAGGCTTAAAAGTTTAGTTTTAAGGAGGTTAATAATACTTGGTGCTTCCACAATTAAAGTATTTAATTGTTTAATCAAGATTGGCGCTACGCCAATAATTAACCAACCTAAAACACAAATTAATCCCCCAAAGACAAGAATTAAAGCATAGAGACGTTTAAAACCTTTACGCATTAACCATCGAATTGGGAAATTAAGGATGTAGGCTAAACCGAGAGCTAAGAATACGGGCGCTAGGATTCCCCCAAAAAAGTACAACACTAAACCACATACTGCCAGAATGAGGATGAGTGCGACGATCTGCGGGTTATTAAAGTTGCGCGTTATCAGATCTTTCCAAGATGACATGTAAGATATTCTCAGGGAAATTAATAGGTTAGATGTATCAATATAACTTGCAAATTCACTATAAAAATTTAAGCAAAAGATATATCTGTGTATTGCTAAGTTATAAGGGTAATTTTTTAAATGGCAACTAAAAAACTACGAATCTTTGCGTATAAAAAACAAATTTTGCCTTATGGGCATTATATAACAGCAATTTAAGAGTGCATAATCTTTTTATGAAGTGAATTGGAGTTTACCAAGGATAGCTTGGCAAACTCCAAGTGAGAGGTTAACAATCATAAGTTAATGATTGTTTATTAGTATACTAGCTCGATTTGAGCTTTTAGATTATGCTTGTTCATCAAATAGCCAATGAGCTAAATCTACTGCTGGTTCAAGTTCAGAAATTACACTTGAACGACGATATGCTTTTTGTCTAAGAGCTGAACCACGAGCTTGTTCTTTTTGTTTTTTACGCAGTAAACGACGTTTTACAGTTGGACTTAGTTTAGGTTTTGCGCTTTTGTTTTTATCAGTTTTTGCGCTATTCATCTGGTCAACAGTTATATCGCTAACAGTTGTACTATTAACTATTTTATTGTTAACAGCTTTAGTGTTAACTATTTTATCGTTAACTATTTTATCTTTAATAGCGTTTTCGTTAATAGTTTGATTACTAGTAGCTTGACTCTTTATAAGAGGCGCAATTTTAGCTTTAGGTTTAAACTTACGTCGAGGTTCTGTACTTAAAGTAGTAAGAGCTGTATTAGTGGTTACATTAGTATTACCATTAAAACTATTATTAAAACTATTATTAGTACTATTATTAGTACTATTATTAGTACTATTATTAGTACTATTATTAGTACTATTATTAGTACTATTATTAGTACTACCATTAGCACTATCGTAATAATTACTATTAGCACTACTATCGTAAGAGTTATGCGAATTTTTTAGCTCTTGATTATTTAAGGTTTTACTTTGAGTTTTAGAACCTTTTGCTCCTTGAACGGTTAGGGTTTTAGATTTATGATTATGTTTAGTTTGAGGTTTTGAGCGTTTACCAGCTTTATTACCTTTGGGGTTAATTTCTGGTAAAGGAATGCCTAAACTAGTTAAACGTTCAAGATTATAAGGCTGAGTAGCTAATAATTGAGGGTTTAAACCTTGAGCTCTAGTTTTACTATTATGATAATCAACAAAACCAACTAACAGATTTTGGGCACTAGTTTGACTCTGCGAATTTGCTTGTTCAATAATTGGAGCTATCGCATTTTCATGCTTAAAATCTTCATCAGTAAACAGGCTGTTCTCTACTGAATCTGGAGAAACAATTTCTTCATCAAAGTCTGGAGTAACTTGTTGGGTCTGTAGTAATGCTTGTTGCTGTAAAAGCTTGCGCTGTTGGTTAATACTTTGTTCTATTTCGGCGGCAATTTGTTGTTTATTTTTTATCAGATAAGAATATTCAACTTCATTGTCTTCTGGATTATCAAATGCATATTTTGCTAACACTTGCGCTGCAGTTTCGCCACTATCATCAAGACCTTGTAATAGCTTGAGCATTTCTTGCTTATTCGGGACAGAAAGCTGTGCATCTTCAAAGAAGTAATCAGCATCAAAACCTTCTTCTGGTAATGAATATTTATGATTCATTACTGCAAGTTTTGCTCGTTCTAAGAGAATTTCTAGAAGTTGACTATCATCATCTAAACAAGGTTTAGGTGGGGTAATATTCAGAACTCCTTGTTCCTCTTGAGCTTGTATAGCAGCTGTTTTGTTTTTAGCAGCTAAGCTAGAAGTAGTATTTACTTGCGTTAGGGTGCTTTGTCCAGTTTGACTAGCTGTTGTAGCAAGTTTTGCTTTTTTATTCTTAGTAGCTAGTTCTTGTTGATCTTTAGCAGTAAGACTCTGTTGTTCTTTGCTAGCAGCAAGATGTTGTTTGTCCTTACTAACAACCAGCTCTGGTTGGTTTTGTTTAGCAGCAAGTTCTGTTCGGTTTTTACTAACAGACTGCTGATTTTCTAAACCTTGGTGCTCACTATTTACAGCAAGAGCGTGTTTTTTTTGACCTTGCTCTTGTTCCGTTTCTTCCCAAAGAAACGCAAATCCTTCATTACCTACAAGCGAAGTTGAAGGTAGTGAACTTTCCGTAGTAAACAGATCATTTTTACCAAGGCTATCTTGTAAGGAGTTTGCCTGTTTTTCTTGGCTACGTTTGCTTTTTGCAAGTTTAGCGTTAGCAGCATCAATCTCGATCCATTTTTCATCAAAGACAAGCTCTGAAGTAAAGCCTTGTAATGCTGATTTCGAAATAGCGTCTCGACGGTGGATAATGTTTTGTCCAGAGAACGAACTAAATACTAAAAGATCAAAATTTCTTTCTAAAAAGCGTTTAGTAATGCTTTGAGGATCACGTTGATATAACGTACAATAACGCATAATGTTATAGGACGTTAGATCAACATCTAGAGTTTCTTGGTTTTTATGTTTAGTAATTAATTGTTGTACTAAATAATCTAGTACTTCGGATTTTAAGCTAATGCCTTGTTGTTTAACTCGGTGAGCAATAAATAGTTGTAACTGTCCGTGTGTATAATCAGCAAGATTAAATTTACGGAACTCGGCATAGCGTGAATGTAAATCTGGATAATAACAAGTCTGTTGGGCAATATCTACCCATGAACCAAGAATAACTAATCCCTCAAAGAACGTACTAGCTGTTAAGAGATCGCGTAGACCTACTTCCCAGTCTGGATTACCAGCAACTAAATGCGCATTATTGAGGATAATTAAACGTTTTTCGAAGAAATTAATAAGTTCAGTTGGTTCGGTCGTGGTCATGAACGTTTGAAAATCTAAATACGCAAAATCATTTACATTTTGCGGAAAACGTTGTTTGGCTACATCTAAACAAGCTTTACAAAGTTGAGTAACTAAGGCTTGTTCAGAACCAATTAAAGCAATAAAATTCGGATCGTCAGCACTAATAACTTTATCTAAATAATCAATTACTGAAGCATTAGGACCAGTAAGAAACTCACTAAAGTCATAGTGTGCAGAATAACTAAATTTTAAATTTAAACCAATAGGTCGTAATAATTGAGCCATATGGATAATCTTATATAGGTGCGTAAACTAAAGATCTAAAGCTAGAGTTTACTCCTTAAAGGTAGACTTTAAGGCGCCAAAATAACCGCAGTTAGCTGGCTAGAGGCACAAATGAATAGCACTTATAGTTAGAAAAATTTACTTAGGTTCATGAATAACAAGAAATTTTTAACTATAAACTGAAAGTGAAAACTAAGAATGTAGATTTAGTTATCGTATATCCTATATTATAAAGGTTATTAGCGATAAACTGGTAATTTTGTCATTAATTTACTTAAAATACAATCCATTATATTAAAATAGAAAAGGTAATTTACAACTTAAGATAATAGTGACTAAAGTCAGCTAGTTAGTAGAGATATAGTTTGCTGTTACTACAGTGATGCGTAATACTTACTTCTTTTATTATATGGATTTATTTTGGAGAGATACCTCGGCTTAAAAAGCTTACAGAAAGAGGAAAGAAGATGATTTTGTTGTTTTTATTGGGTTACTTAGTATTTAGTGCCTGTTTTTTGTATTTAGTGTTTTTTCGAGGTAAAAAGCGCCGTAAACAATTAATCCAAGCACGGTTGCGCCAAAGATTTGCTCGGGTAGAAGCGACTTATCAGAGTACAAGTTTAAAAGCCAGAGCTAATTCTTCATGGACACAATTCGACAGTAACAAACATAAAGATACTTTTAGTAATGAGCAACTATCTTTATCAGAGCAAAAGTATAACAAAGAGCGTAGACCTTATCTCGAGCAAAAATCTTATGAAGAGCAGAAATCACTAGTAAATAATAGATATAGAGATAAGTTTGTCCAAAATCTGAAATCAGAAACCTCTATTAGTACGAAACGTTTAGCTAAGACTAAACGTCGATCAGCTTTAGAACGTGAAATAGATTATCTTGAACGACAAGAACAAGTGATATTAGCAAAACAGACCGCTACTCAAAATACTTTATGTAAGTCAAGTAATGAAGATGACTAAAGCAACTTAAGCAACCACAACAATCAAACAAACAACTACATCTATAAAAGAGATACCTCACATAATAAAAGTTACAAAAACAAAAAAACACGACTACAGCAACTCGTAATGTTGTTGTAAAAAAGAGATGTCTGTTTATTTCTTCTCTTTTAGTTCTTATTTAATGTTAATAACTTAAGGATAATATATGACAGTTAAAGGGTTAGAGCATTTATTAACCGTAGGGCAAGATTTTCCAGCATTTAGCCTAGAAGCTAATGATGGTAAAACTTATACTAATCACACATTTAAGCAAATGTACTTAGTATACTTTTATCCCCGTGCTATGACTCCAGGTTGTACAGCACAAGCTTGTAGTTTAGAGCAAGCTGTAAGCACAGGCTTAACGTTACCTATTTTAGGTGTTAGTCCTGATACAGTTGATAAACAAAGTAAATTTGCTGCTAAATATAATTTAACTTTCCCATTGTTAGCAGATACAGAATTATCTCTAGCTAAAGCTTGTGGAGTATGGGGACCAAAGACCTTTATGGGAATTACTAAAGAGGGTTTACACCGTATTGCCTTTTTAGTAAGTACTGAAGGTAAAATTCTTGAAGTGTTTACCAAAATTAAAACTAAAGAATTTGCGACACAAGTAAATGAAGTTTTAGCAAAATTAGATAAATAATAAATCGATAATAAGATAATACTTATGGGTTGTATAGCTATAAACGGCAAAAGTCCAGAATTCTAAACACTTATTTAGAATTCTGGACTTTGCGTATCTAGAAATTACAAAATAGTAGTTTCTACTGTTATTATTTAGTAGTATTACCAAAACGTGCACGATTCTCGTAAGCAGGATGGGCTTTAAAACGAGTAGCCGGACGAATTAATTGTTGTGCCGCGAAGCTATTGTACTCTTCCATTAATTCCACATTAAGAGTGAAAAACTGCCAACGACCTTCTTTGCGAGATAAAAGGATATTTGCATGACGTAACACTTTAATGTGTTGTGACATAGTTGGTTGAGAGATATTAAAAACTTCAAGTAATCTTTGTGCACATTGCTCACCGTTTTGTGCGATTTGCGCTACGATTTTTAAACGGTTTTCATTTGAAAGAGCGGCACTGATATCACTATATTGATTTAAATCCATTAGCCTTAAACCTTTAAAATTTCTATACATATTGCCATTGTTAGTTTTCTAAACTATTCCCTCATGGCAATATATACTGCTTGTTATACTTTTAACCTTACCTGTTTTCTATACCTTATTTAACCAAGCTATAGTCAACCTCATATTACATAGCAAGGTTAAGTGTCTAGAACTAGGAGCATTGCTCAAAGTTTAGGTATTTAAGGTATATGAACATAAGGTTCACTCAAAATAAAGTTTAATTGACGAACAACATTAATTGTCCATCTATACTCTTGAACTATCGATGGCAAATTAATAAATGTTGTTATATAGGGGTATGTGCTTAATTTGCAACTACTTAAGGTTTGTCACTAATGACCATGTATTAATGTTAATCATTCAAGACTAACTCTTAAGTAATACGAATTGTTCTTTGAAAAGTTTGCGGTAAAAAATTATAAAAAGCAAAATATTGAAGTATAGATATATTTATTTTAACTCAAAAACTAAGCCATAGGTGATGAAAATTAATCCTATTCTTTTCAGATGCTTACCAATTTCATCACAGTATTTCTGCATATTAATGACTTTATCATTGCTTTAACTTATTCATTACTTATCATTGCTAGTTGCTAGTAATTTCTCTCTGTATTAAGGTATATAACAGCTAGGATGATAGCAGCTAGTATAGTTATCAGTTTAAAATTGGTTTAGTTATTTATATACTTCCCTTAAGTTTAAACGAAGTGTATTGTAGAGTTCTAAATATAATCTTTTATCCTAAACTAGTTAATTTGCCGAGAAAATTCTATCTAAAATTAAATTTAGACATGTGAATTTTAACTAAGGTCAATTAACTAATATAGTTATAGCTATGAAACTTATTTTTTAAAGTTTTTAATTTAAGATTTTTACAACTTTTTG
>NZ_NRJG01000180.1 GCF_003585935.1 Psittacicella hinzii
AACTTACAGTATCTTAGACTTTAATTTAACGATAAAATAGCATTGAATTATGTAGAGCACTTGTTGTTTGTATTTGCTGCTTTTGTCTTAGGAAGAATATGATAAAGATCTTTCTAAGCTATGCAACTAATCCTTTCAACTTTACTTTATGTTAATTTAATTTTAATGTTAAGCTAACAAAATTGTAAAAGGACATAAAATGTCAAACATCAACACTAATGATATCGATCCTATCGAAACACAGGAATGGCTTGATTCTTTAAATTCAGTATTAAGTACAGAAGGTAAAGAACGAGCTCAGTACATTGTTGACCGTTTATTAGCTCACGCTGGTGAAAAATCTTTAGATTTACCTACAGGTGTTAACTCACCATACGTAAACTCAATTCCAGCTTCTAAAGAAGTTGCTTACCCAGGTAACAAAGAGTTAGAAAAACGTATTCAAGCTGCTATTCGTTGGAACGCAATCATGATGGTTCAACATGGTCAGAAGAAAGATTTAGAACTAGGTGGTCACCTTTCTTCTTACCAATCAGCTTCAGACATTTGGGAAGTAGGTTTTAACCACTTCTTCCGTGCTCAAAACGAAAAAGATGGTGGTGACTTATTATTCTTCCAAGGTCACTCATCTCCAGGTGTGTATGCACGTGCTTATCTAGAAGGTCGTTTAACTGATGAGCAAGTGAATAACTTCCGTCAAGAAGTTCATGGTAAAGGTTTATCTTCTTACCCACACCCACACTTAATGCCTGATTTCTGGCAATTCCCAACAGTTTCAATGGGTCTAGGTCCATTAACTGCTATTTACCAAGCACGTTACTTAAAATACTTAAACAACCGTGGTTTAAAAGATACTACTGAACAAACTGTTTACGCATTCGTTGGTGACGGTGAGTGTGATGAAGTAGAAACTAAAGGTGGTTTATCAATCGCTGGTCGTGAAAAACTAGATAACTTAGTATTCGTAGTTAACTGTAACTTACAACGTCTAGACGGTCCAGTATTTGGTAACGGTAAAATCGTTAATGAATTAGAAGGCGTATTTAAAGGTGCTGGCTGGAAAGTTATCAAACTATTATGGGGTGATAGCTGGCAAGCTCTTTTAGATAAAGACCAAAGCGGTAAATTACTACAATTATTAAGCGAAACACCAGATGGTGAGTTCCAAAACTGTAACTCAAAAGATGGAGCTTACATTCGTGAACACTTATTTGGTAAATACCCAGAAACAGCTGCTTTAGTTCAAGATTTAACAGATGATCAACTTGCTCACCTAACTTTAGGTGGTCATGACTTCCAAAAAATCTATAACGCATTCAAAGATGCTAAAGAAACTAAAGGTCAACCAGTTGTAATTCTTGCGCAAACAATTAAAGGTATCGGTTTAGGTAGCGCTGCTCAAGGTCTAAACATTGCACACCAAGTTAAAAAATTAAACGTGGATGCATTAAAATTAGTACGTGATGAGTACAAATTACCATTAACTGATGCTCAAGTTGAAAACTTGGACTTCGTTAAATTTGCTGAAGGTTCAGAAGAATATAACTACTTACATGGTCAACGTAAAGCGTTACATGGTTATGTTCCAAGCCGTCGTAGAAAATTTGACGTTGAATTCCAAGTTCCAAGCATTGAAGACTTAAAACTTCAAAATCTATTAGAAGAACAATCACGTCCTATTTCTACAACTTTAGGTTTTGTTCGTTACTTAACAGCATTACTTGAAGATCAAAAAGTAGGTAACCGTATTGTTCCAATCGTTGCTGACGAATCTCGTACTTTCGGTATGGAAGGTTTATTCCGTAAAGTAGGTATTTACTCACCTTACGGTCAAACTTATACTCCACAAGACCGTCAAGCAGTGGCTTACTATAGAGAAGATACTTCAGGTCAATTATTACAAGAAGGTATTAATGAATTAGGTGCTACATCTTCATGGTTAGCAGCAGCTACTTCATACTCTGTAAATAACTGTCCAACAGTACCATTCTTTATCTACTACTCAATGTTCGGTTTCCAACGTGTTGCTGACTTATTATGGGCTGCTTGTGACTCAATGGCTCGCGGTTTCTTAATCGGTGCAACATCAGGACGTACTACATTAAACGGTGAAGGTTTACAACACCAAGATGGTCATTCACACATTATTTCAAGCACAATGCCATCAGTACGTTCATATGACCCAGCATATGTATACGAATTAGCAGTAATTATTGAAGATGGTATTAACCGTATGTACGGTCCAAAACAAGAAAACTGCTACTACTACATCACAACTTTAAATGAAACTTATGAGCAACCAGCAATGCCTGAAGGTGCTAAAGAAGGTATCGTTAAAGGTATCTACAAACTTAAAGAAGTTGCTGCTCAAGGTGAACAAGTTGCTGAAGTACAATTACTAGGTTCTGGTGCAATCTTACGTCACGTGATTGCTGCTGCAGAAATCTTAGCTAAATACGGTATTAAATCACACATCCACTCAGTAACTTCATTTACAGAGTTAGCTCGTGATGGTCAACGTTGTGAACACAAACACCGTCTAGATCCATTTGCAGCTCAAGATATTCCATACGTAACTAGCCACTTACAAAACTTACCAACAGTTGCTGCAACTGACTATGTGCGTGCTTACGCTGAACAAATCCGTGCATTCTTACCTACAGCGAACTATAACACTTTAGGTACTGATGGTTTCGGTCGTTCAGACAGCCGTGAAAACTTACGTGAGTTCTTCGAAGTTGATGCTAAACACATTGCTCTAACTTCTGTGTACGCATTATTACGTCAAAGAACATTAAAACCAGAAGCAGCTAAAGCAATTATTGCTGAACTAGGTATCGATCCAAACAAAGCTTACAGCTTAGATCGTTAATTTAATACTTAGTAAATTTATCTATTCTGAATGAGGCAATAAGCCTCATTCAGATTAATTATTTTAAACAGATAAGGGTTTTATAAATGGCAAAACAAGTTCAAATGCCTGACATCGGTGGTGATGAGGTAAACTTAGTTTCATTATCTATTAAAGTAGGTGATGTAATTAAAGCTGATCAAGAAATTGCAACTGTTGAAGGTGATAAAGCTTCAATGGAAATCCCAGCTCCAGAAGCAGGTAAAGTTACTGAAGTTTTTGTAAAAGTTGGTGATAAAGTTAAAACAGGTTGTCCGTTCTATGCTGTAGAATCAGCAGAACAAGCAGCAGCTCCAGCGGCTCCTGCAGCAGAAGCTCCTAAAGCTGAAGCACAACCAGCGGCAGTAGCTGCATCTGCTGTAGAAACGATTAGCCTACCAGATATCGGTAATGATGAAGTTAACGTAGCTTCATTAAAAGTTAAAGTAGGTGACGTTGTTAAAGCTGATCAAGATTTATTAACAGTTGAAGGTGATAAAGCGTCTATGGACGTTCCATCTCCAAAAGCTGGTAAAATCGTAGAAATCTTAATTAAAGAAGGTGATAAAGTTAAAACTGGTACTCCTGCATTCAAATTTGAAGTAGCAGGTGCAGCTCCGGCGTCAGCTCCTGCTCCTGCAGCAGCTCCAGCACCAGCAGCTGAAAAACCAGCAACACCAGCTCCAGCGGTAGCTCCAGCAGCGCCAGCAACAGGTGCTACTCAAGGTTTACCACAATCTGAAGTAGAAGCTTCTAAAGTATTTGCTCACGCTTCTCCTTTAGTACGTCGTCACGCTCGTGAATACGGTGTTAACTTAGATCGCGTTAAAGCAACAGGTCCTAAAGGTCGTGTATTACCTGAAGACGTTATTGCTTACATTAAAACCGCTGTACAAGCTGTACAAACTGGTTCAGTTGCAGCAGCTGGTACTTCTGTAGGTGGTTTAAACTTATTACCATGGCCTAAAGTTGACTTTAGCAAATTCGGTGAAGTTGAAGTTAAAGAAATGGGACGTATTCCTAAGATTTCTGGTCAAAACTTACACCGTAACTGGGTAATGATTCCTCATGTAACTGCATTTGACATGGCGGACATTACTGATTTAGAAGCTTTCCGTAAAGATCAAAACGCTTTAGCAGTTAAACGTAAATTAGACGTTAAAATTACTCCTTTAGTGTTCATTATGAAAGCTGTTGCTAAAGCTCTAGCTCAATATCCTAAATTCAATGCAAGTCTTTCAGCAGATGCTGCTCAAATGACTTTCAAAAAATACATCAACATTGGTATTGCTGTAGATACTCCTAACGGTTTAGTTGTACCAGTAATTCGTGATGTAGATCAAAAAGGTATTATTGAATTAAGCCTAGAATTAGCTGAAATTAGTAAAAAAGCTCGTGCTGGTAAATTAACTGGTGCTGATATGACTGGTGGTTGTTTCACAATTTCATCATTAGGTGGTATCGGTACTACAGCATTTACACCAATTGTTAACGCTCCTGAAGTTGCAATCTTAGGTGTTTCTCGTTCAGAAACTAAAGCTGTATGGAATGGTTCTTCATTCGTTCCTCGCTTAATGTTACCTCTATGCCTATCATTTGACCACCGTGCTATTGATGGGGCTGATGGTGCTCGTTTCATCACTGCTGTGAATGAAGCGTTAAGTGATTTACGTACTTTAATTATGTAATTAAAAAGAGGAAGTAATGTCTAACGAAATTTCTACACAAGTAGTTGTAATCGGTGCCGGTCCTGGTGGTTACTCTGCTGCATTCCGCGCTGCTGACCTAGGCAAAAGCGTGGTATTAGTTGAAAAACATAGCACTTTAGGTGGTGTTTGTTTAAATGTTGGTTGTATTCCATCTAAAGCTTTATTACACGTTTCAAAAGTAATTAATGAAGCTAAACACTTAGCTACTCATGGTGTTAGTTTTGGTGAACCAAATATTGACATCAACGGTATTCGTGATTACAAAAACGGTGTTATTTCTAAATTAACTACTGGTTTAGCTGGTATGGCTAAAGCACGTAAAGTTACTGTAGTTAACGGTTGGGCACAATTTAAAGACAAAAACTCTTTAACTGTAGCTCTAGCTGATGGTACAGAAACTGTAGTTAAATTTGAAAATGCTATCATTGCATGTGGTTCTACACCAGTAACTCTACCATTTATTCCACATGAAGATCCTCGTGTTTGGGATTCTACTGATGCTCTAAAAATGGAAAAAGTTCCAGCTCGTTTAGCAGTAGTAGGTGGTGGTGTAATCGGTATGGAAATGGCAACTGTTTACTCTACTTTAGGTTCTAAAGTTACAGTAATCGAGCCTGCTAACCACATTATTCCTCCAGCAGATGCAGATTTAGTTAAAGTATTAACTAATGCATTAAAAGACAAAATCACTTTCCACACTGATACAGGTGTGAAAGCAGTTGAAGCTAAAGAAGACGCTGTATACGTGACTACAACAGGTGCTCATGAAGCAACTGAACCATATGATGCTATCCTTGTATCAGTTGGTCGTCGTCCAAACGGTAAAGCATTAAATGCAGAAGCTGCTGGTGTTAAAGTTACTGATCGTGGCTTTATCGAAGTTGACAAACAAATGCGTACGAATGTAGAAAACATTTTCGCAATCGGTGACGTAGTTGGTCAACCAATGTTAGCTCACAAAGCTGTACATGAAGGTCACGTTGCTGCTGAAGTTATTGCTGGTAGCAAACACTACTTCGATCCACGTGTAATTCCATCAATTGCTTATACTGAACCAGAATTAGCATGGGTAGGTAAAACTGAGCAAGAATTAAAAGCAGAGGGCGTTGAATACGAAGCTGCTGTATTCCCATGGGCTGCTTCAGGTCGTGCATTAGCATCTGACGCTGCAAATGGTATGACTAAACTAATTTTCGATAAAGCTACTAATACTGTATTAGGTGCTGGTATTGTTGGTACTAATGCTGGTGAGCTTTTAGGTGAAGTTTGTTTAGCAATCGAAATGGGTGCTGATGCTGAAGATATCGCATTAACAATCCATGCTCACCCTACTTTACACGAATCTGTAGGTTTAGCAGCTGAAATTTACACTGGTACAGTTACAGACTTACCTAACAAAAAAGCTGTTAAAAAATAATTAATAAATAATAACTTATTATTTATAATCCAAATATTTGTATTCCGAAATTAAAAGCCCATCGATAAAATAT
>NZ_NRJG01000181.1 GCF_003585935.1 Psittacicella hinzii
CTATTAGTTATAGGTTTAAGTTAAACCTAAACACCATGTACACAGAAGATATACTCTATCTTCATTAAAGTTTTGAAATCTGTATTTACAAGTAGCAACGACCTAAAGTCGAAATTTTATCTGCTACTCTCTAAATTGTATATAAAAATACGGCAGTTTTCAACTCTTATTAAAAATAAATAGCTATTATTTTAGTAAAAGTATCAAAATTAAATTTTGGCAAACAGACTAAAATTAAAATAGCCTCATCAAAATACTGCAATTACCTATTATAGCATTGAACTAACAAGTTTTACATTATTTAGTGCAACTAAATAAGAATTACTAACATTTATTAATAAAAAGGCGTATAATCTTAGTTTAAAAGAATTTTGCGATTGAAATTAACACCTTAACAATGATACAACATTCAGCAGATAATAAGTTTTTAACAACTTTCCGCATTCCAGTACATGCTCAAGAAATATCTACCGCACGCTGGCCACATGAATTCTACACTGCTTATCATAGAGCAAAAGAAAATAATCAAGATCTAATTATCCTAGGACAAGGAAGCAACGTCCTATTTGTTGAGGATTATCATGGTGAAATCCTTATTAACAAATATACTGGTATAAATGTTAGTGTTACTCCAGATAGCTATATCCTTAAAGTTAACTCGGGTGTAACAATCGATGAGCTAATTGCATATTGTCATCGTTTCAAAATCTATGGCTTAGAAAATCTGTCTTTAATACCAAGTTCTATTGGTACGGCAGCCATTGGTAATATCGGTGCTTATGGAGTTGAGTTTGAAAGATTTGTTGATCATGTAGTGCTTTTAAATCTTGAAACAGGAATAAAAGAAATTTTACATCATCAACAATTAGAATTTGCTTATCGTCATTCAATTCTTAAAGAAAAATATAGCAAAAGCTATGCTGTATTAACTGTACAACTACGTTTACCTAAAAAATATCAACCTGTATTAACTTATAGTCCATTAAATCAACTTGATCCTAATACAGTTACGGCTAAACAAGTACAAGAGATTGTAGTACAAGAACGCAAACGCAAACTACCTGACTATAATGAAAAAGGTAATGCAGGCAGCTTCTTTATTAATCCGATTGTTGATAAACAGGTTCTAGAGCAATTAATGCAAACTTACGAAAAAGTTCCTAGTTACCCAGTAGATCAACAAAAGGTTAAACTAAGTGCTGGTTGGTTAATTGAACATACAGGTTTAAAAGGGTTTAATCTTGATCATGCTCAAGTATCACCACAACATGCTTTAGTGTTAACTAATACCGGATTAGCTACTGGTAGTGCAATTGCCAAACTTGCCGCACATGTACAGCAACAAGTATTTTCTAAATTTAATATCTTATTACAACCAGAAATACGCTTTATTGCTAAAGATGGTGAAGTAAATGCTACTGAATATTTAAAAACCCTCTGGCATTAAAAAAAGGCTTTAGTGACAATTTCACTAAAGCTTTTTTAATATATGCATTTTATGAATCATTCAATTAATAAAACTAAAATTATAGAAAGTCTATCCAGTATAAGAAACTATACCCAAATGAATACGAATAGTATAGAAAAAATTATCCCTATTCTTGATTGTTATTTCATGAATAGTATTTATCTCAACCTCACACAAAAAGCATTATCCAGTCAAAGCTTTGACAATGCTGAACAAGCTCTTCAACAAACTTTACTAGAAACATCTAATGATCGCACTTCTATATTACAACTAGTAGAACATCTAGCAAGTGATAAGATTTTTGCTAAGTATATTGATCTAAAGAATGATGTTGCTAATTTTGTGCAATATTTTGAAACTAATCTACAGCTATTCAAAGAGTATGCGAAATCACTTGTGTATATAGATGTAAATGAACAATATTTAGCCGACGCTATAAATAATATTAACCTATACACACAATCATCTAGTACGGAAGCTGCAACAGTATATAACTTTTACAATTTACATTTAGATCGTGAGATTTTTAATCTGGCGCAACCATATATTTTTACAGATAATAAATTATATCCAACTAAACTAATACTTGATAACACAACTATTCAAGAATATAGCAAGAATAAGGCTAAAGTAAATTGCTATCTGTTAGAACAGACAGAATCTTACTTACTATCTCTATTCCTCTTTAGTATAGATTCAACTAATAAACTAGCTGAACAATTACTAAATAAATGGCAAAATAATGAGAAGTTAATTATTAATCTAAATACTTTTTGTCAAACAGCTGGAGCTGGTCGTAGTAATAAAAAATGGTTATCTAGCATGTATGCAGATATTACTAATACTATTGTCATACCAGATAGTTTTGTCTCTAAAGATGTAGCTAAAGTAATATCACTGCAAACAGCAAATGCTATTCACCATACTATTTATAATTATTTGACTCAAGAACATAGTTTATTCGAAGACACAAATAACAACGCAAAGAGCAACGCAAATACTTGCTTAAGCGAAAAACCACAACTCCATATTAAGTGGCCTAATGATATTTATTTCAATAATAAAAAATTATCTGGCATTTTAATTACTAAAGCTAAGCAGCACTATATTATTGGTTATGGTGTTAACCTATTGGCAAAAAATAAATATCAACTACAATATATTGACCAACCTGTTACTGCTTTACATAATGAACAGGTTACCCAAAAATTACCTCTAGTTAAATACTTTAGCTTAAATACCAGTTTGGTAGATAGCATTAATATAGCAATTGTTAACTATTTGCTTGTGCAACAGAGTTTTGCAAAAGATTATTACCAAGCATTCAATTACTTTTCTTCTGGTGATAAACTCATTGTAAATAATGATATCAATAACCTACAAACCTTTTCCCATGTAGACGAAAACGGTTATTTGTATTTAATTGATCAGCATAATAATCTGCAAACGCACATAGTACCAAATATAAGCATAAAAAAAGCCTAACCGCAATGCGGTTAGGTTTCTTTTTATAATGGTGCCGTCTATCGGAATCGAACTGATGACCTACTGATTACAAGTCAGTTGCTCTACCTACTGAGCTAAGACGGCATAAATTGTAATTTAAATTATTCTGTTAATAACAGCAACAATCTAAAAGAAGAATGGTGCCGTCTATCGGAATCGAACTGATGACCTACTGATTACAAGTCAGTTGCTCTACCTACTGAGCTAAGACGGCATAAAACGATGGTGGAGAGGGAAGGATTCGAACCTTCGAAGACTGAGTCAGCGGATTTACAATCCGATCCCTTTGGCCACTCGGGAACCTCTCCAAGAAGAATAAAATGGTGCCGTCTATCGGAATCGAACTGATGACCTACTGATTACAAGTCAGTTGCTCTACCTACTGAGCTAAGACGGCATGAAAAGAACAAGTGGTGCTGATAGCGGGAATTGAACCCGCGACCTCACCCTTACCAAGGGTGCGCTCTACCACCTGAGCTATATCAACACTTAAAAATTTAAGTATAAATTGGAGCAGGCAGCGGGAATCGAACCCGCATCATCAGCTTGGAAGGCTGAGGTAATAGCCATTATACGATGCCTGCGAAATAAGATGGTGGAGAGGGAAGGATTCGAACCTTCGAAGACTGAGTCAGCGGATTTACAATCCGATCCCTTTGGCC
>NZ_NRJG01000182.1 GCF_003585935.1 Psittacicella hinzii
TAAAAGAATGAAATACTCGCATGGTTTATTTATATTTTACTAACTAGTTATACTTGTAACTAGTTCAGGTTCGATCTATTTTTGCTAAAAATTATAGCATAAACCACAAGTTTATATTTAGACTATGCCTTAACGAGCATAGTCTTTAAATTGACTTTTATGCTTGTGAACCTAGTTTAATTAGATGAATATGGTAAAATACCCCTATATCTTTTATTCGTAATTTACTGTAAATAAGAAGAATAAAAGTATAGATAACTTACCCCTAATTAATCTCTTTTTTTTATTATCATGTTACAAAAACTGACACCAGCCGAGTTAGATCTCGATTTTCAGTTAGAGCGTGTTTGGCAAAAATTTAGCCCTGCACATGTACACTTATGCCAACTAATTAGCCAGCAGAATTTAGAAACAAGTCTGTCGCAATTAGTAGCTAATTACATTAAGGTAGAACTAAATACTGCACAAGCAACTAAACTACCAAAACTAACTTTAGACTTAGAGTTAGAAGCTCAAGCAATTGAACAAGCTTTAATGCAACTAACTAAGCAAAGCGACACCCAGGCTTTACAAACTTTACAAGCGCAATTAGTTGCTCAATGGTTTATTTATGATGCATTTTTAGATAAATTTACCGCTTTACTTAACAAGCAAACTAAAGTTCTCGCGATTCGCCAAAGTAATAGTTTAGTGAAAGGGCAACATTTATTCCTGCAAAAATTAACTAGCAAACTAAACCAAGCATTAGGTCATGAGATAAGCTTTGCTCCAAGTCTTTATAGCAAGCTCGAGCAAGTACAAGCACAAGTACAACAAGCTTTAAATGCAAATCATAAATTTAGTTTACCTGAAATTATCCAAGCCCAACAGGTTGCTACTTATGATTACTGTGTACCAGAAAACTTTAATCGCAGCGCTCTTTTTGGTATCTATACACCTGCCAAACAAGAACAAGAAGCTAGTTATACTCCTGGTCTATTAGCAAGTAACAATACTACAATTGCTATAGGTGCTAATCAATTATTACAAAATCCTAAACTAGCTAGTGAACTGCTACAAACTTTAGCCCAAGGTAATTTTACTTTACAACAAGCTGCTAATAGTAAAACGCAAGACTTAGCTCCTGAAGTTACTATTGCCTGCCAAGCTAATCTTGTAATTATGTTCAATGGCGAGAACGAAGAAGCATTACTTACCTTACTTGCTACTAATATCGATAAGTATTTAGTGCAAGCTGTATATAAGAGTAGTAATAATCGCTTTGATTTATTTACTGCCACACGTACTCCTGATCGTGAGATCTTTTTACAAGCTTATGAACAGCAGGTGAATAGTGTAGTTGAAAGCGCTAAAGCTGAAAACGAAGAGCTTGAGTTACCTGAACATATTTATAAAGAGAGCGCAAAACCGGAAAAAGGTTATGATCGCAGTAAGCTCTTTAGCCATGTGAATGCAGATCAAGAACTATGGCATGAGATCTCTTACACGCAGTTAAATAGCTTACAAAAACTTAATCACAATCAATCGCATTTAAGCTCACAAGAGGGCGCTCAAGACATCTCTCAAGAAAGCTCACAAGAAAGTACGCAAGAAGCAAAAATTAACTCTATATCCGCGAAAGTAGTTCCAGCTCATATAAAAATTGAAAAAGAGCTAACCACTAAACTTGAGCAAGCTCTTAGCCAAGCTTTACCTAATAGTTTATATATAGTTACCAAAATGCTAAGCTTAATGAGCTTACTTAAAGAAGGTGAAAACTCAATCGAATCTGCTACTGCGCGTAGTTTAATTGTACAATTACTACGCTACAATGAAACTAGCAACCGTATTTTCTGGGCAGTGGATAAAATTGCCTATTATTTACGTTTAAGCCAAGGTAATTATCATAAGCTACAAACTATCTTAGCCCAAGAGGCAAATCTCAGAAGTACGGAATATGAATCTTTACTTAACTTTGTTTTAGATGGTTATCAAACGATCTATACTAATGAGATGAAAGTAGGGATGGTAAATGGCTTGGCATTCTTAGACACTAATGAAATCGGTAAAGAAGATTTTGGTACAGCCATTCGTATTTCTTGCTTAGCCCATAATGAAGCTGGACAAACTTTAGATGTTGATAGTGAAATCGAATTAGCTGGTGGCTTAGCCCGTAGAGCTAATATTATTAGTACTACTTACATTAAATCGTTATTTACGGATAATATTGATTTTAGTGCTTCAATTCTAACCGAACAATTATACGATCCAACTGATGGGGATAGTGCTTCGGTAGCTAGCTTTATGGCTCTAGCTTCAGCGCTATCACAATTACCAGTTAAACAAGGTATTGCCCTAACTGGAAGTATGGATCAGTTTGGTAATATTCAAGCCGTAGGTGGTATCAATCAAAAAATTGAAGCTTTCTACGATATTTGCCAAGCTCGTGGCTTAGATCGCAGCCAAGGAGTGGTTATTCCTGCCGTAAATATTAATAATCTGTGTTTAAGAGCTGATATTGTTACAAGTATAGCACAGGGAGATTTTCATCTGTTTGCAGCAGATCATGTAAGTCAAGTTTTTGAACTTCTTACTGATGTGCCATTTGCTACAGACAAAGATGATAAAACTACTCTTAATGATGAAAACGATAAATACCAATCAAGTTATCTTGATTTAACTAATGCCCAAACTTCACTAATTAGTGCAATTTTACAAAATTTACAAGCTGACAAGAGCTCACGCGGTTCTTGGTTAGCGCGTTTATTTGCTTAAATATTTTGACCCAGAATTTTATTCTGGGTCATTTTTTGCTTGCAATGCTTTAGCTTTGATATAATAGCACTGATAAATATGCTTTAGGCGTACATACAGAGCGAATTAATTGTTGATAATTAATTCAGGTTACAGATTTTAGTGGTCTAAAAGATAGACCTATTTTGTAAAGGACATTATGAGTAGACCTACCTCTTATTCATATGAAGATCTAATTAAATCTTCACAAGGTAAACTTTGGGATAAAGGACCGCAATTACCTGCACCAAACATGTTAATGATCGATTCTATTGATGTTATCGATGAAAACGCAGGCAATCATAATTGTGGTTATATTGAAGCTACACTAAACATCAATCCTGATCTATGGTTCTTTGGTTGTCACTTTATCGGTGATCCAGTAATGCCAGGTTGTTTAGGTTTAGATGCTATGTGGCAATTAGTAGGCTTTTTCCTAGGTCACTTAGGTCACAAAGGTAAAGGTCGTGCTTTAGGTGTAGGTGAAGTTAAATTCACTGGTCAAGTGTTACCAACTGCGAAAAAAGTTCAATACCGCATCAACTTAAAACGTGTTATTGCACGTGGTTTAGTAATGGGTATTGCTGATGGTGAAGTTTTATGCGACGGTAAAGTAATTTACGAAGCGAAAAACTTAAAAGTTGGTTTATTCCAAGACACCACAACTTTCTAAAAAATTTTATATGGCAAGATTTAAAAAAGATTTTGATTGGGCGCAAATTGAACGAGATCAACAAGCTGACGAAGAAATTATTTACGTTAGTAAATCTGAAATCAAGCGCGATGCTCAAGATTATCGTAAAATTGCAGCTAATCTTGTAGAATTAAATCTCAATAAAATCTTACCTCTTGGATTTAGTTCTACCGTAATTGACGCAATTAAAGCTGCTAAACAAATGAAGAGCATGGAAGCGCGTCGTCGTCAAATTAATTACGTAGCTAAACAATTACGTAGTTATGATCTCGAAGAGCTAAATCAACTATTAAAAGAAACTGATCCGACTGGGCATATTGCTGCTGGTTCAGATGTAAATATCGATAAACAAATTCGTGTAACTATCGACCGTTTATTACAGCCGCAATTTACATCTCGCGCTTTAGATGCTTTAGCCAAACAAGAGGCTAATTTTGATCGCAAACTTGTTCTAGAACTATTAAAGCAAGCTAAGCCTGGTGAAGATCCTTTAAATACCGATCTATGGAACTATTTTTACGAGTTTTTCCGTAATCGCTTAAAAAGTTAATAGACGAAAAGGTGGATATTATCCACCTTTTTGCATATCTAAATTATTCTAAATTATAGAAATGATGAAAAAAGCTATAAGCGAACAATCGCTTTAACTAGTAAATATATATGGGAGTATGTAAGTTTGTTTTATGCTCTTTGCAGAACAGCTCATAAACTAAAAATATTTTAGCGGAGCATAATAGCTTTGCGGTTGATAGTAAATCTGTGAGGCAATAACAAAAAAGTACATAAAGTTTATCCCTCTAAAGCTCATTATCGACCATTCTAAAATGTGCGGAGCGGTTGGCATCAGCGTTTTATAACTAAATCCTTCCGAATCACTATCTGTACCATAATAATAGCCCACTGCATAAGAATAAATATTAAACATATTCTGCAGTACACTATTAAGGTAACTATACATTTGATTTAGCACTAACTCGATTAATTCAGGATCATGACGAGCAACAAACATATCTAAATGCTGTTGTTCATTTACCCAATCACGGGTTGTGTAAAGATAATTATAAACCTCTTCTAAATCAATATATAAACGTAATAGTGCCGAACGTTGCTCGGTCGTCTCATCTGGATCAAAATGACTGGCAAAGGTAGCTAGAGGATTGAGTAGTACTCCGTATTTTAAATTATTAAGTACTCCCTCGGAAATTTTAACACTTTCTCGTGCTTCAGGTTGATTAGCACGTTTTATAAATGCTCGAACGGCTGGGATTAATTCCCGATAATAGTTCACCAAAGCATTAACTTGTGCTTGGTGTTGAACTTGATATGGAGTTAACGTCGGATGAGCATAAGCTTCTACTAATTGCTGCACCCGCTGATTATCTTGTTGTTCAAAATCTTTTTTTGACATAGAGTATTCTCGCTTTGCTTAAGCAATTGGTAAAACTCTTACTAATTCCTTAGTTAAATTTATAGCTATGAGGATAATTTGTTAAACTATATAAAGAGTGACTAACCGTTATCGTTTAACAAATATTAAGTATTTCTTACTTAGTATATAGACAAAAACTTATTTATCTAGATTAGATAGGAAACTTTTATGGCATATTTCTTGCGGCAAGATTTACTTAGGAGTCTACAAAAGGATAGTTTGCAGACTACAGCATTAGGCATCCTAGCTCAAGTTGCTTTACCTACGATTAATTTAGCAGATTTAGCTGACTTAGTTATCCAAAATGAGCGTTTCCAAGTGCATCCTCTTGCTAAGTATTATACGCCTAATCTGTGTACGCAAGATATAAGTTATGTTTTTATAACAGACAAACTAGTCAAACTAGAACAAGTGATGCAAATCTATTATGAACAGCAGTATAGTTTTGCGGTGGATCACTATTTTCCTAGTTTAGCGCAACAAAACCTAAGTGTTATCCATAAATTTACACATAATCTTGGTCGAGGTTTAAGTAAAGCACTTTCGCGCTTTAGGCATTGGTTTACTTCACAAAAACAAGGGATAAACATTGATCTCGAGCAGATTTTACGTAACCTAAGCAAACTACAACTACAAGCAGTATATATAGATCAAGCTGTCACTCTCACGCGCCAACAATGGTTAGAAAGTATTCCCACCATTAAAAGTTTACTGCTCAATTTTCTATTACGCGCTCAAAACTTGCATATAAGTTTACCTTTAGCTATTTCTAATGAACCTATTTATTTACCATTAGAAAACAACGCTTTGTTAAGTTACCAAGATCCAAGTTTGTACTTTATAACCAGTAAACAACAAGCTTATCTACCGCTTTTAGCATGGTATAACCATGCTACTGGACAAAATACCATTCGTATTCATCATTTTACTGTAGATAATAAAAACAGCGAAGATCCGAGTAATCTAGCGTCGTCTCAAGCAAGAGTAAATAATGAGCAAGATAATCAACCACAGGAAAGCTTAAGCACTAAGCAAGTGGTTAATGAGAGCCCCACGTCTGAAACTCGTCTTAATCCGTATTTTTTAATTGATTTACAAGCCCCAAATGTTGAGCAAGAAGAACTCATTATTGAAAATCAAGCCATTTCTTTAGGACAATTAATCTTACATACTAATTATCCCGAGCAAATAGTTTATCAACAATTAGGAGAAGCTTTAGCACGCTTGCATTATTGGGGTCTAGCCTTAAATCAAGGTAATAATACTCGTTCTTGGGTATATAGCTTAAACGCAGATAATTGGTTAGCTTTAGATTTACAGCAAGCTCAACTTTATACGTCTTCTGCTAGTTGGATGCAAGAGGATATTAATACCCTCCTCGATGAAATAAATATCCTTAATCAGAGTCAAATCGGCTATTTCTTTCTCGAAGACTGGCAAGCAGTTGTTAAAGGCTATGAGGATTACTTTGCAGAACTTAAGGATTAAAGCAAAAATATAATCTACTAACTTACTCTATCGTTATCGATAAGTAATTCCGCTCTCCCCTAGACTACGATTAGTAGTAATTAATTCTAGCCAGAAATTTTCTTAAAAAGAAGATACAAAAAAGCCTGATACTTATTGTACCAGGCATTTTTATTGCTTATTATGAAATATATTAAAGAAAAACCAAATGATCTCTCATTTGGTTTTAAATAGTGGCGGAGGAAGTGAGATTCGAACTCACGGACGGCTACAAACCGTCGCCGGTTTTCAAGACCGGTGCCTTAAACCACTCGACCATTCCTCCGGAAATCAGGGGACAAAGCTTAATTAAATAAAAGTGGCGGAGGAAGTGAGATTCGAACTCACGGACGGCTACAAACCGTCGCCGGTTTTCAAGACCGGTGCCTTAAACCACTCGACCATTCCTCCGGA
>NZ_NRJG01000183.1 GCF_003585935.1 Psittacicella hinzii
GCTTTTTAAGCTTGATTTTTCATATTTTTCAATATTTTAATCTAAATTATTGATTATTGAAGACTTTAAATTTTTCGGGAAATTAGGCTAGAGTTGCTACCGCAGCTACATATGGTGAAGAAACTGAAGTTCCATCTCTTTCTTTCACTAGTGTCTTACTATTAACACTATCATCAAGGCTCTCGTACAGACTACCTGTAAACGGAGCAACCACACAATGGTACATTGCTAGACCACATTGTTTTGAGTGGGGAGAGATATAAACGTTTTTATCTATTAAATCCGCAGTGGTAATTTCTTGCAAATTGAGATAAAAGGTTGTTTGTTCTTTTTGCGTAGGGTCTAAGAAGATCTCGATCCCGCTACGAACCCGTTGCTCAATAATATTCGAACCTACTTGAATCTCTGCTACTAAGAGATAAATCTCACGCGCCACAGAGCTTTTTTGCAGAATCTGATAGTTCTCATCAGTTGTATAAACTGTCACCCCATGGTTTTGTGGATCTTTTGTCCAAGAACGAATAGTTTCTGCCGGAGTGTTACTTACGAACATTTCGTAACGTAAGAAGTCATTGTAGCTTGCTAGATTACCTAAAGCATTAACCCATAATGGACGATTCCAATCATGAATGCCATTTTGATAAATAAGATACGGCGATCATTAGCAACTTCCTGACTATAAGTAAGATACTTATTCTCTAAAGCTTTATCACTCCACTTCAGACCGGCTTTTTCTAACTCTTCACTACCATAGCCATCAAGCACATCGTTCATTGAACGGTTAATTACGCGAATCTGGCGTTCACTAATTACTTACGCAAAATTCTGTTAAATATTACGAGTAGTTAATTTCGCACCACTATCATCAGAGAAAAGAGTGTAATCAGCAGCATATATGGTTGTCTGAAAAAATAATGTGTAGATTTTAGCCGGCGAAAAAATTCGGGCATGAAAAAAGCCATGTTGTGTTTTGTATGCTTTAAAATACAAGCATAATTCAATAAAAAAGTCAATAAGAAAACAACATGGCTACAGAAATTATAATACAGTCA
The DNA here is from genome assembly GCF_003585935.1 of Psittacicella hinzii. GTDB lineage: Bacteria > Pseudomonadota > Gammaproteobacteria > Enterobacterales > Psittacicellaceae > Psittacicella > Psittacicella hinzii. The sequence goes on from NZ_NRJG01000183.1 coordinate 1,053, forward strand.
CTATCAACAATCGTTAATTACTGCTGTGGGCAAATAAAGCTAAAAGAAGCAGTTTATAGAGTATTAAATATT
>NZ_NRJG01000184.1 GCF_003585935.1 Psittacicella hinzii
CTTCTAGGGATTAATTTTTTTACTTTTAAAAGATATTCTTGTGGTGTATCACTTTTAGTTTAAAAGTGATTACTCTTAAGTTGTAAATTATTTAAAGTAGTGGTTTTGGTGGTGAATAACTTTTTCATTTGTCTTTAGAGATTCGATTAAGCTTTACGTTCACTACCTTGTCCCACAAAGCTCTGTACCATATCAATAAGCTCTAAGTCACGTTTAGCTTGGTAATTACCTTGCGCTTCTTGTTGTGCAACTTGAATTGGTTCTGGGTGAATGGTTACTAAAGCATCTGGGAACACTGCTTGTAGAGTAGTTTCGATTTCATCACAAATATCATGAGCTTCACGTAATAAGATATTGTTATCTAATTCTAAGTGAAACTGAATATATTTAGTATTGGCTGCTTGACGAGTACGTAATTCATGGATTCCTAAAACACGTGGGTGTTTTTGAATCGTTAGTTCAATCAGCTCTATATCACTTGCCGGTAAAGCTCTATCGGTTAAACCATCAAAGGCGGTTTTTAACATGCCATAAACCGACCATAGCATGTATACACCAATGGCAATAGCTAAGATTAAGTCTACTTTCGCATAGCCATAATGCGCAAAGATAATAGCTAGCGCTACTGAACCATTCATTAAACAGTCCATTTTATAGTGCGCTTGATCCACTTTAATCATTTCTGAATTAGTCAGGTTAATGATTTTTTGTTGATAAGCTACTAGGATCGCGGTCATGAGAATCGAAATTATCAGAATAATCACTGACGCCGTAGTTTTTTCGATCGGTACAGGAGTGCTAAATCTTTGTACGGCACTCACGATTAGCATAACCGCTAAAGTACCAATAAAAATACTTTGCCCTAAAATACCAAAGTACTCTAACTTGCCATGTCCGAAAGTATGATCATCATCGGCTGGTTTTAAGGCTTTACGTAAAATTAAGAGATTAACAATACTACATACTACGTCAAATACCGAATCCATTAAAGAGGCATATAACGAAATCGAGTTCGACATTACAACCACGGCAAACTTAATTACAATTAAGGTTAATGCCGTACAAATGGCTGCAAAGGAGGCTCGACTTACCGTACGTTTATAGGCTTCGGGAGATAAAGCAAGATTTTGTTCTGTCATATATCTTCTCAAGAGGTAGAGATAGATCTCACCTAAATAGAGGTTTAATTTAGCTAAGGT
>NZ_NRJG01000185.1 GCF_003585935.1 Psittacicella hinzii
CTAATATCTCTAATGAGGTTAATGCTAAAACCAATGCTTACATTGTAAACACTCATAATAATGGCTTAAAGAAAGGATCGTTTGAACAAATTGTTCTTGATGGTCTTACCTATGCTAATTTTAATGAACTTTATAAAAGTTTACCAGTTATCAAGCAAAATAGTAAATCATTTGCTGAATTAAACGATATACAGTTAATTACATGTCATAGCTTTACTTTACATTGCCAAGTCTTTGCCATCCCAGAATATCAAGTACGCGATAATCTTTGGTATCAAGAAGTAGCCGAATTACCATTTGCCTTAAAGCAAGAGAAACTGATTAATACCAACAATAAACATCAATTAAATCCACAACAACAGCAAGCGTATAATCAAGTAGTTAATACACCTGGCTATAATGTATATTTACTTGATGGGGTTACAGGATCTGGTAAAACTGAAGTTTATTTACAACTCATTGAACATTATTTATTACAAGGTAAATCTTGTTTAGTATTAGTTCCTGAAATTGGTTTAACTCCACAAACAATTAGTCGCTTTCGAAACCGTTTTAATGTAAAAATGCACATTTTACATTCGAATGTTAATGACCAAACCAAAAATCAAATTATTCAAGACTGTCAAAATGGTGAAGTTGCTATTCTTATAGGTACTCGCTCGGCTGTCTTTACCCAAATGCAAAATCTCGGTTGCATTATTATTGATGAAGAACATGATTCATCATATAAGCAACAAAATGATTTACGCTATCATGCACGTGACATTGCGATTTTACGAGCAAGTAAATTAAACATCCCTGTAGTATTAGGTTCTGCTACTCCGAGCTTTACTAGTTTACGCAATTTAGAATTAGGTAAATTTAAGCATTTAGTATTAACACGTCGAGCTTCGGCTAAGCATGATAATAAATTTGTGTTGTTAGATATTCGACAACAAGAATTTATGGGAATCGACGACAAGAAAGTACTTTTAAATAAAGCCGGAATTACAGGGTCTCTTTGGGAATTAATGCAGCAAGAGCTACAAAAAGATAATCAAGTATTACTCTTTTTAAATCGTCGTGGCTTTGCTACGCAATTAACTTGTAGTAGTTGTGGTTATATTTTCTTATGTGGAGAGTGTGATCGACCTTTAACCTATCATCGCCGTCGTCATGAGTTAGCTTGTCACTATTGTGCAATTCACTACAGTAATATTCCTCATCAATGTCCTAATTGTGGTTCAGATTTTCTAACACCTTTAGGAGCTGGAACCGAACAAATTGAAACCTTATGTGCTCAAGCTTATCAAGCACAAAAAGTAATCCGTATCGATCGTGACACCTCAAAAACCGCACAGCAACTCGAAGAAAAATTAACTAGAGCTTTAAATACTCCAGGAGCCATTTTAATTGGTACACAAATGATTGCTAAAGGGCATCATTTTCCTAATGTAACACTTGTAGCTCTCTTAAATATAGATAGCTTAGTAATGTCTGAAGATTATCGTGCCCCTGAACGTTTAGCTCAATTATATGTACAAGTAGCCGGACGTGCTGGACGTGAATCAAAACAAGGTACAGTAGTATTGCAAACAGCTTTACCACATGAAAAAATTTATCATGATCTGCTTACGTTAAGTTATTTTAACTTTGCGCAAATCTATTTAAATATGCGCAAAAATTTAAATTTCCCACCTTATACCTATCAAGCATATTTAGCCGTACGTCATCAAGACGAACAAATAGCTAAATCGCAAGCTATGCTAATTATTGAAATTTTACAAGGATTGCTATTAGAGTATAAGCAACAATCCAAACGTAAATTACAATTTGGGATTAGTTTGCATGAATTGGGCAAACAAAATAACTTAACTAAATGTGTAGTCGACTTTATTATTGACAATCGCAGTTTACGTAATGAAATACTACAAAAAGTCAATGAAATCTACCAAAATACGGATCATTTTAAAAAACACCGCCCTATTTTCTATATAGACGTTGATCCTTACGATTTAAATTAGAGTTATTTGCTTAAAATCGCTCTGTTTATCTTATAATAAAAAGGATTTACTCGTTTATTTAGCAAGGTTTATTTAAAGCCCTTACCCCTAGGTTTGCAAAGATGAAATATCTGAGTTACAAAAAGCCCGAAACAACATTTACCCGCACTCTAAATAAGGTAAATGGTTTTTGGCATTCATTTTACGCTTTTGTAAATAAACCAATTTTCGAAATTCGTAATCGTAAAGTATTAATTAGAGATATTTTCTTTACTTCCGTGGTTGTTGGTTTAATGCTTTATAGTATTTACGGGATATTAAAAACCTCTAAAACTCCTGTAGTAAGACCGGTAGTTACACCTAAGGTTATTGAAGTTGCTCCAGTTCCTGATGAACAATGGAAATATATTAAGTACTTCGAAAATAGTACCACCTATGTTCAGCCAAATAAACAAGCAACAAATGTGCCACTAAAAACCGGTGAAGATACTCATGCCTCTAGTTCACAAGTGGCTATTATGCATGATCTTCGTAAGTCATTAAATCTTACTACACCAACCTTAACTACAGTTAATAATACTTTACCGACCGTTGAGCAACCGGTTGAACCTTTGGTCGATCCAACCAAAGACCCAAACCTACAACAAGCTCACGAACAAGCATTAAAACAAAATCAACAAGCTGATCAAAATGCCGCTCAAGCTGCTAATAACATTGTGAACAATAAAACCGCTACTCCTGAAATCGATAAATCAAAAGTAGAAAAATCACAAGCTGCTGCTCAAGCTAAAGCACAAAACGCTAATAGCAATGCACAAAAGAATTTTAATCAGTTATCTAACGAAGAAAAAGTATCACAAATAAAAGAACAAATACAACAAAGTAGTAAAAATGAAAACTCTGTTGCTAATCAAAGTAATACTGATACTTTTAAATATACGACTTGCGGTCCATTTTTAGAAAAAGAGCAAGCTAATTTATATTTAAGTAACATCAAGAAAAATACACGTAAAGGAATTAATACTTCTACAAGTATGTCTTTCGATGGTAACTTATACTGGTTACGTATAAATAGCGCTCTTAATGCTAATGATGTGAGTTGGTTACAAAGATATTACAATATCAAATGTACTGGACATAAATAAAAACCAAGA
>NZ_NRJG01000186.1 GCF_003585935.1 Psittacicella hinzii
TATGTAATATTCTTACTTGGAAGCTTTGCTAGTTGTTTTAAATATGCCATCTTTTTTCCCGCCTTATGTAGACTTTAATAAAATACTTATATTTTAGTCTACATAGCAGAAAAAAATCAAGCTCTTTAAGCTTGATTTTTTCATATTTTTCAATATTTTTATCTAAATTATTGATTATTGAAGACTTTAAATTTTCGGGAAATTAGGATTTAGATTACTACAACCAATAATAAATCGACACCAAATAGTATCACCTCGTAAGTTACTTCTTACAAGGTCAAAATAAGCTTTAATTGTCTCGAAATCAAGTCTGTGAAGATAAAGATATGCGCTGGGTAATAGTTTTGATTGAGAGAGTATGTTTAGTTATTTTGTATATTAAAGTTATATTTTGAATATCTCAATTTTAACTATCTACACGCTATATCTATTACGCACTGAATCCATCAAAGTTGTAGCGATTTAAGACGATACTAAATTTTACTCATGTACTTGCTATATGAACTAAGTTATAGAAACAACTAAGTTCACTCTAAGCAAATTCATGCAAATTGAGTTTAGTCTAATATGGTATTTTTCTTATGGGTATAAGTTGCTTACAAAGAGGTATTTCTTTTTAAGACTTATACCTAATCTATGTTGTTATGCAAAAACTATACAACTGAACCTTAAGTGCTGCCAAACACCAATTTATCCTTTGCCTAAAATAAATCTTGAGCTCTGTCATTGTGTTAATTGCCTAAAAACATAAGAGTATAAACTTTACTTACAAGTAAAACGTTTATCTAGGATTAAGAGTTAATTCTTGCCATACTTATCATTAACTCTAAAATCTCAACCTTTATCATTACCTAATGCTTGCTGCCTACACAATCATTACAAAACTCTTTAAACCCGTTAATTCCGTTGGAGCAAAATTAACTCTAAGTTGTCTCTGCTTAGTTAAAGAACTTATCGTAAGTAATAAAAGGATATATTTGCCATTGCTAAATTTTGTATGCCTGCAAAGTGTTTTTGCAATGTCTCTTTACTGTAGAAATCACTAGAAAATCTCTCTTACTTTCCTAAAATTAGCTAGCCAATTTATACGTAAAAACAAATTGAGGCACTTGAACAATATACGTCATTATAAAAATAATTTTACTAAAAACACAAAAGACCCAAAATTATCAAAAAAACTTGCATTTTACTGTTCTAAGTTTAACCAAGTCGTCTCAACTGATATGGCTATTTGCGCATATAATCATACATTTGTTAAGAATTAACATGGTAATACCTGCTTAAAAAGTCACTGAACTTTGATTAGAATTAATCATAAATCAGGTAGATTCTCTTCTGTTTTTCAATAAACTCGATCGAATTACAAACGATACCTAAAATCAATTGAAGAAAATATTTTTCAACACTTTACAAAAATAAATCATTTGATGATGTTCATACATGTAAAGACATGTCAATTTAATCAACTTATATCATTATTTTGCCTGCAAAGCCCATCATAAGCAAAAATAAACTTAACTAAATACTTACAAAAACTAAGGACAAAAACAAGCTGATATTCGTACATTATCACTATCGATAATTTTATTTTATGTTGATAACTTTGGCATAAATTGATACAGCACCAAAGCCCTTTGAGCCGTTTTGCTTCCGTTATACTCTCACAAAAGATTTAAGTATCTGTGGTACAGTTTTCTTAATCATACTTGCCTTATCGATAAGAATTGCAAATCTTACTTCTGCACCCATCTAAAGAAATATAAACTACCTCTTTAAAAACTAATAGTAGTTTGGTTTGAATGTTTAGTTAAGAAACATATTAATTTTAATTACTTTTCAATAAATTATTACTATTTTCCATTAAACCAATCTACACATTTGTGATATAATATA
>NZ_NRJG01000187.1 GCF_003585935.1 Psittacicella hinzii
GTTTACTTAAGTTGTTCGAATATAGTATAAAATATCATAACTTGCTTTGCAATCGAATTTATTTACATAATATTCAAGAGAGAACAACGGAATTCTAAGTAAAACTTACCCATAAATTAAGTGGATAGCTTATAATGTAAACTATGCAAAGCTAATATCTAACTTAGCTCTACAAATTAACATTTTCAACTAACCTAGGTTATCCATAATGTTAGATCCAGTTTTACTCCGGACGCAAACCTTAGAAGTGGCGCGTCAACTAAAATTAAAACGCAATCTTGATTTAGATGTTGCACAAATCGAAGCTCTTGAAAAACAACGTGCTGAATTACAAACATCTACAGAAAGCGTACAAGCTAAACGTAATGAAATCGCTGCGCAAGTAGGACGTCTAAAAGCTAAAGGTGAAAACGCAGATGATTTAATTGCCCAAGCAAACGAATTAGCAACAAATTTAGATGCAGATAAAGCTAAATTAGCTGAAGTGCAACAACAATTATTTGATATTGCCTCACGTTTACCAAATATTCAATCAGATGAAGTGCCTGTAGGTAAAGATGAAAATGACAACGTGGAAATTTCACGTTGGGGTAAACCTCGCACTTTCTCTTTCCCTGTTAAAGATCATGTAGATCTAGGTGAATTAACTGACGGCATTGATTTTAAATCTGCAGCTCGTTTAACTGGTAGCCGTTTTGTAGTATTCAAAAGTGCAATTGCGCGTTTACACCGTGCTTTAATCCAATTTATGTTAGAAGAGCACTATAACGCTGGTTACACTGAAGTATATGTACCATATATGGTTAACCAAGACACTTTATTTGGTACAGGTCAATTACCTAAATTTACTGAAGATTTATTCCAAATCAAACCAATTGACGACCAAGGTGATAAAACTTACTACTTAATCCCTACAGCAGAAGTTCCTGTAACTAACTTAGTAGGTGATCAAATTCTTGACGAAAAAGAATTACCGTTACGCTTCTGTAGCCATACTCCATGCTTCCGTTCAGAAGCTGGTAGTTATGGTCGTGATACTCGTGGTTGTATTCGTTTACACCAATTCGAAAAAGTTGAGTTAGTACACATTTGTAAACCTGAAGATTCAATGGAGCAATTAGAAAAATTAACAACTCAAGCTGAATCAATTTTACAAAAACTAGAATTACCATACCGTAAAATCATTTTATGTACTGGTGATACAGGCTTTAGCTCACACAAAACTTACGACTTAGAAGTATGGTTACCAGCACAAAATACGTACCGTGAAATCTCTTCATGTTCAAATATGAGTGATTTCCAAGCTCGTCGTATGAAAGCACGTTTCCGTCGTGAAGGTAGTAAAAAACCTGAATTAGTACATACTTTAAACGGTTCAGGATTAGCTCTATCACGTACTCTGGTAGCTATTTTAGAAAACTATCAACAAGAAGATGGCTCGATCGTAATTCCACAAGTATTACGTAAATACATGTACGGTCAAGAAGTTATTAATCCAAACGCGGACAAATAAGTAACTTTAATTTTTTACCATCTTGGTAACATAATTTTAGACTTTAAAAGTATATACCATATCAATAAAACAAAACTATCTTGTAACTAATTAAGGGTAGAGATTGCATGGTAAATGCAGCCTCTACCCTTAATTTTTTCTTAGGTGATAGTGCTATAATCAGTAGTATATAGACTGAAAAGAAGAATACTGTATAAACTCAGTTAATGCTCAACTTAATAT
>NZ_NRJG01000188.1 GCF_003585935.1 Psittacicella hinzii
ATTCCTTTTGCAAAAGGAATTATCGCCCCTTTCTCTTTTTATTTTCTATTGTTATGAAATTTATAGATGAAGCCGTGATCACTATTGAAGCCGGTGATGGTGGTAACGGTATCGCGAGTTTTCGTCGAGAAAAGTACGTACCTGATGGTGGTCCAGACGGTGGTGATGGTGGCGATGGCGGTAACGTTTATTTAGTAGCTGATCATAATAGCAACACTTTAATTGACTATCGTTTTATACGTAGCTACCGCGCTGAACGAGGTGAAAACGGCCAAAGTGCTAACTGTACTGGTAAAAAAGGTAAAGATTTAATCTTAACCGTACCTGTAGGTACACGTGCAACTGATGTACACACCGGTGAAGTAATTGGTGAGTTACTAACCCCTGGAAAAAAACTCCTTGTTGCTAAAGGTGGGGTGCATGGAATGGGTAATGCCCGTTTTAAAACCTCTACCAATCGAGCACCAAGAGAAAGAACTTTAGGTACTCCTGGTGAAAAACGCGAACTAATGTTAGAGTTAATGCTAATGGCTGATGTTGGTTTACTAGGTATGCCAAATGCAGGTAAGTCAACTTTTATTAGTGCCGTTTCAAAAGCTCGTCCAAAAATTGCAGATTACCCATTTACAACTTTAGCACCAAGTTTAGGAGTATGTAGCTTAAGCCCAATGCGTAGCTTTGTGGTTGCTGATATTCCTGGATTAATTGAAGGTGCTGCCGAGGGGGTTGGTTTAGGTATTCGCTTCCTAAAACACCTCGAACGTTGTCGTATTCTTTTACATTTAGTTGATATGAACCCTATTGATGGTTCAGATCCTGTTGAAAATGTTAAAGTAATTTACAACGAATTATGTAAGTACTCACAAAGTTTAGCAGCAAAAGAAAGATGGTTAGTGTTTAACAAGTGTGACACGGTAACCGAAGAAGATGCTAAAGAACTTGCAGAGTTATATGTTAAAGAATTAGGTTGGACTGATAAATATTACACTATTTCAGCAGCTGCTGGTAAGAATGTAAAAGAGTTAACCGAAGATTTAATGACTTACATCGAAAATAACCCAAGAAATCTAGAACAAAATTCTGTTAATACTGAATTTAATTGGGATGTCGACACTGATCTAGACAATCATGACGATCTATGGGACGATGTCGATGATGATTGGGATGATTATGATGACGATTTCGAAGATACGTTAGCAGACGACTCCGAAGAAATCGATGATGAAGAAGATTCTGAACTTGATAATGATCAAGATGAATATCTTGAAGACGATTTCGATGAAGAATTTGATCAAGATGATTACGATCAAGATCCGGAAGAAGATTTTGATGATGATTTTGATGATGACTTTAACGATCCAGAAGAAAACCATAATCATAAATAATTAATTCGTTTTTGTAAATTACCTCCCCTTTAAAGCTTAAAGGCTTTAAAGGGGAGGTAATCTAATCCAATGCTTGATATATATCACCAGATTTTAATATTCTTATCTACTCTAGAACGTGATTATAGTAATAATATACATGATTATGCTAATAGTGCACTTACCAAATTCATGTATATTAATGCTTCGCAAAACCAACTAAACTTTATTAATAAAGCAGTTGTTGCCAGAGATAAGCAAAATATTATAGGTACAAATGGAACTATTTATTGGGACTTACCTGAAGATTTAAAGAATTTTCGTCTTGACACTTTAAATGCAATTCTGATTATGGGTAAAACTACCTATTATTCTTTGCATAAAGACGAAAATGGCTTTATGTTGCCATTACCTAAAAGATTAAACATTGTTGTTAGTCGTCACGCAGATCAATACTACAGCAATCAATTAACTAATATTAAACCTTACAAACGTTTAATTTTTGTAGAAAGCTTATGGCAAGCTCAAGCTTTAAGTATTCTACTAAACTTAAACCAAGAAGACGTGTTAGCAATAATTTCTCACATTTATTCTAACAGCTGTCAACAATCTGAAATTGCCGAGTGTATTGAGCGCTTATGGCAATTTACTTTTAATGAGTTACCTACAGAAAACCTTACGGTAGCAACAATAGGTGGTGAATTCATCTACGACTCGTCAATGAAGAATTTTAAATCACAACTACTTCCTTTAAATCAAATTATATTAACAGAAGTCGCTACTCATTTAGATACTCCAAAAGATAAAATTAAAAAATTTACTTTTGATGAGAATCTATATATAGAAGATCTTTCACAACAAAAAACTTTCAATGGAACAAATGATCCACTGAAACCTATCAATTGTGTAAAGAAAACTTTTAACTTAAAGAGAGGGCTTTAGTTATTAATACAATTTGCATTTATTTATTAACTTAAGCACCCCTATGAATTTTAAATTTAAAATTCATAGGGGTGCTTAAGTGCAATTAATGACTGATAATTTTCTAAAAATAGAGTATAATCTAAGCAACTATTTTAGATATTATAAATAACTAGTAACTATCAATTATCCTAATTGTTTAGGGCAACGAGTTAAGCAGTATTTATTCTTTTATCAATACTTCTTAACTCGTTGTCGTATGTAAGAATTGATAGTTACCAAATTATTAGGTATTGATCATGTTAAATACATATGTAAAGCAAATTCAGTATGGTAAACATACTTTAACTTTAGAAACAGGCTCAATTGCGCGTCAAGCAACTGGTGCTGTTTTAGCTACTATGGATGATACTTCTGTACTAGTTACAGTTGTAGCTAAATCTAAAGTAAATGAAGGTCAAGACTTTTTCCCGTTAACAGTTAACTACATTGAAAAGCAATATGCTGCTGGTAAAATCCCAGGTGGTTTCTTAAAACGTGAAGGTCGTCCATCTGAAAACGAAACTTTAGTTGCTCGTTTAATTGACCGTCCAATTCGTCCACTATTCCCAGAAGGCTTTTTTAATGACGTACAAATCATTGCTCAAGTAGTTTCTTCTAATCCAGAAGTTCCTGCAGATATCGTAGCAATGATTGGTTCATCTGCTGCTCTTGCTTTAGCTGGTATTCCATTCCACGGTCCTATTGGTGCTGCACGTGTTGGTTTTATTAACAGTGAATACGTATTAAACCCAACAACTTCACAAATGCTAGAATCAAAACTTGATTTAGTAGTTGCTGGTACTGATAGCGCTGTATTAATGGTTGAGTCTGAAGCTGAAATCCTAACCGAAGAACAAATGTTAGGTGCAGTAGTATTCGGTCACGAACAACAACAAGTTGTTATTGAAGCTATTAAAGAGTTTGCAGCTGCATACGGTAAAGAAAAATGGGATTGGCAAGCTCCAGCTAAAGATGAAGCTTTAATTGCTCGTTTAGAATCTTTAGCAAAAGCTGATTTAGAGCAAGCTTATACAATTGTTGAAAAGCAAGTTCGTTACACGCAAATCGAACAAATCAAAGAAAAAGTTTTAGAAGTATTAAAAGCTGAAGCAACTGAAGAAAATCCAGTTAATGAAACTTTAGTTCTTAATTTATTACACGAAATCGAATATCACATCGTTCGTAAAAATATTTTAGACGGTAAACCACGTATTGACGGTCGTGACTTCACTACTGTACGTCCATTAGATATTAAAGTAGGTGTATTACCAAGAACTCACGGTTCAGCAATTTTCACACGTGGTGAAACTCAATCTTTAGGTACTGTAACTCTAGGTACTAAACGCGATGCTCAGTTAATTGAAGATTTAACTGGTTCGTTTGAAGATACATTCTTATTCCACTATAACTTCCCTCCATTCTCAGTTGGTGAAACTGGTATGGTAGGTTCACCTAAACGTCGTGAAATTGGTCATGGTCGTTTAGCTAAACGTGGGGTTAAAGCTGTATTACCATCAGCAGATGAATTCCCATACACAATTCGTTTAGTTTCAGAAATTACTGAATCTAACGGTTCTTCATCAATGGCTTCTGTATGTTCTGCATCATTAGCATTAATGGACGCTGGTGTACCTGTTAAATCAGCAGTTGCTGGTATTGCCATGGGTCTAGTTAAAGAAGGTGATCGTTTCCAAGTATTATCTGATATTTTAGGTGACGAAGACCACCTTGGTGATATGGACTTCAAAGTAGCCGGTAACGAAAATGGTGTAACAGCTCTACAAATGGATATTAAAATTGAAGGTATTACTAAAGAGATCATGCAAATTGCTCTTAATCAAGCAAAAGCAGCTCGTCTTCACATTTTAAGCATCATGAACCAAGCGATTCCACAACCTAACGAAGATATTAGTAAATACGCTCCACGCTTAATTACTCTTAATATCAATAAAGATAAAATTAAAGATGTTATTGGTAAAGGTGGTGTTACTATTCGCTCAATTATCGATCAAACTGGTGTAGATATCGATATTAACGATGATGGTGTAATTACAATCGCTTCATCTGACTTAGAAAAAGCAAATAAAGCTATTGAAATTATTAACAACATTACAGCTGATGTTGAATTAAATAAAGTTTACCAAGGTAAAGTAACGCGTATTCTAGACTGTGGTGCATTAATATCAATCTTAAACGGTAAAGAAGGTTTATTACACATTTCTGAAATTTCAAAAGAACGTATTAAACATACTTCAGACGTATTAAGTGAAGGTCAAGAAGTAACTGTTAAAGTAATCGATGTAAACGAAAAAGATAATAAATTCAAATTATCAATGAAACGTGTAAACGATTAATTTTACCTTTAAACTTCCACTATTCATAAAGAGGTTAAGATTTCTTAACCTCTTTTCTTTTATTCTCAAAAATAATTTATTATTTAGAGCGCTAAAGTAGTAAAATAAGCAATTGTAAAAAGCAATTCTGACTATTATTAGTGGACTTTAATGCTTTTATATAGAATTAGCTATCTTCATAGCTACGGGGGCGTAGCCACAGGCTACATGTTTAATAAAGACCAATATTAAGGTTTATATAACCAATGCTTGGTTGTACTTTGGATACTGCATATATTGCAGATAATTATATTTTTTATTATTAAGTACAATTAGCTAAGGTATAGGGTATAGTCCAACTGGGCATGTATTGGTTTAAGTCAAATTTTAATGGTACCACATGACTGACAATTCAATCTCTAGTAACCAACAAGTAACTTTTGAAGAACTAGGATTACCAACTGCAATTATTAAAGCAGTACAAGATTTAGGATTTAATTACGCTACACCAATTCAAACACAAGCTATCCCTTATTTATTACAAGGAAGAGATATTCTTGGTTTAGCGCAAACGGGTTCGGGTAAAACAGCATCATTTATGCTGCCACTTCTTTCGAATTTAGATTTAAAACTACCAAAAGTACAGATTCTAGCTTTAACTCCTACACGTGAACTTGCAAATCAAGTTAGTCAAGCAACTAGCGACTTTGCAAAATATCTACCAGGTGTTAAACCTTTAGCGATTTACGGTGGTCAACCATATGGGGTTCAAATTCGTTCATTAAGAGAGGGGGCGCAAGTAGTTATTGCAACTCCAGGACGTTTAGTAGATCATATTAAACGCGGTACGATTGATTTATCGCACTTAAAAGCAATCGTATTAGATGAAGCTGATGAAATGTTAAGCATGGGATTTGCGGATTCACTAGAAGAAATCTTATCTCATGTTCCAGAACACACACAACATGCTTTATTTAGTGCAACTATGCCAAGAACTATTGAAGCTATTACCAAAAAACACTTAAACGATCCAGCTGAAGTAAAAATCAATAAAGTTAAAGGTAATGAGCCTAAAATCGAACAATTTTACTGGCTACAATATCCTTATTCACGTAACCAAGCACTTATTCGTTTCTTAGAAGTAGAAGAATATGATGCAGCTATTATCTTCGTGAAAACAAAACAAGGCTGTAACGAGGTTTGTGAGTTTTTATTAAAACACAATATTGCTGCAGCATGTTTACACGGTGATATGAGCCAAGAAGTACGTGAATCAACTTTAAATGGTTTACGTAACGAAAGTATTAACGTTTTAGTTGCTACTGACGTTGCTGCTCGTGGTTTAGATATTGATCGTATTGATTTAGTAATTAACTACGAATTACCTAACGAAAAAGAAAACTATGTACACCGTGTAGGTCGTACTGGTCGTGCTGGTCGTGAAGGTCGTTCTATTTCATTTGTTGGTGAAAGAGAAAGAGCTAATTTATACGCTATTGAAAAAGCAAGTGGTAAACAATTAAATGAGATTAAAGCTCCTACAAATATTGAATTAGAAAATCACCGTCGTGAGAAATTCAAAAAAGAGCTAGAGTCAAAAATTAATGATCCACATTTAGATAGTTATGCTAAATTAGTGGATGAATTGATTCCTACAGATTATGAACCAACACAAGTATTAGCAGCTTTATTAAACCTAGCTACTACAGATCGTCGTTTAGTATTACCAAAAGAGAAACCAGCTCGTCATCCGTTTAGATACGATCGCGAGTTTTACGCTAAATCACGTTTCAAAAACGGCAAATACGAAAACGACCGTCGTCAAAGTAATAACAACTTTGACCAATACGTATTAAACGTTGGTCGTAATAACGGTGTAAAAGTACAAGATATTATTCAAGTTATTAATCGTCATTCTGCACGTATTAGCATTGGTAATATTCGTATTAACAGTAATTCAACTACCATTGAATTACCTAAATACTTTGATCGTCGTGCGCAACAAGCTATTGCAAACGAATCTCTATATGGTGTTAAATTAGATTTACGTATTACTAATAACCAAGGATTTAATGGTAATCGTGAAGGCTATAGAGGTAATCGTTTCAATGATCGCAATGGTCGCGATAATCGTGAATTTAATGGTCGTCGTAATGATCGTCCATTTAATCGTGAACGTAATCGTGACGATCGCCAAGGTTACCAAAGAGATAACCGACGTTTCGACAAACGTAAAAACAATAATTAATAGCTAATTAGCATTCATTTTTAATGGGGTGAAGTTTTACTTCACCCCATTATCTTAATTGTCTTAAATCCCTATTTGATGTTAATTTTTGCTTAGATTTAGTTTATGTAATGATTTGATACTATTAGCTTAAGCATAGGTGATACGTTATTAGTTGTGCTTAGT
>NZ_NRJG01000189.1 GCF_003585935.1 Psittacicella hinzii
TTTTATCCTAGTCTAAGTTGCAACTGTAACTTAAAGTAATTAAATTAAGCCCTATTTTTAGGTAAAACCTAACTTAATTTACGTAAGTTAGAACCAGCTTAAGGTAGATTATCTTTATATAAATATATGGGCAAGTTTGCCAAGCTTAAAGGAGAAGATCTCTTAAATTATGAATAGTCGCTATTATTTTTTAGGCAAGAGTAATTTAAGATGAGTATAATAGACGAGATTTTTGTGCTACAAATGAGAGTAAATAGTAAATCTGTAGACGTACAGTTGTTTGCCTCAACTTATATTATTTAAGCATGTAGCATTCTATTAACCTTGATAAATGAGTTGACCTTTAAACTTGCTTTAAAAAGAACTCGTCCTATCAAATATCCTTGGAGATGTACTAGATGACAATCAATCCTCAATCATTAAAAGATTTTGATCCAGAATTGTACCAAGCCATTGCACAAGAAAAACAACGTCAAGAAGATGGTTTGGAATTAATTGCTTCAGAAAACTATGTTTCTGAGTTAGTACTAGAACTTCAAGGCTCAGTGTTAACTAATAAATACGCCGAAGGTTACCCTGGCGCACGTTATTACGATGGCTGTGAGTATGTAGACCAAGCTGAAGCTCTAGCTATCGCTCGTGCTAAAGAATTATTTAACTGTGATTATGCTAATGTGCAACCACATTCAGGTTCAAACGCTAACGCTGCAGTTTATTTAGCTTTATGTAAAGCTGGTGATGTAGTATTGGGGATGGATCTTAATGCTGGTGGTCACTTAACTCACGGAGCTTCTGTAAGCTTTTCCGGCATTACTTATCATGCACATAGCTATGGCGTAGATGCTAATGGTTTACTTGATTACGATCAAATTGCTGAACAAGCTAAACAAATTAAACCAAAAGTAATCGTTGCTGGTTTCTCGGCTTACTCACGTGTAGTTGACTGGAAACGCATGCGTGAAATTGCAGATTCAATAGGAGCTTACTTATTCTGTGATATTGCTCACGTAGCAGGTTTAGTAGCAACTGGTTTATATCCTTCTCCTATGGATTATGCTCACGTAGTAACAACTACTACACATAAAACTCTAGCAGGTCCACGTGGAGGTATGATCCTTGCTAAAGGACAAACTCCAGAGTTTTATAAAAAATTAAACTCTGCTATTTTCCCAGGTTCTCAAGGCGGTCCACTAATGCACGTTATTGCAGCTAAAGCAGTAGCTTTTAAAGAGGCTTTACAACCTGAATTTAAAGCTTATCAACAACGAGTATTAGATAATGCCCAAGCGATGGTAAAAGTGTTCTTAGAACGCGGCTATAAAATCGTTTCTGGAGGTACAGATAACCACTTATTCTTATTAGATTTAATTGGTAAAGATTTCTCTGGTAAACAAGCTTCTAAAATCTTAGAACACGCAAACATCACCGCCAACAAAAACTCAGTACCTGGCGATCCACGCTCACCTTTCCAAACTTCAGGTGTACGTTTTGGTACTCCAGCTCTAACGCGCCGTGGTTTTGTGCCCGAAGATGCTGCACAAGTAGCAAAAATTATTTGTGATCTACTTGATAGTTTTGCTCAACCGGAAAAGCAAGAGCAAGTAGTAGCTCAAGCTAAAGAGAAAGTATTAGCTTTATGCCACAAATATCCGGTATACAACAAAGCTTAATCAAAAAAAAGCTTAATCAATAAAAGATATTAAATAGAACCTCTCCTCGTGAGGTTTTATTTTTATCTCTCGATCACTCAATCAGCCAAAAACCCAACAAATCAATAGTGAAGTCGAACAAAAAAAATAGACTAAATTACTCAACTATTTACTTACAACTAGCAATCTATATACTTAAAACTATAAGATAATTCTCTAATTTATCACTGCAACCATGCTTAACTGCGCAATCATAGCGACAATTTTCCTAAGTTACCTTTGTTTCTATGATATGATGAAGAGGAATATTCGATTGGGAGTTAAAAAATTAATTTTCACTTAACGTAAGGAAATTACTTATGGCTCCAGAACTAGATAAAGCACGTAATAAAAAAATTGGTTGGACTTTTGCAACAGTTTTATTACTTGTATTAGTTGTATTTGGTTATGTTACTTTAGCTTAATAGCTAAAATATAACCTAAAAAGAACATAGAAAAAGG
>NZ_NRJG01000019.1 GCF_003585935.1 Psittacicella hinzii
AACAAAGGTAAAATAAAGTACTACTATCGTAAGAAATAGGGCTCATACAGACCTATTAGTTTAAGAGAGTAAGACTTCCCTAACTTTAAGGACGAATTCGTGCACGTAGAATGTGATCTAGTAGAAGTAAAAATGACTACTGGCGCTAAAATCTACTTCTTATCTCTATACGTACTTAAGACTAAATACAACATCTATGTTAGATTACGTAATAAAACAGCAGATCACGTTACTAGTGAAATTATCAAGGCGTTAGCAAGGAAGCCAAAAAAACATGGCTTAAAAGCGGCAGAGCTCTTTAAAAGTTTAACTTTCGACAATGGTAGTGAATTCAATAGGTATCAAGAAATAGAGAATGCCTTACAAATCCCAGTCTACTTCTGCAGAGTCGGTCGTCCTGAAGAACGTGCTAAACAAGAGAACAGTCACAGAATATTCTGTCGCTACTTCTTCTCTAAAAAGAAGAAAACTAACAAATACATACCCTTCGGAATCGGTTACAAAATTTCTCGATATATTGCACGTATTGCAAGAAAATCTTTAGATTACATTACACCTTGTGGTATTTCTACAAAATGTGGAAATGATAAAACAGAAATAATTATTGATTTTTTCAAATGTAACATGGATTTTTAGTCGCGGAAAAGCGGCTAAAATCTACACATTATTTTTTTCAGACAACCCCTCTACTTTAAATGTAGACTTAATTAATCTAATTCATATGAACAAAGTTTATAAATTAAGATTTAGTAAAGCCCAAAAAGAACTGATAGTAACTTCTGAGTTAGCTACAGCAGCGGATCAAGGTTCAGCTGCCTCAAGTGTTCAAAACCCTAACACTACAAAGACTAGTAGTAAAAAATTCTCTTTAAATCCTTTAGCAGCTTCATCATTAGTAGCTGGTTTAGGTGCCACTCTTTCTTTAGGAATGGTTGGTACTAGTGCACATGCCACTGGCTCACGTACTGGAATGGATGTTGTAAGTGGTTCGGCTGTAGTATCTACTTTAAATAACTACACAGCGATTACAACATCAACTGATAAAACAATTCTTAACTGGAATACTTTTAACATCGATACAAATGAGATTGTTGAGTTTATTCAAAAATCTTCAAACTCTGTTGTATTAAACCGTATTCTTGGTGGCTCTGTCTCACAAATCCTTGGTACGTTAAAATCTAACGGTGCAGTGTTTATTGTGAATCCTACAGGGATAGTGTTTGGAGCTAATTCTACCGTTGATGTAAATAGTTTAGTAGCTTCAACTTTAGATATTGCTGATAACGATTTCTTAAATGGTAAATATGTTTTTAATCAGGATAAAGACAAAGCCATTGCTACAGTTTTATCTCAAGGGGTAATTAAAGTAAAAAACGATGGTACTCTAGCTTTAGTTGGTGGTAATGTCGTTAATACAGGTGCTCTAGAAGCGAAAAACGGTACAGTTTATTTATTAGCTAGTAATTCTATTACCATCTCTGATTTAACTAATCCGAATATTACCTATACGGTAACTGCGAAAAACCGTGCAGTAAATTTAGGTGAAATTATCGGTAAAAATGTCGTAATGGCTGCTAATAAAGTTGCAAATGGTTATACTTCTGCAACCGAGTTTGCTGACATTATGTCTAATTATGGTGCGTCAGCAAGTGCGGCAACTATTACTGCTTCTGGTGAAGTATTACTTTATGGTGCAAGCGAAAATGTTACGACGAACTTAGATAGCAATACTACTTCAGCAAGCAGTATTAATGCTAGCAACAACACTGGTCTAGCGGTTAATAACGGTACGATCAATGTTGCGAATGCAAGCTGTCAAGGCGGTACAGTAAAAGTACTAGGTGACAATGTAGTTTTAGAGAATAACTCACTTATTAATGCTTCAGGCGCGACCGGCGGTGAAGTATATATTGGTGGTGACTTTAAAGGTACAGGTGACCTTAAACTAGCAAACACTACTTATGTAAGTAATGGTTCTGTAGTAAATGTCTCTGGTACAGGTAACGCCGGAAAGATCGCAGTATGAGGTAACCAAGCTTATGTAGGTGGTAATTTCTTAGCTACTTCGGTAAATGGTACTGGTGGTTACTTAGAAACTTCAGGTAAATATATTGCCTTTGATAATAGTTTTGAGTATAACTCTAGTTCTGAATTAGGTAGAGATTACTACGGTGATTGGTTATTAGACCCTCTAGATTTAACTATTGTTAACGGTAGTTCTACAACTTGTGGTTCAGCCATTTCTACTTGGTATCAAGGGGAGAGAAACTACATTGTTGCTTCAAAGGTAACAGACTCATTTATTAACGCGCAGTTAGCGAAGTCACATGTAACGATTCAAGTTGATGGTAATGTTACAGTTACTAATGCCTACTTATATTCAGCGAATTACTTCTTAACTCTTTTTACTATTGGTGGTTCGATGAATATTACCAACTCAACTTTTGTGTTTAGTGGTAATCGTTTACAATTAATTGCGCAAAACAACTTTAGTTTAACAAACTCTAGTATTACAGCAACAAATTATACCATTGGTTCATATGAAACTAGTGGTAACTACTCAAATTTAAATTACTATGTAAATATTTCGAATTCGACTGTTTGTGCGACTGGTACAGGTAAGTCATATATTCGTTCATCAACCGCTGGTAATTTAACTTTAAGTGATACGTCTGTTAATTCAAGTAATGGTAGCTTAGACGTATACTATAACGGTAATGGTACGTTTAGTGATACTACAATTGATGCTTCGAATTTAACTTTACAAACTAACGTTTCTTATCAAAACTCACGTACTACGACTTTTGATAATTCGAGTGTTAACGTATCAAACTCATTTAACTATAACAATACTTGTGCAACTTTAGTGCTTGAGGGCTCAAGTTTAAATGGTTCTGATACGGCCAATATTAACATTAATGCTCATAACTTCACGGTTAATAGTTCAAACATTTCTGGTAGTAATGTAACCGTATGTGCAACTAATGGGTTACTTGATTTTAATAATGCCAATGTTGTATCTCAAAACAACTTACTATTAAATTCATCTGGTGGTGATATCAACTTCAGTGACACTAACTTAACTGTTACTGATGGTGATATGAGCATTTGTGCTTCAAATAATGTATCTATTACTGCAGATAACGTAAATATTAGTTTAGGTTCAAATTCTAACCTTTCTGTTTACGGTGGTAAAAACGCTAGTATCTCTGACGTAAGTTTAAATGCAAGCAATTTAAAAGTAGGGGGAGGTAATGTAAGTGTTAATAATGCTTCTTTAGATTCAACCTACAGTACGAAGGTTTCTGGATCCAATGTTTCAGTTGTCAATGCAACTATTAGCTCTGCACAAGATACTGTAGTAAATGGTACTAATTTAGACATTAATCAGTCAGTGGTTAATGGTGCTGCAGTTTCGGTAAGTGCAAGTAATAACGCAAGCATTGCAAGTTCAAATATTTCAGCAGCGAATAACCTTGATATAGGTGCAGATAATGTAAGCATTAATAATAACAGTAATATTGCTGGTAATAAAGTAGCAATTAATGCTACAGGTTCAATCGTTGCCACAGATTCAAATCTTACTTCAGAAGTAGTTAACTTAAGTGCAAGTTCTAATATTACGTTAGCTAATTCTAATATAAGTGCGAATCAAGCTGCAAATTTAGTCGCAAATGATACGCTAAGCTTAAACGCTTCAAGTGTAAATAGTACGAATGGTACAGTTGACGTAAGTGCTAATGGTGCAGTAGTTTTAACTAATGGTACTAATGTAAGTGCTGAGATTGTAGCAAACGTTAGTTCAAATAATGGCACTATAACTGCTGATGATTCAAATATTACCGCAGGTAACGTAAGCGTTAATGCTAAAGAAAACGTTACTTTAGAGAACTCAAATATTAGTGCTAATACAAGCGCAAGCGTAAGTTCGACAAATGGTTCTGTAAGTTTATACGATTCAAACATCTCTACAGGTAATTTAATCGTAAATGCAGCTGCTAATGTAACTCTTACAAATTCGAATATTAGTGCAAATGAAGCAGCAAATGTAAGCGCTAACGGTTCAATTACGGCTACAGACTCAAACATTACTGCAAATCAAGCAAACCTAAATGCAAAAGAAAATGTAAGTTTAAGTAATACTAACATTAGTGCAGATCAAGGTGTGGAGATTGCGGCTAATGGTACAGTTGAAGTTAATGCAAGTAGCGTAAGCGCTAACGCGAGTTCGGTTGCTATTACTGGTAACCAAGGTGTTAATTTAACTAATGGTACTAATCTTAGTGCTGCTGAATCAGTAAACGTTGATGCTTCAAATGGTTCGGTAAATGCTACAGATTCAAACATTACAACCAATGGTACAGTTAGTGTAACTGCGGCAGAAAAAATTACGGTAGATAACGCTAATATTTCAAGTGATAGCGTAGAATTAACAGCTAATAAAACCGTAACTGTTGAAAATGCTACAGTTGATTCACATATCAATACAACTATTGACGCTGCTGTAGTAGAAATTAACGACGGCTCTGAAGTTAATGGTACTAATACTGTTGTTAATGGTACTTATGTAACCATTTCAAATGGTTCGGTTGTAACAGCTATCAATAATGCAACAGTATCTGGTAGCAATATCAATTTAGATAATGCAACTGTAAATGGTACTAATGCAACAGTAGCTGGTGGTGAAGTAAATATCACTAATGGCACTAGCATTGATGCTAAAGATAATGCTGCAGTAACTGGTGACAACATTAACATTAGTGATTCTATTGTTAATGGTACTAACGCTACAGTTGACGGTACTGCTGTTGTAAACATTTCAGACTCAAACGTTACTGCTGCAGAAAATACAACGGTAAATGGTTCTGATGTATCTATTACTAATAACAGTAATATCTCTGGAGCTAATACAACCATTAATGGTACTAAAGTTAACTTAAAAGATATCACAGTTAACGCCACAAATAATGCAACTGTATCTGGTGGTAATTTAAGTTTAGATAACACTACGGTTAACGCGACTAATTCAACCGTTGATGGCGATAAAGTTAATATTACTAATGGTTCATTAATCAATGCTTCTAACAATGCTACTGTTTCTGGTGGCGACATTAACGTAAGTGATTCGATTGTTAATGGTACAAATGCTACGATTGATGGTTCTGGTAATGTTACGGTTAACGGTTCAAACGTAACTGCTATTGATACTGTAATTGTTAGCGGGACAAATGTTGCGATCACTAACAATAGCAATATTTCAGGTAACAATGCTACAGTTAATGGAACTGATGTTAACATTAGTAAATCTTTAGTAAATGCTACGACTAACGCAACTGTATCTGGTGGCAATATTACCGTTGCAGATTCGATTGTAAACGGTATTGATGCTACAATTGATGGTACAGGTAACGTAGCAATCGATGGGTCAAACATTACTGCAGTAGATGCAGCTAATGTAAACGGTGTAAATGTGTCTGTAACTAACAATAGTAATATCTCTGGTACTAATACAACCGTAAATGGTACTGATGTTAATATTACTAATTCAAGTGTAGAAGCAACATATTCAGCTACAGTTAATGGTACTAATGTAACTCTTAATAACACTACGGTTAACGGTACTAATGCAACAGTTGATGGTTCAGGTAACGTATCAGTTGACGGTTCAAATGTAACAGCTACAGAAAACGCTACTGTAAATGGTACAAATGTTTCTGTAACTAATAACAGTAACATTTCAGGTACTAATGCAACTGTAAATGGTTCAGACGTAACTGTTGCTAACTCAACTATTAACGCTTCGAATAATGCAGCTATTACAGGTGGTGACATTAACGTAACTGATTCTGTAGTTAACGGTACTAACGCAACTGTTGATGGTTCTGGTAATGTTTCTGTTGGTGGTTCGAATGTTACATCTACAAAAGAAGCTAAAGTTAACGGTACAAACGTATCAGTAACTAACAATAGTAATATCACTGGTAATAATGCAGAGGTTAACGGTACTAATGTAACGTTAGATAACTCTACAGTTAAAGCTACTGAGAAAGCTACTGTAAACGGTACAAA
>NZ_NRJG01000190.1 GCF_003585935.1 Psittacicella hinzii
TTTTATATATAAGTCTAGTGAAAAGACTCACATTATTAATATATTTTGGTCTATGGAATTTCCGTAGACCATTTTTTATCTCCTGTGCATGCAAATATTTGTTTATACTATTTACAGATATTTTGTGATTTATCATTTTTGTTAGTTATTAGCTGTAAATTTAATCCTACATGTTAATCTATCGATAAGTCAATTAGCTCTCTTTAATACACTTGCATAGTATAATTTACTTTGCTGCATATTCTGCTTTAAAAAGTAAAAGCTTTTAGTTGTCTCATTTCACCGTTTAATCATAACTAAGGAAGTATATATATATGAATAGCAAGAAATTTCAATGATGATATTTTTAATATTGATGATTATGTTCCACATAATCATCCAAAATATAATCGTGTATTCAGAGCTGAAGGATATATACATTTAGTTTACAAAACGTTTGATCAAAAGACTAATACTTTTAAAAGAGAAAAGAAAATCATAGGTAAATAGGTTAAAGATGGAGATAGAAAATTCTTTATTCCGAATATTAATTTCTTTAAACTGTTTCCAGAAGCCGCTGCTTTCAGTAAATCTCCAGTCATAAATCTTCATTTAAATAGTAATCAAGACAACGGAATTTCAATGCGCGATTTAATAATCGCTCATACGATGGATAAAATCGGCTTAACTGAAGATTTACAAAAAATTCGCCCTGACGAGTGGAAATTAGACTGCGGTGTAATTATGTATAAAGTCGCTAAACCTGATAGTAGTTTAGAAAAAGCCTATACCTATTTTAAGCAAACTAATATTCCTGATCTAAAAATTACCCAAACCACAATATCACAAGTATATACATCTTTTAATAAAAGACAATTAGATACATTCCTTAGTTTACGTAATAATCGTAATCAAGACGCTAAATTTATAAGTTTAGATAACACTGCAATTAATACTGGAGCTAAAGATATTATCTATACAGCATATGGTCATAATAAAGATAGCAAAGCTGCCTCTCAAGTTAACTGTCTAGTTACAGTTAACAATCAAACAGAGCTTGCTAGTAATTACCGTATTTACTGGGGTAATATTAACAACCTAACTGCGGTTAGAAACATGGTGCAGGATAATCCAGAGTTCAATAACCATAAGTTTGTCATAACAATGGACAGAGGTCTCCACTGTAAGGAAAATATCGAATTTTTGGCAGAAAAAGGTGTGGATTTTATTACAGGTTTATCTAAGCGTAGCGCCTTATTTTCCCAAGCTTTAGAACGAGTAAATCTCATACGAGAAACTCCTGATCAAGTATATGAAGGTGCTGCTATAGGAGAAACAGAACTAATCTTAGATCAAGATCAAAATTTTAAAGTACGAGCAGTTGTTCTATTAGATCATCAGCAACGTGGTGAACAAATTGCAACTCTAAGTAATCGCTTTTCTAAGATAAAAAAGAAGCTGTTAAAACAAGTTAATAAAGAGCAAATACTCAATAGTAGACAAAGATCTAAATACCGTTGTTTTTATTTAAAACAAGAAGATAACTCACAATTAAGTCTTGAAATAGATAATGAAAAATATTTCCAAGATTATAATTTATGTGGTTTTTATGTGCTAATAACAACCGATTTTGATAGTCCAATGTATGAAATTATCAGACAATATCGTAATAAGGATATGTTTGAGAAATTTTATTTTAACAGCCCAGAAGACGCTATAAGTAGAATAGCTGAATTACCTAATCATGCTTCTCTAGATGGTATATGCTTTTATATGTTTAATGCTTCTATTGTTCGTTTATATATGAACAACGTAAGATCAAGCATCATCAAACAAAAGCAAGACTATCATAATAATAAAAGTTTAGCTACTATTCTTAAAGAATTAACTCGACTTAAAGCTATTAGACAACCAAACGGTAAATTTGAAATTCCTGAACTTAAAACTGAATATAGAAATCTAATAGAAGCTTTAGGATTAGACTTGCAAAATCTATCTAATGTAGTTCCAAAAATCTTTCAAGAATAAGCTTCTGTAAAATTATCCCAAAAATATCCCTAAAAAAAGTGTCGATTTTAGTCACGCAAACGCGGGCTAAAATCGACACTTTTTTT
>NZ_NRJG01000191.1 GCF_003585935.1 Psittacicella hinzii
TAGCAACCCCTTAAATTATAACTAGAGTATTTTTGGCTTGTTTTTATTGCTTATTTGCTAAACAATCGGTAGATAAGTGAAAAAAATAGGCAAAAATATTTTATAATAAGCTTTACGTGCTTGTTTTAAGATTAGATTGATGAAGTAATCAAGCATACTGTATTCGTTTTAGTATATATAGTTGAAATATAAATGAATTCACTATAACTAACCTAGTTTCCACATGAAAAAATTTCTCTTAACTAAATTAATGTTAGCGTTAAGCCTCCCTACGCTAGCAGTAACACCTTTCCAACTAGATAAAGTAGAGATTAATGGAGTTAATCAGAGCCAAGGTCAAGATATCATTGGCTTATTAAAATTAAGTCAAGGTACAGTAATTAATGACGATAAAATCGCTACAATTACTCGTACTCTATACAATACTGGTAACTTCACTAATGTAACAGTTAATAAAAAAGACAATAATTTAGTTATTGATCTTCAATTAAAGCAAACTATTGCATCAGTCAATTTCAAAGGTAATTCTTTAATTCCAACTGACCAAATTCGTCAAACGTATGAACAAAATAACATTCGCCAAGGTGCGATTCTAAACGAAGATACGTTAACGCAATTAAACGAAGAAGTTGAAAAGTTTTATCAAAGTCAAGGTTATAGCCAAGTTTCAGTAGCAACTAAAGTTACTACTTTAGAAGATGGTACAGTAAACGTAGATATTATCGTTGACGAAAAGAAAAAAGCATACTTAAAAACTCTTAACCTTTCAGGCAATACTCACTATAGCCAAAAAGAGATTTTAGAACAGTCAATTATTCGTCCGGGTACACGCTGGTATAACTTCTATCATAATTCTAACTTTACAGCACAAAGTAAACAAGAATTATTAGATAACATTACTAACTTCTATCAAGATAGAGGTTACGCACAATTTAAAGTTTTATCAACTAAAGAACAAAACCTTGATGCAGAACGTCCACAAGATGTTACTTTAGACGTTAATGTATATGAAGGTGAGATCTATAAAGTTGCAGCAGTAAACTTCTTTACACGTAATACTACTTTAGATGAAGAGTTTGCTAAACTTAGCAAAGTAGAAATTGATAAAGACTACAATAAATCTAGAGTAACTGAAACTATTTCAGCGATTAAAGATTACTTAGCAGGTTTAGGTTATGCTCATCCTGAAATTAAACCAGTATTACAGTTTAATGAAGACAACAAAACTGTAACAGTTACTATTGCGGTTGAT
This sequence comes from Psittacicella hinzii, assembly GCF_003585935.1. Lineage (GTDB taxonomy): Bacteria > Pseudomonadota > Gammaproteobacteria > Enterobacterales > Psittacicellaceae > Psittacicella > Psittacicella hinzii. Next base: position 1,253 of record NZ_NRJG01000191.1, read on the forward strand.
AAAGGTAATCGTTACTCAGTTAACTCGATTAAGTTTAACGGTAACTACTTAACTAAAGATAACGTTATCCGTCGTGTATTACAACAACAAGAAAACGCGATTTATAACTTAAACTTAGTTAACCAAGATATTGCTACGCTTTTAAGAAGTGGTAACTTCCAAGATGTTACTTATGAAACTACTCCAGTAGAAGGTTCGAATGACCTTTTAGATTTAACTTATAAAGTTAAAGAAGTAGCTAACGGTAACTTCCAAATTGGTATCGGTTATGGTGATACGCAAGGTATTACTTATACGGCTAAGTTACAACAAAATAACTTCTTAGGTACTGGACGTAGTGTTGGTATCGATTTAGAAAAATCATCTGGTCGTTTCTATAGCTCGATCGATTATACAGAGCCATTTGTTACTACTTACGGTTTAAGTATTAACGGTTCGATTTACTACTCAAAAATCAATACCGAGAAATATAAACGTTACTACGGTTATAATTACCAACAAACCGTTTATGGTATTACTTTAGGTTCAAGTATCCCTGTATCGCGCTACGGCACTTTATCAGGTAGTATTACTTACGAACAAAATAAATATACAAACTTATATCCAGAATATTATCGTGCTCTATATTTAAACTCGATTGGTCAAAGTACTTCAGAGGGTAAATGGAAAGTTAGAACCCACGATATTACTTTAAATCTATCATATAACTATAATACTTATGATAGATATCTATTCCCAACCAAAGGTATAGACTTTACTGTAGGTGGTAGTTACACAGGTATCGCATCAACTGATAAATATGTAACTATGCAAGCAAGTTTAAAAACCTTTACTCCATTATCACGTAGTGGTTCTTGGGTATTCGGAACTCGCTTATCAGCAGCTCATGCTCGTGCCTTAAATAATACTTACTTACCGATTTCTGCTTTATATACAGCGGGTGGTGCTGGTACGCTACGTGGTTTAAGTTATGCGTCAGTAGGTCCAGCTTCGATTAACTGTGCTTCAGGTAGTAGTTGTAGTACTACCTCTGCTGCAAGTTTTAATCGTGTAAATCCATATGAAACGGTAGGTGGTGACTCGATCGTTTACGGTGGTGTTGATTTATACTTCCCAATGTTCAGAGGTGAAGCTGCGAAAACTGTACGTACATCGATTTTCGTTGACTCTGCTGCAGTATGGAATACTAAGTGGAAAAAATACACTGCTAACTTAGATCAAAGCATTTTCAATGGCTATGAGAACTGGGGTAAACCTAACTTCCGTGTTACTAGTGGGGTGAACTTAGATTGGCAATCACCTTTAGGCTTATTATCGTTCTACTTAGGCTGGCCAGTAATGAAAAAACAATATGATGATAAAGAAGTATTTGGTATTAACTTCGGTACATCATATTAATCAAAACTATTTATAAATTAAAAGATCAACAGGAGATACTCCTGTTGATCTATGATATTTCGATTAAAAGATTATATATTGTATTCAAGGACAACTTATGCAATTAAAAAAATCTGTATTAGCTGCTTTTGCTATCGGTTTTTCATCTTTAGTGGGTGTTGCTACAGTTAGCACTGCTTACGCTGCTCCTGCTGCAAGCACAGCTTCAGTAGTTGTAGCTGTTGTAAACTATGATTCATTAGTACAACAATCAAAAGCATACGCTGATGGTGCTAAACAATTTGATGCTAAATTTAAACAACGTAACGCTGATTTAGAAAAATTAGGTAAAGAGTTACAAACTGAAAACGCACAAATTGAAAAAATGAAACAAGCACTAGATAAAGATTTACAATCAGGTAAATTAAGTGGTGCACAATTAAAATCTCGTGAAACTTCTTTCCAACAAAAAGCGCAAGCATTTGAACAAAAATATACTAATTATCAAATGCAATTACAAAAACTACAACAAGAAATGCAAGATTTCCAAAATGTAGAGCTTGATCGTGTTGATAAAGCAGTTAGAGATATCGTTGCTAAATATGCAGCACAAAACAAAATCACTTTAGTAGTAGATTCTCGTGCAGCTATTTATTACGCTAATGCTATTGATATTACTAGTCAATTAGTTAAATTAGTACAACAATAGTTTTTAATAATTAGAGCTAACGTAATATAATATATTTATAAGTCATATTATTACATCTAGGCTTAGAAAGAATGATAAATATTACTTTATCTGATATTGCTCAACTAACAGGTGGTAAATTACTAAACGAAGCAAATGCTGATTTAGTAATTAATAAATGTCATGCCCTTGATAGTGAGGAGTATCAACCAAATACAATAGGATTTATTAAAGATAAGTCTTATTTAAATTTTGTTAATGCTGGATGTACTGATGCAGTTTTAATTTCTGAAAAACTTGTTGATTTAGTTACTAATCCTAACGTTAATAAAATTCTAGTTAAAGATCCTTACGTAGCTTTTGCTAAAGTTTCTCAAAAACTAGATACAACACCTAGAGTAAAACCTAGTATTCACAGCACAGCTGTTATCCCAGCCTCATGTACTATTGGTGAAAATGTTCACATTGGTGCTTATGTAGTGCTAGGAGAGAATGTTACCATTGGTAACAATACCATTATTGAAAATCACTGTTCTTTAGGTGATAATTGTAAAATCGGTAACAACGTAAGACTTCATCCACACGTAGTTCTTTACCATAGCGTTGAATTAGCAGATGACGTAGTGGTGCATAGTTTAACTGTATTAGGTGCTGACGGTTTTGGTTATGCTAACGAATACGGTAAATGGATTAAAATCCCACAAGTAGGAACTACTAAAATCGGTCAAAGAACAGAAATCGGTTCTTTAACAAGTATTGACCGTGGTGCTTTACATGATACTGTAGTAGAAAATGATGTTATTATTGATAACCATATTCACTTAGGTCATAACTGTAAAGTAGGCATGGGAACTGCAATGGCAGGTGGTACTATTGTTGCTGGATCTGTAACTTTTGGTAAGTATTGTATTATTGGTGGGGCATCGGTATTTAACGGTCACATTAATATTGCAGATCAAGTATCAGTTACAGGAATGGCAATGGTGCCGCATAGCTTAACCGAAAGTGGAAAAGTTTATTCATCTGGTATCCCAGTTGAGGATAATAAAAAGTGGTTACGTAGTACGGTTATGCTAAGATACGACAATCTTAAAGATCAAGCAGCACGTATTAAATCGTTAGAAAAACAAGTTGCCGAATTAATTAATCTTGTAAAACAACAAAATTAGGTTTAGTAAATGTCACAGTTAAAAGCAAATCCAGAGCGTATTATTGAAGTTGATGAGATTATGTCACTTCTACCACACCGTTATCCTTTCTTACTAGTTGACCGTGTGCTTGATTGGGAAGAAGGTAAATGGTTACGTGCAATTAAAAATGTAACTGTAAATGAACCTTGCTTTACAGGTCATTTCCCAGTTAAACCTATTTTCCCAGGTGTTTTAATTTTAGAAGCTATTGCTCAAGCAACTGGTGTTTTAGCATTCAAAACTCGCGAATTACCAGAAGATGAGTTATATTACTTTGCTGCCATTGATAAAGCAAGATTTAAACGTCCTGTAGTACCAGGTGATACAATGGTCATCGAAGTTAATTTCTTAAAAGAACGTCGTGGTATTGCACAATTTAATGGTAAAGTATACGTTGATGGCCATTTAGTTTGTGAAGCTGATTTAATGTGTGCCCGTAGAGGATTATAGTATGAGCATTTCTCCTTTAGCAATTATTCATCAAACAGCAATCGTTTCACCTAATGCAAATATTGCTGATAATGTAAAAGTAGGTCCTTTTTGCATTATTGAAGATAACGTAACAATTGGTGAAGGAACTGAATTAGTTTCTCATGTAGTTGTTAAGGGTAACACAACAATCGGTAAAGAGAATAAAATTTATTCTTTTGTGACTATTGGTGAAGTTAACCAAGATCTTAAATATAATGGTGAAGATACACAAGTAATCATAGGCGATCGTAACTCAATTCGTGAGTCTTGTACTATCCACAGAGGTACAGTACAAGGTATCAGTAAAACTATTGTAGGTGACGATAACCTATTAATGGTTAATGTACACGTAGCACATGACTGTGTAATCGGTAATCATAATATTTTAGCTAATAACGTTACCTTAGGTGGACACGTACGCATTGATAACTTTGCCGTTATTGGTGGCTGTACAGCAGTACACCAGTTTGTAAATATTGGTAGCCATGTAATGATGGGTGGTTGTTCTGGTGTAAGCCAAGACGTACCTCCTTATCTTTTAGCACAAGGCAATCATGCTTTTGCCATTGGTTTAAATACTACAGGTTTAACTCGTCGTGGTTTTACGGACTTCCAAATTAAAGCTCTAAAAGACGCCTATCGTATCATTTACCGTCAAGGTAAAACTATCGATGAAGCTGTTGGTGAGCTAGAGCAATTAGCAACACATACAACATGTGTTAGTCTTTTTGTTGAGTTCTTAAAACGCTCGGATGCAAAACGTGGTATTATTCGCCCAAGAACAAAATAACAAAACTAAAAAAGGAAGA
>NZ_NRJG01000192.1 GCF_003585935.1 Psittacicella hinzii
GTTCTTACTTAACTTAAAGTTAATAATTACTACCGTAATGATCGTTTTACTCTAAAATCTACCCATACCTAAACTTTCACTTTTTGCAGGTTTTATGATCTTTAAAGTCTTTTTTGTTAGTTAAACTATTTAATATCTGCCCTATTTTATCATAAAAGTAAAAATATAGCTAAGAGTTAAGCATTTTAATACATTTTTAGGGTACTTATTTACTTTTGGCAGGTGCATTTAAATTATGACTTACCAACTTACACTATCTAACCAGTAGTTTAAAGCCATATTATAACCTTTAGCTCCTAAACCACAAATTACCCCTTGCGCTATATCTTGCAGATAAGAGTGATGTCTAAATGCTTCACGTTGGTGAATATTAGATAAATGCACTTCAACCAATTTAGCTTGTACACCTAATAGAGCATCACGTAAAGCTACAGAATAATGCCCCCATGCTGCAGGATTTATAACATAGAAATCATTAATGCATTGTTCTTGTGCTTTTGCAGCCAAACTTTGAGCAAATTGTGCATGAATGAGATTAAGCAGTTCACTTTCATTATTCGTTTGGAAAAAGATTAAAGTAATTTTTACTGCTTTTTGTTTTGGTGTATCTACGATAAAACTTAAGTTTGTTTGATAATTCCCTAAAGGAATCTCTTGACTTGACTTTGTTAAAGAGGCTGTGTCTGCAATATTTAAATTAGTAAATGGAGCTGTACTAAAATAAGCAACAATTTGTTTTTTTAAACTATCAGCAATTTGCACTAAAGTAGTTGTGCCATACTTTTCAGGCTCTCTTAAACCTAAAAGGTTTAAATTTGGACCATTAAGAATTATAAAGCGGTATTCTTGGATAGGCATAATTTATAACTTTGGAAGTTCCTATTAAGCTAATTATATGCTTGATTGCTTACAAAATGGCAAATTTTGACATACTTAGACAAAAAATGGCATAGTTCATACGTTTAAATATGAAACTATGCCCTTTTTAGTTTTGCTTAACTGTGTTTTTGTACGACACAAGGAGGCAGTTTTGGAATAGCTGCTAATAATTGTTTGGTATATGGATGTTGTGGATTATTAAAAATTTCCTCAACTGTACCATATTCAACAATATCCCCATGATACATAACTAACACACGATGAGAGATATGACGTACCACAGATAAATCATGACTAATGAATAAAAACGAAGTGTTATAACGTTTTTGGATTTCTAACATCAGATTTAAAATCTGCGCTTGTACTGATACGTCTAGTGCCGAAACAGCCTCATCTGCAACTACAACCGAAGGATTTAAAATTAAGCCTCGTGCAATAGCAATACGTTGTTTCTGACCACCCGAGAACATATGTGGATAGCGATTTAAATGCTCTTTATCTAATTCGACTAATGACATAATTTTCTCAATAGTCTCACGTCGTTGTTCAGCATTTAAATCAGTATTGTAAATTAAAGGTTCTTCTAAAATCTTGTAAATAGTTTTACGAGGATTTAATGAAGCATGAGGATTTTGGAAAACTACTTGGATTTCTTTACGCATAGCACGACGTTGCTTACGATTTTTGTAGTTTACTTCCTCACCTTTAAATTTAATTTTACCAGCCGTAGGATTCTCAATTCCTACCATTAATTTTGCTAGGGTTGATTTACCAGAACCAGATTCACCAACAATCGATAAAGTTTCACCTTGACGTAAAGTAAAATTCACGTTCTTCACAGCTTGTAAAGTTTTACTGCTAAATAAGCCTTTACGAATTTTGAAATCTTTACTTAAGTTTTCACTTTCAAGTACTACTGGTGCATCTTTGAACAGATCCTCAACATCATACATGTACTCTGGATAGTGCTCAGATAACTTAACTTGACGTTTGTTACCTTGATAATCAGTGTACTCTTTAGTTTTATAAGTACCATGATCCACTACGGTTGGATCTGCTTCTTGTTGTGCTTGTAAAGCTTGGTAATCAACCTCTACTTGTTGGCAGTCAATTGAACTAGCTAATTTTGAAGTGCGTACATTAATGTTAGCTGCTTTTGCGGCATTTTTAACCTTATCTGCAGCACTTTCGTGTTGAGCTGATTCACTTATTGACAGCTCTTCTAGAGAATCTTGCTTAGCAACTTCAGTTTGTTTACTTACTTGAGCAAGCTCTTGTTGTAGCTGCTCTTTTTTTGCAGCTAACTCTTGCGCATAAACTGCTAAACGCTTAATTAGAGCACTATCTGTAACTAAACCAGTTACTACAGGTTGCTCCGTCGAAAGGGTTAATTTTACAGTTTGTTCTTTAGTTTGCTCAGTTTGCACATTAGCAGCTACTAATTGTGATGATAAGTCTTCGAATTGTTCAACACGAATAGCAGTTTGACTATAGCCGCCAATAAAATCACTAATTTGTGAATTTTGTTGACTATCGTCATAGTTACTTAGCTGTTCTAAAGGATTAACACTTTTTACTTGAGTTTTAACTTTTTCTGTAACTTCAGGAGCATAAGCTTTACTGTCTAAAGTTGCATCAGTTTCATCAAGTAAGCTAACTTGTTGAGCAATGTGCTGTTTAAAGGATGGAGTAGCGTATTGTTTGGTTGCTAAGTTTTGATTTATACGCTCGGGAGCTGATTCAACAACTACTTGCTCGGTTTGTTCAATTTGTAATGGGAAGTCAATTTCACTAGGAGTGTAGTCTTCTTCAGTTTTACTAAAATCCACAATTAATGGGATATTATCCGGTAAAAACAGACTACCATACATTTGATTATTTTCTTCTTTTTTTGGCGCTTGTTCTACAGAATTAACCATGAGCTTTATCCTCGTCTAGTGTAGCTTTACCGTTAATTCTAATCGGTTGTAAGTTACGCGCAAATTGTGGTAAAGAATTAATTAATGCTAAAGTGTAATCTTCTTGTGGATTTAAGAAAATGTCAGCTACACTACCAGTTTCAACAATTTCACCTCTGCGCATAACAATAATTTTATCCGCAATTTCCGAAATTAACGCTAAGTTATGACTAATAAAAATTAGCGTCATTTTGGTTTTATGTTGAATTTCAAGTAGGAGCTCAACTATTTGATTTTGAATAATTACATCTAAAGCTGTTGTTGGCTCGTCAGCAATTAACACTTTAGGATTTGATGAGATTACCATAGCAATCATAATACGCTGTAACTGCCCACCTGATAATTGATGAGGATAAGCAGTTAAACGACTTTCAGGTTCAGTAATTCCAACTTGCACTAATAACTCTATAGCTCTTGCACGATACTCTTTATTACTTTTACCAGGATCGTGTAACTCAAGAGTTTCAATCATTTGTTCACCAATAGTAAACGTTGGATCTAGAGCATTTAAAGCATCTTGGAAAATAATTGAAATGGTTTTACCTAAGTGCGCTCGTTTTTCCTTGCGAGATAGAGCTAAAAAGTCGATACCATCTACTTGAATTTGTTCGGCTTCTACTTTGGCAGTTTTATCTAATAAATCTAAAATAGCTAAAGAGCTAATAGATTTACCAGAACCAGACTCACCTACAACGCCTAAGATTTGTCCTTGTTCAACTTCGTAAGAAATACCTTTTAAAGTAGGTTCTTTTTTCTTACCAAAAGTCACTTTAAGGTTTTTTACGGCTAAAGCTATTTTATTCATAAACACCTCAAACTAACCTTGTTGTCTTAATTTAGGATCTAAAGCGTCGCGCACACCATCTCCCATATAGTTAAACGATAATACTGTTAGTAAAATTGCTAAACCTGGGAAAGTAACCGTCCACCATGCTGTAAGGAAGTATCTTGTCGATTCTGATAACATCGTACCCCATTCTGCAGCAGGTGGTTGTGCACCCATACCTAAGAAGCCAAGGGCTGACATAGTTAGAATTGCACTTGAAAAACCTAGAGTCGCTTGTACGGCAATTGGACTAAGGGTATTCGGTAAAATGGTATTAAACATTAAACGTAAATTACCAACACCTACTAAACGCGAAGCTGTTACATAGTCTTTCGATTTTTCAACTTTTACGCCAATACGTGTTAAACGTACGTATGAAGGAATCGAAATTACCCCGATTGCAATGGCTGCATTCTTTAATGATGGACCAAGTACTGCTACTACCGCGATTGCCACTAGTAATGAAGGTAATGACATAATAATGTCCACAAAACGTGAAATCACAATGTCAAGAATTCCACCAAAGTAACCAGCTATTAATCCTAAAGTAACGCCAATACACGAAGAAATTAAGACAATGATTACCCCATTAAGAATAGAAACACGTGCTCCATAGATAATACGTGATAAAAGATCTCGACCTAAATCATCAGTACCTAAAAAGAAATCAACACGTCCGCCTTCCATCCAAGCAGGTGGTAATAGAGGTAAATCACGAAATTGCTCAACTGGATCATGAGGAGCGATTTGTGGAGCAAAAATCCCAATCGCAATTAAAATTACAACAAAAATAAATCCAATTACCGCACCTTTATTAGTAGCAAAGGCTTTTAAAAATAATTTTGTTGCTGATTGATCCGAAACCAATGCCTCAGTATTTACTGTATTTGCCATGTTATTTTGCTCTCGGATTAATTAATGTATAAATTACGTCTACTAATAAGTTTATTAGCACCACAAAAATAGCAATAAAGAGAATTGCAGATTGAATTACAGGGAAGTCTCTTGAGTTAATAGCATCTACTAACCATTTACCTACACCAGGCCAAGAGAAAATCGTTTCGGTTAAAATTGCACCAGAAACTAATCCACCTACAATAATCCCTAATACTGTAACAATAGGAATTAAAGCATTGCGTAATGCATGACCTACAATTAAACGAAACGGACCTACACCACGAGCTTTTAAGGCTTGGATAAACCCTTCGTTTAAAATTTCGAGCATACTTGAACGTGTCATACGAGCAATAATTGCGGTTGGTATTGTCCCTAAAGCAATTGTTGGTAAAACAATATGCATAGCTGCTGATTTTAAAGCCGCAGGATCTTTAGCAATAATGGCATCAATTAATGAAAAGCCTGTTACTTGAGGAATGAAATATTGCACGCCAAAGTAACCTGAAGCCGGTAACCAATTTAAGTTAATTGAAAATACCATTACTAAAATTAGTCCCCACCAGAATACAGGCATTGAATAACCAACTAATGAAATTGTCATTAATAGGTTATCTAACCATTTACCACGATTAATTGCAGCAAAAATTCCAATTGGTAAACCTAAGATTAAAGCAAATAATACCGCTGTAATACCTAATTCCACAGTTGCGGGGAAACGAGCAAAAAATTCATCAAGTACCGGAGTACCTGTATTAAAGC
>NZ_NRJG01000193.1 GCF_003585935.1 Psittacicella hinzii
TTAATAGAATTAGAGATATGAACATTACGAATAATTTCCCATCTGTTGTTTCAGATTTTTGAGTTCTTAATCTTCTTGAATCTAAATTAGATTTAATATCGCGGAAAGCTTTTTCGATAAGATCTTTACCACGATATACGTCAAGAACTTGACTAGAAGTAAGTTCTAAATCATTAGTTATTAACACAAAATATCCAAGTCTTTTATATTCATATGAGATTTTCTCAATATCTCTTTCATATGTATATTCAGTTTTACCTTCTTTATTGATTTTGAAGTATTTGCAAGATTTTGGGGTAATAACTTTTTGATTAATCTTGTCTTTTAATTCATTTTCTTCATAAAGAAGATATTGTTCGAAATCAGACTGTAATTCGATTTGTTTTTCAGGATCTAAATATACATGCAGATTGCACTTAATTCCTTTTAACTCAGTTGTAATCGTTTTACATTTTACATTATTGAACCCAGGAACCAGATTTGTATATCCAAGATATTCACCAGATACCTCATCTATAAATTTTCGTGATAAACTCGTACTTCTTGGTAAAAAAGTTATGAATTTATTACTCATTTCGTTGATTTTTCTTAAATTCTCGCTTGAGAAATACCCTTGATCCATGACATAAGTAATTTCTTTATCTTGTATATTTTTAGTTAGATCAAGCATGAATTTAAAATATGATTTATCAACTATATTTCCCTGATACCAAGAATAATTAAACGGTAATCTTGAGTCATATCCATATAAAATCCCTAGATTTACTTGTTTTTTCTTATCATTCTCTTTGTTAAATCCATACTTAGCTTGGATTATGCTTGAATCTGTTGATATCGAAGTCGAATCGTAGGCAAATATATTTTCTTGACTGGCTTTTTTACTCCATAGATCTAGAAAATGATGTCTTTTACTATCTGTTATTGTCGTTGAAAAGATTTCACTAATTATTTTGTCATTGAAACATAAAGATTCTGGCAAGTAATGTTTTTTAGCCCATTTTTCATAATCTTTCATTACATTGCCACAACATAACATATACGTAGCTAATGACATTAATGAATGATGATCACTGCCAAAAACTTTTCTTAAAATAGAATCTAACTCTAAATCTTTAGCTATAGTTTTACTGTTTGTAATAAACCTTCAGGACGAGTGTACTTAACTTCAGATAATGAAATATCTTCAGGTTTTGTTTCATTTTTTATAAAGTCAGGGTTGTCATAAACCTTTAAATAATTTTCATTAGGAAGAAATATTCCGGCTTCTTTATCAACTAGTTTACCAATCGTAATTTTCTTCGATTGTGGATTTCCATTTGAATTTCTTTTGTAACTATAGTTGTAGATTACATAAAAAGTATCTTTATATTTAAGATATGTAATATTCTTACTTGGAAGCTTTGCTAGTTGTTTTAAATATGCCATCTTTTTTCCCGCCTTATGTAGACTTTAAT
>NZ_NRJG01000194.1 GCF_003585935.1 Psittacicella hinzii
CTATAAAATAGAAAATTTAGAATCATCAGGTTTAGAATCAACTCTAAACTCGTATACATTTAAGCATTGGCTGAGCTAGCCCTATTTATTTTGTTTTATTATTTGTTTAATAGGAGTTAATGTGCTAGACATTATTGAGCTCTCAAGACTTCAATTCGCATTAACTGCGTTATACCACTTCTACTTTGTTCCGTTAACACTAGGTATTACTTTCGTGTTAGCAACAATGGAAACTATTTACGTAGTTACAGGCAAAGAAGTTTACAAAGATATGACCAGATTCTGGGGTAAATTATTCTTAATTAACTTCGCTATCGGGGTAACAACTGGTATTACAATGGAATTCCAGTTTGGTACTAACTGGTCATACTACTCTCACTACGTTGGTGATATCTTCGGTGCTCCACTAGCAATCGAAGGTGCTGTAGCATTCTTCTTAGAATCTACATTCGTAGGTTTATTCATGTTCGGTTGGGATCGTTTATCAAAAATCCAACACTTAATTTCAACTTACTGTGTTGCATTCGGTTCTAACTTATCAGCAATGTGGATCCTAATTGCCAACGGTTTCATGCAAGACCCGCAAGGTGCTGTATTCAACGTTGACAAAATGCGTATGGAATTAGCAAGTTTTGGTGACTTAGTTCTATCTCCATTTGCACAATCTAAATTCGTTCACGTGGTTACAGCTGGTTACACCACTGGTTCTATTTTCGTATTAGCAATCTCTGCTATTTACTTAATGAAAAACCGTGACGTAGCTTTCGCTTTACGTTCATTTGCAGTAGCATCTATTTTCGGTCTATTCGCTTCATTTGGTGTTGTATACATGGGTGACGAATCAGGTTACGAAGTAGGTAAAGCACAACCTTCTAAAATCGCTGCAATGGAAGGTATCTATGATACTGAACCAGCTCCGGCAGCTTGGAATATTATTGCAATTCCAGATTCTAAGAATATGGAAAACAAATTTGTATTAAGTATTCCAAAAGTAGGTGGTTTAATCGTTACACGTTCAACTACTACTGAAATCAAAGGTTTAAACCAAATTCGCGAAGAAAACCGTGAAAAATTCTTAAAAGGTCGTGAAGCTTTAATTAAGCTAAACGAACTACGTAAACCTGGTAACCAAACTTCTTTAGCTGAAAAACAAGCATTTGCTGAAAATGATGCTAAATACTTAGGTTTCGGTTTATTATTCACTCAGTTCGTTCCAGGTTCAGTTGAAGATCCAACTAAACTATTAAATGCAACTGAAGAACAATTACAAAGAGCTATCGATGAAACTACACCACGTGTAGGTGCATTATTCTATGCATTCCGTCTAATGATGGCTTCAGGTTTCTTAATGTTAATCCTATTTGCAGTTGCAACTGTGAAAGTATTACGCAGAACAGTTAAACCTGGTAAATCTTTATTCTTAAAACTAGCAATGTTAGCATTCCCATTACCATGGGTAGGTGTTGAATGTGGTTGGTTCGTAGCTGAATATGGTCGTCAACCATGGACTGTATTTGAATTATTACCTACATACATTTCACACTCAACATTAAGTGTTGCTGACTTATTATTCAGTATCATCGTAATTTGTGGTACTTACTTAGTATTTATCTACTTTGAAGCATACTTCATGGTTAAATATGCTCAATTAGGTCCAAGTGCTTTACACACTGGTAAATATCACTTTGAAAAATTAGAAAATGTAGGAGATAAATAATGTTAAGTTTTGAAGTCCTACAATTTATTTGGTGGGTACTAGTAATCGTTTTATTATCAGGATTTATTATCATTGATGGTTTCGATTTAGGTGCTTTAGCCTTAAACCCAGTTATTGCAAAAACAGAAGAAGAACGTCGTATTGTTATCAATACTATCGCTCCTCACTGGGATGGTAACCAAGTATGGTTACTACTAGGTGGTGGTGCTATCTTCGCTGCATGGCCTGAAGTATATGCAACTTCATTCTCTGGTTTCTACCTAGGAATGGTATTAATTCTATTTGCATTATTCTTCCGTCCAGTAGGTTTAGAATACCGTCACAAATTTGAATTAGAAAAACACCGTCGTGCTGTTGACTGGTCATTAGCATGGTCAGGTTTTGCACCAGCATTAGTAACAGGTGTTGCTTTAGGTAACGTGTTACTAGGTGTACCATTTGAATTTGACTCAATTGGTCGCTCATTCTACGGTCCTGGTACTCTTTGGATCCTTAACTTATTAAAACTATTAAATCCATTTGGTCTTTTAGTTGGTTTACTATGCTTATGTGTAGTATTAACTCAAGGTGCTAACTGGGTTGCATTACGTACAGATCGTACAAGCGAATTATATGCACGTGCTACTAAAGCAGGTTCAGTATTCAGCTTAGCAGTATTTGTATTAGCAGTTGTAACTGCTATCGCTTTAGCATTTATCTCTGGTTACCACTTAGATAAAAACATGCTAATTCTAGACGCTACTACTGATGCAGTTTCTAGAACTTCATCTTGGTATGCAAACTACACAGCTAACCCTGTATTATTTGTATTCCCAGTATTAGCTTTAGTAATGTACTTAGCGTCTGCGCGTAGTGCTAAGAATGGTAGAAACGCATTTGCATTCATTACATCTTCATGTGGTGTATTACTACTATTTGTAACTTATGCAATTACTTTATTCCCATTCATTTTACCAAGCTCAATCGCTCCACACCAAAGCTTAACTATTTTCAACGCAACATCTTCACAATTAACTCTTAACGTAATGTTCTGGGTTGCTATTGTAGTTGTTCCAATCGTGTTAATCTACACAGTTTGGGCTTACTACAAAATGTGGACTCGTTTATCAACGAAAACTGTTACTGAAAATACACACGCTTTATACTAATCAGGAGAAAGTAATATATGTTTTACGCTATCTGGGTTATCGGTGTATTTGTTGCTATTTGGCTAACTGTTTTAGCTGTATCAAAATTAGAAAACAGCGGCTTTTTTGATAAATACGAAGATAAATCTAAATAACTGATTTATTGAAAAAGCGCTAGCATTGCTAGCGCTTTTTCCCTCTACAATCGAATATTCTAAAACCCCTTTAACTTAAGTTAAAG
>NZ_NRJG01000195.1 GCF_003585935.1 Psittacicella hinzii
CTTAGATATTACTTTTTAAGAACGAGAAAGCTATTTTTAATGAAGAATTTACTAATTTTTGTTGAGTAGTTTATTCCAGAAATTAGATAGTTATTATGAGCTAATACTTGTAATAACCACCTTTCATTTATAAAAATATTAGTTATCAAGAAAAGTTGATTTTCTTAAGTTATTATATAGGGCTATATAATAACTCTATATAAAGCTCCATCTTTATATAGTAATTTAGATCATAAAAGTAATCCTCTGTAATTAACAGAGGATTTTTTTTTGTCTTTATTTTTCGAGCTTGTGCGCATGGCGTATAAAAAACTCAAACCAACTAGCAGGTAAGATTTTTTTGGCATACCATACTACGTAAGTAGGTAAGCATAAAAAATAATGGATTTTTTGCTTTTTGCTGGTTAGGCATTTATAGGCTAAAGCGGCTGCTTGTTCAGGTTGAGCGGTAAAGCGTTTACGGTTTTTATTTTGTAAACGTTGCTCTTGCTGCGCGTAGTCTTGCGCATAAACCGTATCTTGATTTTTAGTTTGCGTTTGGTATTCGTGCAAAGCGCGCTGACGGAAATTAGTTGCAACCGGACCAGGATGCAATAAACTTGCTTGAATATTCGGATCACGATTTTCTATACGAAAAGTTTCAACCATTTGATCGAGTGCGGCTTTAGAAGCACCATAAGCAGCACGATAAGGGATCGGACTAAAACTAATAACCGATGAGTTAACAAGAATACGTCCATGTCCTTGTTGACGAAATACTTTTATACAAGCATTAAAATAAGCCCAAGTACCAACAGTATTACATGCTAATTGCGCTTCTAAGGCTTGAGGAGTTGTATCTTCAACCGTAGCCATGTGCCCATAGCCAGCATTTAAAAATGCTGCATCAAAGTTTTGTAGATCTGGATCTTGGAATAGTTGTTCAATTTTTGCGTATTGGGTTTGCTCGCAATATTTTACTTTAATCCCTAGGGCTTCAAGATGTCGTGCTTGTTCAGGATTACGAATAACCGCAATCACTTCCCAGCCTTTGCTAGCAAATAATTGTGCGCTCGCTAATCCCATGCCTGATGAACTACCTGTAATTAAAATTTTTGCCATAATTGATAAAACGAGAAAAAGATTAACACTAAGTGTTAATCTTTTTTTATTAATCTTTATTGTGGATTAATCTTCGATTGCTTGATCACGACAACCGCAGTGTTCACACTCACATTCTTTTTTACGTAAGAACGTATAATGGTTCATTTCTAAGTAATTACGTAAATCTTTAATAGGTAATTTAGCAATTAGTTCGTAAGTGTTTAATAAAGATTTAATACGTGCTGATGATAAGAAGTTTTCAAAGTGATACTTAGCAACAAGGCGATCAAAATCAAAATCTTTATCAAATAAATAGTTCACTAATAAGCAGAAAACGTATGAACGTAGAACTTTAGAACGACTAGTAAAAGTCATGCGTTTAGGTTCTAAAATAAAGTAAATAGCTACTTCACAGCCAGTTACTTCGATGTAATTTTTTTCGTTATCGTTATTACGTTTAAATGCTTGATTGAACGACACGATTTCGTTATGCATTAATTGTAAAGTGCTATGACGCATAACAATCGAATCGTACATGGCTAAATTAATAAAACGGATTTCAGAACTTTCTGGAGTGGTATTTTTCATGGAAAGATCCTTAGTTTAAGCTCTAGATTGCTAGAATTAGTTTTTTCAAGCTAACTAAACTCTAGGTAAAGCTATTATACTGTATTTTTCTGCTCTTTAGCCAAATAGTATAAGGACAAAAATACCATTTAGTTATAGGTGTAGTTATAGGTTTAAGAATAGTATTAGAAGAAATCTTCTGAAAATTCTTTAATCAGTTCGATTACTTTATCAATTTGTTCTTTATTATTAAACGGAGCTAAGCTAAAGCGAATTGTTGAATCCACATCAATTGTTCGATGGAACGGATATACGCAGTGCTTACCAACACGTACAGCTACTTGGTGTTTAGCTAAAAATTGTCCTAGCTCGACATCACCACTATCTTCAATAGTTAAAAGGACATGGTGTCCATAACTAGGTAAGATACGAATAGGTTTAGCCGTACGATATAAAGTTCTAGCTATGTCTTGATTATAACGTAAGTCGCTGACATTATCTAAAGTTAACAGTTTAGCAATAAAGTACTGTTGTAATAAATTTGTGTAATGATAAAGCTCTTCTAAAGGTTGTTCTTTTAACCACTCAATATTAGTTTTAACCGTGGTTAAGGCATTTATATTGCTTGTGCCAGCAACGGTAAATGGATTATTGTCGTGCAAGCTATAATTAGCCTCCTTTAAGCTAACATTTTTAACAAAGCCGCCACCTACCCATTGATGTTCAAGAAAATGCAGTTGATTAAAGTCATTTAAATGATTTATCTGATATTGTAGGCTTTGTTCAAAAAGTTCGAGCTTGGTTGGTTTTTTGCGCTTTTTCGTTTTCTTGGTTGATGATTCTAGATCGGTATAAACTTCATTATTCTCGACCTTAGTTTTACTTGGTGGAGGTGATGGAGGATAATCTAGATTACCGGTTTCTAAGTATTGCGCGAGATAGTTATCTATCGCTGTCGCTTGCGCCGAAAGCCCAAAGTTTTGCATGGTTGTTAGTTTTAAAACTCGCTCGGATACCATGAGGTAACCTAAACCAGTTAAACCATACATTTTATGTAATGAACCGATCACAAAATCAGCCGGCCAATTTTCGAGTAAGTTCTCTTGTAAATAATGAGCATTAAAGCATGATCCTTGCGCATTATCTAAACATAACCAAGCTTTAGGAGCTAATTGTTTTTGAATTTGGGCAATACGTTTAATTGGTAAAGTATAACCATTAATGTTATCCACGGTACTAAAACTCATTAAGAGAATATGATCCCCGTGTAAAGTACATAACATTTCAAAGCACTTAAAATCAAAACTTAAGTCTTTATTTAAAGGAATAGTGATTAGTTCTAAAAAGTCAAAGTTAGCGCAAAGTTTAATCCATGGTAAAAGATTAGCATGGTGATTACTTTCATTAACTAGAATATAGAACTTTTGTTTCGTACGTTTAAGTGAAGTTTCTAAATGTTGTGCTTGTTTTGCCCAAAATTGTCCGAGCGTTAAAGCTAGCAGATTTAAAGCATCCGTAGTATTTTGAGTAAAAACTAAAGAATCTTTATTGTTATTTTTAGGATCAATATAATTGCTTAAAGCTTGATGACCTTGGTTAATAACTTGTGATAATTCTTTAGTAAGTAATGAGCGTTCAACATTACCTGGATAAGCGTAATAAGTTGAAAAAGCATCTAATACTGCTTGGGGTCTTAAACTAGTTGCAGCATTATCAAGATAAATTAAGTCTGGATTATGTTTTAAAGCTGGAAATTGACTAGCAAAATTAGTAACTAGTTCTTTATATTGGTCTAATTGCGTACTCAATTTTTTAGTTTTGAGATCTTGTGGCATATAAAGTTACAAATTATCAAAATGTGGGGGAAATATTTATGTGGTTAGATATAAAAATAAATATTTTATCCTTGGAACAAGAATAAAGATCACTCTATTATCTCATTAAATTAGCTAATATAGGTAATAAATAATAGCTAATTAGTAAATTAGGTACTTA
>NZ_NRJG01000196.1 GCF_003585935.1 Psittacicella hinzii
AATCTCTTGCGATTGTAAAAATCATTACAACCACCATCTAAAGATCTCTTATAATACCAATTTTTCTCTGTTTCCTAGAGATTTAACCTAAATTCTTAGTATAATTGAATAGTATGAATTTACCTCACAGGTATGCTAGAGGTAAACATGAATTATTAAGAATGTTATTTTTTCAATTTTTAGGGTGTAAACGATGTCATCTATGGAACAACGCGCTGAATTACAGCGCAAAATTTGGCAAATTGCAGATAATGTACGTGGATCTATTGATGGTTGGGATTTTAAACAATATGTACTTGGTACACTATTCTATCGCTATATTAGTGAGCTTATAGCTAATTATATTGGTGACGATTATCACACTTGGAGTGACGAAACAGTTCAGAAAATATTTGATCAATCTGTGGAAATGCCGGAGAATGTTAAGTTTATTATTGCTTCTAAAGGCTTTTTCCTTTTTCCAAGTAAACTATTCTGCAACATTGCTAAAGATGCACATAGAAACAGCAATTTAAATGTTGACCTGAAAGAGGCCTTTGAACAAATTGAAAAATATACTAACGAATACTCAGAGCCTGTATTCAAAGGACTTTTTTCAGACTTCGATGTTACTAGTTCGCGCTTAGGTGCTACAGCAGCAGAGAAAAACAAACGTTTAGCAGCAATTCTTCAAGGTATTGCTGATCTTAATTTCGGCAACTTTGAAGAAAGTAAGATTGATTTATTCGGTGATGCTTATGAATTCTTAATCTCTAATTATGCTGCGAATGCTGGTAAATCTGGAGGTGAATACTTCACACCACCACAAGTATCACAATTACTTGCTCGTTTAGCTATACATGGACAAAAAAATGTAAATGCAATTTATGACCCTGCTTGTGGTTCTGGATCACTTCTTCTCCAAGCTAGAAAACTATTAAATAAGAAAGAATTAGATAAAGGTTACTTTGGACAAGAAATAAATCCAACTACATACAACCTAGCACGTATGAATATGTTGTTACATGATGTTAATTATAGTCAATTCAATATCAGTCTAGGTGATACTCTATTAAAACCTGTATTCAATGAATACTCTCAAAAACCTAAGATACAGGCGAAAAACAAACCTTTCGATGTAATCGTATCTAATCCTCCATATTCAGTTAAATGGGTAGGAGAAGATGATCCTACATTAATTGGTGATGAACGTTTTGCCCCAGCAGGAGTTTTAGCACCTAAAAAAAATGCAGATTTTGCCTTTGTTTTACATGCATTAAACTATCTTTCTGAAACAGGAAAAGCATCTATCGTTTGTTTCCCTGGTATCCTGTATCGTGTAGGGCCAGAACAAAATATCCGTAAATACTTAGTCGATAATAACTACGTAGAATCAATTATTTCTCTTTCAGATAAACTATTCTTCGGAACTTCAATTTCAGTTAATATTCTTGTATTATCGAAAAACAAGAAAACCAAAGATATCCAATTTATTAATGCTTCAGAGTTCTGTGTTAAAGGGAAAAATAATAACTCTTTAACAGATGAGCATATCGATAAAATCGTAGAGATGTTCGCCTCTAAAGAAGAGATTCAGTATGTAACGAAGAACGCTTCTTACGAGAGTATTGTTGCTAACGACTACGATCTTTCTGTAGGTAAATACGTTGAACCTAAGTCTACACGTGAAGTAATTGACATTGATGCTGTAAATAAAGAACTAGTTGAAGTTGTAGCTGAAGTTAATAGATTACGTGCTGAAGTAGATGCACTCATTGCTAAGTTCAAATAGAGGTTTATATGCAGCGAAATAGTTATGTCAAAAGACTTTTACAATCGCAAGAGATT
>NZ_NRJG01000197.1 GCF_003585935.1 Psittacicella hinzii
CCTTGTATATAAACTCGGTACTACTTAAAAATGTACAATAAACGCGCATAAGTGATACTATCACTTACCGTTTAAACAATCTAGTTAAACGACCTAAATCTAAATCTCTTATCTTTAGATCTTACAAAAGTTTAATACTTTATCGGTCTTGAAACTTAATAACACTAGAGAATTATAACAAATTTTATTAACACTTGCAAATATTTTTTTTGTAGTCAGGTACAAGAGCTAAATCCCTAGTATTGACTTAAAAGTAATCCGTTTTTGACTATTTTTGTGCCTTATCGAGTATTAATTTATGTATTTATTTTTTCGTATTTCTGTCAACCTTAGTAAAGGTTACTTTAAAAATATCTAGATGTATTATTTGTGGAGTACTACTTAATTTTAAATTACTATCTAGTAAAAGACTTACCATAAATGATACACCACAGTGCATATTCTTCAAAAGAAAAAAAAGCTTAGGTTTAGTAGTTTTTCGCTTCACTTTCTTGTAAGAGATTAGATTTATGTTTCTTTTGTTATTAGTATTAGCCTAAAGAAACTTTTTTCCTCGATTACTAATGTAGTTAACGTAAATTTTTCTCCCTTTACTTATACTTGACTAATCGTTAACTGGAGGAAAAAGGTATAATAAGAAAGTTAAAAATTTTTTCAGGGTCTTTTATGCTCGCAAAAAATAAACTATTAATTGGTATAACCGGTAGCATTGCAGCCTATAAAACAGTCTTTTTAGTACGTGAAGCTGTCAAACAAGGTTACGACGTAAAAGTAGTATTAACCTCTGCTGCTAAAGAATTTGTTACCCCATTAACTCTTCAAGCTTTATCAAAAAATAAAGTATATTCAGAGCTTTTTGATTTAGAAGCCGAGTTATCTATGGGTCACATTGAATTAGCCAAATGGGCTGATTTAATGTTAATTGCTCCAGCTTCAGCAAATACCATTGCTAAATTAGCACATGGAGAAGCTAATAATTTATTAAGTACTTTAGTTCTTGCTAAACCACAAACAACCCCTCTTTTAATTGCACCTGCAATGAATAAAGAAATGTTTGATAAAGTATCAAACAAAGAAAATTTAGCAAAACTTGTTAGTTATGGTTTTACAGTCCTTGACACCGATCAAGGAGATCAAGCATGTGGTGATGTAGGTCAAGGTCGTATGCTTGAACCTGAGGTTTTATTAAATATTGTTAACCAAACGCTTAACAACCCAACTATTGACAATAACCAAAATAAAACCGTTACTAATGCTGTAGGTTTTTGTAAATCACAAAAATACGTTAAAGAACATAGCTTAACAAATGATAAATTTGATGTTGCACCTTTAGCTGCTAAAGCTAAAGAAACAATTAATTTATCTTGTGATGCAGAGCGTATTGAAAAGGAATTACAACAGCATATCGATAATTTTCAAGGTAAAAAAATCATTGTAACTGCAGGTCCAACGAGAGAAATGATTGATCCTGTAAGATACATTACCAATCATTCATCAGGTAAAATGGGAGTGTATATTGCAGCCTTAGCACAAAAACTAGGTGCAAAAGTTACTCTGATTGCCGGACCATTGTCAGTTGAAGTACCAGAAGGTATTCGTACAATTAAAGTTGAATCTGCCGAGCAAATGAATAATGCCGTAATGGAAGCTTTAATTGAAATTGACGTATTTATTGGTTGTGCTGCTGTTGGTGATTTTAGAGCCAAAGAAATAAGTACTACTAAAATTAAAAAAGCTAATGATCTAGATGAATTAACTATTACACTAGTTAAAAATCCTGACATTCTTTACAATGTTTCTAACTCGACACGTAGACCAAAATATGTGGTTGGATTTGCTGCTGAAACAAATAATATCGATCAATATGCACGTACCAAAATTGCAGCTAAGGGCTGTGATTGTATTTGTGCTAATGACGTTTCTAAAGAAAATCAAGGTTGGAACTCAGACTTCAACCATATTGTTCTTTATCGTCGTGATGGAACTATTTGTGACTTAGGGTATGACCTTAAAGAAAAAGTAGCAAAATTATTAGTTCTCGACATCGCACGAGAACTATATAATAGAGAAAGAGAGTAATCCAGTATGACAAAGTTAAACATTTCTTATAAAGTTCTAGATCGAGACTTTATAAATGAATTTGGTACACCTCAATATGGCACTAAAGGTTCAGCAGGAATGGATCTTAGAGCTAATCTTGAGAATAAAACTGAAATTGTTTTACAGCCTGGACAAAGTTTTCTAGTAAAAACAGGGATCGCGATTTTTATCAATGATAGTCGCTATGCTGCTTTTATTTATCCACGCAGTGGGCAAGGACATAAAAGAGGAATTGTTTTAGGAAACTTGGTGGGAGTAATCGATTCTGATTATCAAGGTGAGCTTATGGTATCACTATGGAATCGCTCATCAGAACCACAAACTATACAGCATGGAGAGCGTATTGCGCAATTAGTTATCCAACGTATAGAAAGTGTTATTTTAGAAGAAGTTGATAGTTTTGATCAATCTGAACGAGGAGCTGGTGGATTTGGATCTACTGGTGATAAGTAATAAAAGATTGTTCTTTTTTAGCAATATTCATGGTAGTTTTATATGAATAGTATTACTAACCTTTATGGTATTACAGAAATGATGGTTACTAGTACAGTAATCAAAAACTTATCATCTACAAATAAAAATTTACCAACTAAAACTTTTATTTGTAATGAACTTAACTCTACGAGTAAGAAGTTAGGACTAAGTAAAATAAAAGTAGATGAACTAGTAATCAATGCTATACATGAATATGAAGTAGAAATTCAAAATATCTTTGACAATTCTCTACAAAATAGCGGTACGAATTCACTAGAAGATAGAGTAAGTAATTTTATTAAAGGTATTCTTGCAATAATTTTCCGTCAACCACAATTAGCACATATACTAGCTTTTAATAATTTATATGCTAATCAAGCATTCAATCAAGCTAGTCGTGAAGTTTCGGTGACTACTTACTTTGCTTTTAAACGTATTTTTAACAATATTAAAGAACAATACGCAAACGTGCTATCGTCTTTATGTGTTAATTGGCTAAACGGTATCTATTTAAATATATCTCAAAATATCGGAGAAAATCCTAGTACGCAAATTTTACAAACTCTAGAACGAGATATTAATAATGAATTTGCTATCTTAAAACTAAGTCTCCGAAAATTTGATCTCTAATTAATAATTTAGCTTTTCCAAGTTGGCTTTTATATATAAGTCTAGTGAAAAGACTCACATTATTAATATATTTTGGTCTATGGAATTTCCGTAGACCATTTTTTATCTCCTGTGCATGCAAATATTTGTTTATACTATTTACAGATATTTTGTGATTTATCATTTTTGTTAGTTATTAGCTGTAAATTTAATCCTACATGTTAATCTATCGATAAGTCAATTAGCTCTCTTTA
>NZ_NRJG01000198.1 GCF_003585935.1 Psittacicella hinzii
AACTTAAGGTTACAAAATTGATCGCTTAATAAATACAGATTCCTAAAAATAGATCAAACCCTTTTGATTAAAATATGAAAAATAAACAGATAATTGCATTTTGCGAAGGTTGTATGAAGTAGGTTTCTTACCATAATTACAAGCAAGATAAATCTTATGAAACAATTATTTGTTTGTTATTTTATAGACACCAGAAGCAGTAAATGTTAGTATATTTTTTATTGACCTTTAACTGTACCTAAATATCTATTTTAGGAATTCTTAAATAAAGCGAAACGTATAATTTTTTAAAACTATTTATGTGTCAAATTCTTGCTTTAACAGCAAATGCTCCTACAGATATAAGTTTTTCTTTTGAAGGTTTTGTTAATCGTGCAGGGATAACCGATACGAACGTTGACGGAACGGGGATTGCTTTTTTCGAATGCAATAATAGTGTTCGTATTTTAAAAGATGATAAGGCTGCATATAATTCTTACGTACGTAATTTAGTAAGAATTTATCAGATTAAGAGTAAAAATATCATTGCCCATATTCGTCGCGCTTCACAAGGCAAACCTAAATTAGAGAACTGCCACCCTTTTGTTCGTGAATTATGGGGACAAAATTGGGTATTTTGTCATAATGGTCACTTAGAAAGTTTCCCAAATTTAGATCCTCTTCTAAAGACTAAAGTTGTAGGTGATACTGATAGTGAATTATTCTTTACCCATCTTATTGATCAATTACAACATAAGTTTGACCAAAAACCAGATGCTAACACTTTATTTTTAACAGTTTGTGATATAGCTGATAATTATGCTAGTGCTGGTATTCTAAATTTTGTACTTTCTAATGGTGAGTATATGATTGCTCATTGTTCAACCAATCTTTATTGGATTACTCGCTCGGCTAAAGAAGACCATTTAGTAAAACGCATTGACGATGGGGGAGTAATTAATTTAAGTTGCTACGCTAAAGAAGATGATGTGGTAACCATTATTTGTACCATGCCTGTTACGGACGAAAAATGGAACAAAATGAGTAATGGTCAAACCTTACTCTTTAAAAATGGTAACTTAAAACTTTCGTACAACGGTACACCATCTGTTATTAATAAAAAATTCGAACAGCTTACAGGTCTATCGACTATGGTACAAAAACAAATTGACAAAGAACAAGCTGTTTACCGTACCCAAGCTGCAATCGCTGCTCAAGTACAAGTCGATCAAGATTAAACCACACATGAGCAAGCCCCTGTATAACTACAGGGGTGTTTTTACATTTATAAGTTTAACGAACTGCTATTCTACAAATAAATATTAGCAAATTATTGTACATAAAAGCTTACTGTAGAACTTAGGATAAGAACTTAAAGGAAGTGCTAAATAGCTTAAGGTAATAACTTAAAGCAGAAGCTTTAGAATAAAGTTACAAGGCTTAAGCATTTACTAGTTTTTGTCTTATAACCTAGTATATTGCTAAAGTTTACTAGTCTTTTCTTTCGTTTTAGTTCATAAACTTCAATAGTTAGTTGTTTAAAGCTATGATCTTGCCGGTTTTAACCGGAGTTAATCGAAAAGAAGCGTCAAGATGTTGTATAATTTTAACAATGTCAAACTATTAAATTAGATTGATACTTGCTGATTAAGCAACCCAGATTTTCATATATTAAAGTTTAAGTTTATTGCTCTTTTAAAAATTTATCCTTGTATGTTGTTGCTTACTTAACAATAAGTTAAACAAGGGATTCTATGAGCTTTAAACTCTAAATTTACAAAACAAATAAGATTAAAAGTATTTATAGCTCTACTAATAAAAGAAAAACTAAATTTTCTCAATACGTGTGTGTTTATGTGTG
>NZ_NRJG01000199.1 GCF_003585935.1 Psittacicella hinzii
CATTAGAGATATTAGAAACATTAGAATTTAAGATTTGAGCAATGACTTTTTGCTGTAACTGTAATTTTAAAAGTTTTGCTAATAAGGTATAACCAATAATGTTATACAATAATCTCCAAGTTACCAGAGTTAAACCTGCTTGTTTTAAAGCCGATTTAAAGTTTTTACTTTCTTGAACATTAATAAGTTCTTGATAGGTTGCTTGCCAATGAGCACTAAATTCTTGAATAAACTCAAGTGTAACTAGTGCTTCTAGATCAATATAACTTAGATCAATTGTTGAGCTTAAGAATTGAGAAACTTTATATTTCCCTAAGTGCATTTCTAAATTTGGTTGTAGAGCCCAAAATTGTTCAAGTAATTCATACACTGGGGTAGCAAGAGTAAACTCAATGTAACTCGTACTCTCAGGTTTAGGTAAAGTGCCTCGATATAGCGGAGGTAGTGCAGTATATAAAGTAGTACCTGGGCTTGCAATAAAATAGTTAGCAGCAAATTGCAGTACGGAAAAAAGCTCAGCACTAAAATAACAAGGATTAACTAAAGAGTGCACGGCTTTAATTTTAGCCGGATCATAGTTAGGTTGTACATTTAAAGCTGTAATTACAGCATGGACATAGCGATTATTAAAATTAACATATACTACCCCTCCAACTTTTGCATGTTCCATACCAAGTTGTAATTTATATACATAAACTTGGTTTAAATTGGCTGGAATAGCTAATTCAACATAAATTGGAGGGGTAGTCATATTTGCGTCCTAAGAATTGATATAGAAAAAGCGAGATTAAATCTCGCTTTTTATTTTAAATTATTGGTTTTGGTAGCGGTTGTAGCTGTCCATAATTTCTTGTTCAGCAGCCGCTTTGTTTTCCCAAGCTTCGACTTTAACCCATTTACCTTTTTCTAAATCTTTATAGTGTTCGAAAAAGTGTTTGGTTTGTTCTTTTAAGTGTGCTGGGAAGTCTTCGATATCTTGGATATCTTTGTACATTGGAGTTACTTTATCGTGTGGAACAGCTAAAACTTTAGCGTCAACACCAGACTCGTCAGTCATTTTTAAAACACCAACTGCACGACAACGAATTACTGAACCGTACTCTAGTGGGAATGGAGTTAATACTAATACGTCAACTGGGTCACCATCTAAAGAAAGAGTTTGATTAATAAAACCATAGTTTAGAGGGTATTGCATTGAAGTACCTAAGAAACGGTCACAGAATAATGCGCCTGATTCTTTATCAACTTCATATTTTACTGGGTTAGAGTAAGCTGGAATTTCAATAACAACGTTGAAATCATGTGGTAATTCTTTACCAGCTGGTACTTTATCTAATAACATGGAATAATCCTTTTACTAATATAAAAATCTATACAGCTTTATTATATCACTAATAGACGCATAACTCCATGCTTCTCGAGAATTTAAGCAAAAAATAGATACTAAAAGAGGCTATGCTTTTGCATAACCTCTTTTAGTATCTTGAATACAGTGTAAATTATTATTTAGATTTTTCTACTAATTCGATAACTGCCATTGGAGCAGCATCTCCAGCACGGTAGCCGTTTTTTAATACGCGAGTGTAACCACCTTTACGATCTTTGAAAAGTGGACCTAACACTTCAAATAGTTTAGTAACAGCTTCTTTGTTGTTACCTAAACGAGCGAATGCTAAACGACGGTTTGCTGTAGTATCAACTTTTGCTAAAGTGATTAATGGCTCAATGTAACCACGTAATTCTTTAGCTTTTGGTAAAGTTGTTTTGATAATTTCGTGTTGAACTAATGCAATAGTTAAGTTGCGGAACAACGCCTTACGATGAGAACTATTGCGGTTTAGTTTACGACCAGTTTTTAGATGGCGCATCTATTAAAACTCCTAGTAAGCTAAACTTAATTACTGCCGTTATTGCCAGTATTAAGTTCTGCTGGTGGCCAATTCACTAGGCGTGTACCTAGTTGAAGACCATGATTCTTTAAGATATCTTTAATTTCGTTTAGTGATTTACGACCTAAATTTGGAGCTTTTAATAACTCAATTTCAGTTTTTTGTACTAAATCACCAATGTAACGAATGTTTTCTGCTTTTAAGCAGTTAGCTGAACGTACAGTTAACTCTAAAGCATCAACAGACTCTAATAAGATAGGTTCAAATTCTGGTTTTTTAACAGTTGGTTCTGTTTGTTGTTCAATTGCTTTCAGATCAACAAAAGGCACTAATTGTTGGTGAAGAATTGATGCAGCACGACGGATCGCGTTTTGTGGATCAATACTACCATTAGTTTGTAAAGTAATGATAAGTTTGTCGTAGTCATTTGATTGACCGTGACGAGCTGTAGCTACTTCGTAGTTTACAACTTTAACCGGTGCAAATTTTGCATCGATCATTACTGTTTTTGAACCTAAAATATTGATTTTAGGTTCAACGCCTTTTTCGCGACGATCTTTGGCAGGTGAATAACCAGTACCAGTCTGAATGCGTACATGGATGCGAATACTTGCGTTTTGATCAGTTAAACGACAAAGGATTAAATCTTTGTTAATAACTTCAACGCCAGGTTGAGCAATAATGTCACCTGCTGTTAACTCGCCAGCGCCTTTTTTCTCAAATTGTACTACAACATCATCCATTCCATCGTCTAGCTTAACTGCTAACTCTTGGAAGTTTAATAAAATGTTTAATACATCTTCTTGAACGCCGTCAATAGTATCGTATTCTTGCTGAATACCTTCAATACAAACTTCGGTAACAGCTGCACCAGGCATCACAGATAAGAGGATACGACGTAAACTGTTTCCTAAAGTATGTCCAAAACCACGTTCTAATGGTTGTAATGTAACTTTCGAAAAATATGGTTCAGCATACTCTTCAATGTCAATCGCTGATGGAGTAAGAAGGTTAATTCTTGTCGATTCCATAAAATCCTCTACTTGATATTAATTCAGACTAACTATTTTGAGTATAACTCGATAATTAACTGTTCATTGATAATGATATCAGCTGGGATTTCATTGCGTTCTGGAGCTGCTTTGAAAACACCTTCCATTTTATCAGCATCAACGTCTAACCATGTAGCGCTTAAACGGTTTTTAGCTAATTCAAGAGCAGATTTAATACGCACTTGTTTTTTAGCTTTTTCACGAATAGATACAACATCGCTTGCTTTTAATTGGTAAGAAGGGATGTTTACTACTTTACCGTTTACTAGAACACTTTTGTGACTTACTAGTTGACGAGCTTCAGCACGAGTAGCTGCAAAACCCATTCTGTAAACTGTATTATCTAAACGACTTTCTAATAATTGTAATAAGTTCTCACCAGTATTACCTTTTAAGCGGTTAGCTTCAGTATAGTAGTTACTGAATTGACGCTCTAAAATACCGTATAAGCGACGAACTTTTTGTTTTTCACGTAATTGATTACCGTAGTCTGATAAACGAGCTCTACGAGCACCATGTTGACCTGGTGCAGTTTCTAAACGACCTTTCTTTAATTTATTTTCTAAACCACGTAAAGAAGATTTAAGGAATAAATCAGTACCTTCACGACGGCATAGTTTTACTTTAGGTCCTAAATATCTTGCCATTTTATGCTTTCTCCAATATTTCTACCGAATACGTTAATATTAAATACGACGTTTTTTCGGTGGACGACAACCGTTGTGAGGGATAGGTGTTACATCGATAATGCTAGTAATGCGGTAACCTGCTGCATTTAAAGCACGGATTGTAGATTCACGACCTGGGCCTGGACCTTTAACACGCACGTCTAGATTTTTTAAACCGAACTCTTTACATTTTTCAGCAACGCGTTCAGCAGCTACTTGACCTGCGAATGGAGTAGATTTACGTGAACCACGGAAACCAGAACCACCTGCAGTAGCCCAAGCTAATGTATTACCTTGACGATCACTAATTGTAACGATTGTATTGTTGAAAGAAGCATGAATATGTGCTACACCATCAACGACATTCTTTTTAACACGTTTAGAACGTGTGTTACGAGCTGGATTAGCCATGTTACTTTATTCTCCGATTATTTTTTAATTGGTTTAGCTGGACCTTTGCGTGTGCGAGCATTAGTCTTAGTACGTTGACCACGTACAGGTAAACCACGACGGTGACGTAAGCCACGGTAGCAACCTAAGTCTGTTAGACGTTTGATGCTCATGTTAACTTCACGACGTAAGTCACCTTCTACAGTGAATTTAGCAACTTCAGCACGTAACTGATCGATTTGTTCTTCTGATAATTCCTTGATCTTTGTACTTGGCGCAATACCTGTAACTTCACAGATATGTTTAGCACGTGTAGCACCGATACCGTAGATTGCAGTTAAAGCAATTACAGTATGTTTTTGATCAGGAATGTTAACGCCTGCAATACGGGCCATTTGCACTCCTAGTGTCTTAAAAACTGTGTATCTTGAAAAGCCCGTTTCAGGATACTCAAAACACAGTTTATAAAATGATAAAAAATAATAAGCATTATTTAAAAATAATGCTACCTAAAATAAAAAAGTTATAAGTGTTGACTTTTAATAAAGTAGTATAGGGGGATAA
>NZ_NRJG01000002.1 GCF_003585935.1 Psittacicella hinzii
AACAAAGGTAAAATAAAGTATTACTATCGTAAGAAATAGGGCTCATATAGACCTATTAGTTTAAGAGAGTAAGACTTCCCTAACTTTAAGGACGAATTCGTGCACGTAGAATGTGATCTAGTAGAAGTAAAAATGACTACTGGCGCTAAAATCTACTTCTTATCTCTATACGTACTTAAGGCTAAATACAACATCTATGTTAGATTACGTAATAAAACAGCAGATCACGTTACTAGTGAAATTATCAAGGCGTTAGCAAGGAAGCCAAAAAAACATGGCTTAAAAGCGGCAGAGCTCTTTAAAAGTTTAACTTTCGACAATGGTAGTGAATTCAATAGGTATCAAGAAATAGAGAATGCCTTACAAATCCCTGTATACTTCTGCAGAGTCGGTCACCCTGAAGAACGTGCTGAACAAGAGAACAGTCACAGAATGTTCCGTCGCTACTTCTTCTCTAAAAAGAAGAAAACTAACAAATACATACCCTTCGGAATCGGTTACAAAATTTCTCGATATATTGCACGTATTGCAAGAAAATCTTTAGATTACATTACACCTTGTGGTATTTCTACAAAATGTGGAAATGATAAAACAGAAATAATTATTGATTTTTTCAAATGTAACATGGATTTTTAGTCGCGGAAAAGCGGCTAAAATCTACACATTATTTTTTTCAGACAACCAGGAGTATGTACACAGCAATAAGAACTAAAAATAATTAATACAAATAACTAAGCACAATCAATGAGAAGAACTAAGCAATCAATGCAAAAACTAAGCACAATAAGTACGTTGTAAGTAATTAAGAAAATCACTATACACTTGTGCTGCACTTACTCCTTGCTCACATTCATTTACAGTCGTGGTTTTGGTAGCAAGATAAATCGTATCTGTACCTACAGCTCGTTCAAATTTATTTGTTAGTTCAGTTAAATACTTACTATCTCCAACAAGTAAGAGAGCATGAGAAAGGACTACGTACTTGTCTCCCACTAGAGCTTTATCTCCAGCTCGTTGCCAGTTTTGCGCAGTGCCGACAATCTTTTGTCCATTCACAGATAGGTTAAAACGTCCGTCACAAAACGAACCCTCAACCGTTTGCCAACTTGCTTCTATGTTGTATTGGGCTAAGAAATCTGCAAGTAGAGTACATAAAGCTTCATAGTGGTCTTGCGCTACTAAAAAAGGTTCTGGAGTTTCTACAATATAGGCTAAGTGAATATTAATAATCTCTGGAGTTTGCGGGACAACTCCGCCTCCAGATAGACGCGTGTGAATCTCTAAACCTTGTGCAGCAAAGCTTGCTTGTGCCTGTTGCCAAGTGGCAGAATATTTATGCACATAAGAACGAGGAACAACTACTCCTTGATGCTCACCTAAATGCACTAAAGCATAGGCTTGCTGGGTTTGCATTACTTGCGCTACTAGTTGACTTTCGGTCTGTTCCCAAGTGGCAGCAAGAGAATAGTTATCAAGAGTTAAAAGGGTGAATTTAGGAAGTAAAGGATTTAGCATAGGGTATTCTCGTGCATAAAAAATCCACCCAGCTACATCTGTACTGGGTGGTAAGATCTCATACGAGATTTAGCGGATTAGATTTAAACTGTAAACAGTTTAGAAAACATTCAGTAAGTTGCCAGATGTAAAGTAGTTTAGTAACTATGGAGGTTTGTAACTATGGTTATTTTGTAACTATGGTTATTTTGTGACTATGATAATTTTGCAACTATGATAGTTTGGTAACTAGATTGCCATAGATACATTTATTTTAACCTACTTCACTTCTTATCTACATTACTGTGATCTAACTTAGATCTCTCTTCTCAATATTGAGGAGTATGTAAAATTTTATTTGTTCTAGCAACTGTACCACAAACTATGAACTAGTCCACAGCTGGTGGAGTAAAGTTGCGAATATATTCATCAATTTGCGCTTCTGATACTTCACCTTCGGTCATAATGCCAATTAAAGCACGAATTGGTAAAGTAGCGCCTGCTGGTTGGAGAATACGACGTACCACTCCAGCATCACCAGCTTCATATGTATTAGTGATTTTATCAGTATCGATTTCAGCAATTGGCATACCTACGGTTACTTGGTCTCCAATATTTACTAACCAAGCACCAATAGTTCCTTCTTCCATAGTTAAGCCCCATTTGGGCATTAAAATTGGGATAATTTTACTCATAGTCTATCCTTTGGTGAATCTTAGAAATCGGCATAACTAGGTATGAAAGTCTTAAGTAATTAGCCAACCCTAGCTAATAGTTAATTATTAAAAGGGAGAAGAAGATAAAGTTTACTTTATCCTCACCCGAGGAAGATTACATAGTTATTGCTAAGAGTACAAACCCTAAGGTCTAATACCTCTAGATCTCGAAGTAAAGTACAAACACTTGCTTTAACCTCATGACTTTAAAATGTAAAGTGTAAGTAAAGACTAATAATGAGCTAGTGCTAAAAGTTGGCTTGCTTATTACTAAATGCATCGTTCAAGCATTGAGCTTAAACTTTAGTCTAAACTCTAGAACTTAAACATCCAACTTCTATGCCTATAGTCAACTTTACCTTACGCTCAAGCCGTAGAACCTAAGGATTAAGTTCAACTCAAAGCTCTACGGCAATCGCTACTTTCTGCTGCATAAACTTAGCAGTACAATCTTAGAGTTACAAATAATTCGACCACTGTTAACGCTAAGCAGTCAGAGCCATAAGCTTGTTTACATGCTACTAAGTAGAGTAAAGCAGGCTGGTTTACTTGCTAGTTTATGTAGTTAAAGTATTGACGAGCTAAAGCCATAGTTGTCAATCAAGTGCTGTACTTTAATCTAGACTTATCACTCCTTAAGATTACCTCTTAACAAGCTAACTTTGTAATCCTAAACAGTACTCTTCAGAGTGTGTTAGCCTCTTAACTTAAGAGAGAAAACTAACACCTCTTTGAGCATAAGAAGTAAATCACAATTTTTCTACTCTAAAGTACGGCGAACTGCTTCAGCAATGTCTTTGCCTGATGGTAAGTAAGCTTTTTCTAGAGGAGCAGAGAAAGGTACTGGAACATGTGGTGGACTTACGAGTTGAATTGCTCCTTTAAGAGATTTAAAGAGTTTTTGTCCAACTTGTGCCGCTACATCTGTAGCAATGTTACAACGAGGCGAAGCTTCGTCCACTACCACTAAACGACCTGTTTTCTCAACCGAAGCGAAAACGGTATCCCAATCTAATGGGCTAAGAGTACGTAAATCAATAACTTCTACACTTACGTTTTCAGCTGCCAGTAACTTAGCTGCTTCTGCCGCACGATGCACCATTAAACCATAAGTAACAATAGTTACATCTGCACCTTCAGTTAGGACATTAGCTTTACCTAGAGGGATTACATATTCACCTTCCGGTACTTCAGTTTTCATGCCGTAAAGGGCTTTGTGTTCACAGAAGATAACTGGATCATTATCACGTACTGAAGCAGCAAGTAAGCCTTTAGCTTCAGCTGGTGATGATGGACATACTACTTTTAAGCCTGGTACGTGAGTAAAAATAGGTGTTAGCATTTGGCTATGTTGTGCTGCAGCACTAAAACCGGCTCCAACTAAAGCACGAATAGTAACTGGAGTTTGAGCTTTGCCACCAAACATATAACGGAATTTAGCTGCTTGGTTTAAAATCTGATCAAAACACACTCCCACAAAGTCCACGAACATTAGTTCAGCAACCGGACGTAAACCACAAGACGCAGCCCCAATAGCCGCACCTATATAAGCTGACTCTGATAATGGAGTATCTAAGAGGCGATCACCATATTTAGCGTATAAGCCTTTTGTTGCACCTAGGACCCCACCCCAAGCGTCACGTTCACCTGGAGAACCTGCACCACCTACAATATCCTCACCTAAGAGAATCACATTTGGATCACGTGCTAATTCATGGTCTAAAGCTTGATTAATCGCTTGTTTAAAAGTAATTCTTTGACTCATAAAAAACTCCAAGTACTAGTAGTTTACATAAACGTCAGTTAGTAATTCACTTACGGCTGGCTGCGGAGCTGCTTTAGCTTGCTCAACCGAACTTGCAATGAGGTCTTTAACTTCTTGGTCAACAGTTGCAAGTTCTTGCTCACTAACGAGTCCTTCAGCTATCACTTTTTGTGCAAAGTGCTGTAAGCAATCATGTTCAGCACGGAGTTTTTCTACTTCTCCAGGAGCACGATAAGTTTGTGCATCCCCTTCGAAGTGTCCATAGAAACGGTTGGTACGACATTCAATGAGTGCCGGACCTTTACCAGCACGTGCAGCTTCGATCATTTGTCCAACTGCTTGATGTACGGCAAAGAAATCATTACCATCAACCGAAACGGCTGGTACAGCAAAACCTTCAGCTCGTTTTACATAATCTTCAACTGCAGTCGCATAGCAACGTGAAGTTGATTCAGCATAGCCATTATTCTCAATTACAAAAATTACTGGTAATTGCCAAATAGCAGCTAAGTTTAAACTTTCAAGAACTGTTCCTTGATTGGCTGCCCCATCACCACAGAAAGTAACGGCAACTGCACCATTTTTACGAATTTTAGCCGCTAAGGCAGCACCACATACTAGTGGAGCACCAGCACCTAAAATTCCGTTTGCCCCCATCATCCCTTTCGAAAGATCGGCAATGTGCATTGATCCACCTTTACCATGACATACGCCATCGTAACGTCCATATATTTCTTTCATCATACCAATAACATCAACGCCTTTGGCAATACAGTGTCCGTGTCCACGATGCGTACTTGCAATGCGGTCTTCATCTTGTAGATGTTCACAAACACCCACAGCTACGGCTTCTTCTCCAGCGTATAGATGCACAAAGCCGGGAATTTCACCGCGCGCAAAATCCAAATGCAGACGATCTTCAAACTCACGAATCGTACGCATTTTACGGTACACTGCTAATAGTTTATCTTTTGGTAGGTGTAAACTACTCATATGGAGTAACTCCTCATAAAACATAAGGTCGATGTTAGAGGTTAGAGGTTAAAGCTGTGCTGCTAATATCAATAGCTAATTACGATAGACGATAGCTAATTGCAATAACTAATAGCAATAGTTAAAAGCAACAACTATTCATTCAATACTAAATATTAGTACCAGCTACTAATACTAACTCCTAACATCCGTTAGCCCATAACAATACAAGATTGTTAGGTGCTAACCTCCTTAAGTTAAAAAAGTTTAATGATCAATCCTTGTAACTAACGCTATTTCTAATGAGTAATTGCTTATGCTTAAGCTCTATAACTACTAGGTATGGTTATCTTACAAAGGCACATAGGCGACAAGCACTTAATAACACAAATAAAAGAATCTAGCTCTGTCTAAAGGAGTGCAGCTGCCCACAGAAAAAATATCAAGTATTCTTTCTGACAACCATCTCCTTCACCCTGAGAGAGTTGCATATTCTGCACTCCCCGAGACAGAGCTTTACATTTAAGCGATATATGGCATAAAGCTTAATCATGAATAAACTTTATATGAATAAATTGCTGATAAAGCTGTACTTAGAACTTTTTGTAGCACCAAAGGAGAAGTTTTGTAAAGTAAAACTGCGTAATTGAGACAAGCGTTAAGACAAGCTTAATTACCCTTTGCAAAAAGCAAGAGAGCGTTAAATAGCCTAACTAAGTTTTCTGGCATACTTGAAAACCAGTTCTCTAAGTACATTTTTATTATAAAAAGCAGTGAGATAAGAAAGTAAACTTTTACTGAGAATTGCCAAGTAGATCACAGAATTAGTATTTTGAGATAGGCTTAGTGCGCAGTCTGACAACTTTTACCATAGACTTTTTAATCAAAACGATCAAAAATACCCGTAAACTTTCGATCAAAACGATCGTTTTAGCTAAATCAGAGAAAAAATTTTTTCACTTTTTTCTCTTTGAGGACTACTTTTAAGTCCTAAAACGTAAAAAATCATCAAAACGACAAATGTTTTTATGTAGATTTGAGAAAAGAGTAAATGCAAAAGTAAGAACATAAAATGGTCTCCTGTACTCTTCCAGCACTCATCCTATACTCAAAATATGAATCTAGATTATGAGTCTAGATTGTATATTTAAGTAGTGAATCTATGTTGTGAATCTAGATCGTACATCTCACCGAACCTAGTGATATTCCACAAAATCAATCAAAACTCCAAAAAGAGAGGGTTCTTCATTGAATCACCCGCAAAACAAAACCTTAAGCTGTACCCCAAAAATAGGCACTCCACTCATTGCTAACGCAAAGCAAAAAACCTCCAAACGAAAAAACCTCCAAGATACGTCTGATATCTTGGAGGTTTTTTCTAATAGTTGTAATCTTTGTAGATTTTTGAGAATTACTTCAATCTACAAAATTACAGTTTATGTATATTTAGTTTTGTTTATTTACTAGCAGGAATTTCTTCTTTGTGTTCTGTTGCTAGATTACGGTTTTTTGGATCTACTTTCCAAATGCAGTGGAAGATAATTGACATCGCACTACAAATTAGAATAACTACCGCATTCGAAATTAAGAGAGTTGCACCATTATGACGATCTAAATGCGAAATCATTGATACTAACACACCAGGAACTACTAAACGGATTGCCGTAATTAAAGAAGTGGCTGTACCTGTCATGTGTGGATATTGCATTAAGTAAATCGCCATCATGTTACCAATTTGGAAACCATTAAACACTACGTTAATACATAGCGCGATTAGGATCGAGTTCACTCCTAAAGCATAGTACACTACATAGAAGTTTACTAAGGTCGAAATTACTTGCGCAATAGCCCCAAATAACCATAAGCGTGCTGGACTACGTCCACGTTTCACCATAAATTGGTTTAACTGCACCCCTACAATAATAGACAGGATTAACGGTAGGAAGTAATAACCAAAGTGGTCACTTGATACCCCATAGTCCGTAATATAGATTGCAGGAAGTAAAGTTGGGAACGAGAAAATAGTAATCGAGAAGATACTATTTAAAATAATTAACCAAACTGAACGTGGTGATCTTAAGATCGAACCGTAGTTTTTAATAATACGAACAGTATTAAATGGTTGACGTTTTTCTGGATCCAAGGTTTCTGGGATTAATACTAAGTACAGAATTACTGAAATTAGCATTAGACCAGAAATAATGTTATAAATCCAAGGCCATGAAAGGTGAATTAATACCCAGCCTCCGAACAGCGGAGCAATTGCCGGAGCAAAGAGGAATAGGGTAATTAACCAAGAGTTGTAAATTACGAAGTCACGAGGACTGAACACGTCTTTAAGTACAATCGACGGTACAGCACCCATACCTGAATATACTACCCCTTGGGCAATACGCACGGCAACTAAAGAGTTGTAATCTTTAATTATTACCATCACAAAGTTTAAAATAATTGCTAAGGCTACACAAAGCACCGCTACTGTTTTACGCCCAAAACGGTCAATAGTTGGACCCCATAAAAATTGTCCGATACCCATCCCTAAAACAAAGTAAGGCACAATTGCCTGCACTTGTGACAGGTTGGCATTAAAATCGTGAGATAACTCGTTAATTGCAGGTGTAATAGCGTCATTTGCTAAACCTACATACCCAGGGAAAAACGCTAAAATTAAAATAAGCCATGCAACGTGGGGAATCTTTTTACGTAATTCTACTTGGAATGGCGTAATCGCATCAAAACCACGATAGGTTGACGCTGCCGTCCCTTCACGTTCATTAGCAGGAGATGTTTGACTCATAAATGCTAATCCTTATGTCAGAGAGTTAGAATTAGGCAGAGTTGAATAATACTTAACCTTGTTGGGTTTTGGCATACCTAATTATTTTATCCTCAAGCTTTTGCCTCAAAAGAGAGAAGAGCTTGCGAGGCAATTGGGTAGTCACAGCAAAAAGGTTGCAGTTAAATTAAGTAAAACTCTATTAAGTAATAAGTTTAATAATTTACTTATTACTCTACTTACTTATCAATCTTAAATAGAGGTATTTAGGTTACTAAAATTTAGTTAGGTAACTAAAATTTAACTAGATAACTAAAAGCAAATTGTACGCTATAGAGCGATTGGTAACCATAATATTGGCAACCATTGTAGCTGTTTAATGATTTACAACAAGTAGCTGATTAATAATTAACAACAATTTAGTTTTTAATTAAAAATAACAGTTAAGTGAATAAACTAAATCTAGCTCAATAATCTAAAGTGATTAGTAACTTCAAGAGAGAGGATTATTAACTGCGTTTACGTTACAAGTAAAGAACTTATTGCAAGTGCGAGAAAAGTGAAAAAAGTGAATAGAATGTATAAGCTTGAGTCGCTTACAAATAATTAGATATGTCAAAAGACTAACAGCTAAGCATTCTTCAAACCTAAAGACCTAATGCTTAACCGAAAAAAATAGTTAGAGAGTATTCTCTAACTGGTAGGAAGAAAGTTCTTTGCAGAGAAAATTTTTTCAAGCAAAGCTGTAATATTATAGCGCAGGAAAATAAAAACTGCTGAAGAGATAATCATTTACGTAAGAACAAACATAACGAAAAACAATGAGCTTTTACATTTTTAGGTATAAGTTGGAAGTAGCAAAAGGGTAAGCTTATTAGCCAATTTTTATCGCTATCCTGAAAGCAGTAACAACAATTTACTAATGATCTAGTTCAAACTCCACATCTCATTATTCCCAAAGTTCTCGGCTTCTCAAAGCTCAAACCCAAATTAGCAACTAACAATCTTAATATTTAAGCTCGTTCTTACCTCTTCTAAAGGCAACTCAAAATCAAGTAAGTAGGTACAAAATAATCTGTAGATTTACCTCGTTTTACATACTCAAAAGTTAGACCTCATACAGAGAAAATTTTTGCAAATAAAGTAATAAATCCCCTATATAAAAGTAGAGGATTTATAACTGTAACAGAAAAATAACTATAGCTGAAAAAATAGCTATGGTCGTCTGAAAAATAATAAACTGAGATTTTATCTTGTACCTAGAAGTAAGAGTTTATACCTACTCTACCTCCACTACTACCTAGTACTAGTTATTTCTTACATACTCCTCAATTTGATTATTCTTAAATTTAGTTAAGGCAAGTAAATTTAAGAATGAAGTAACTAAGAAAGTAAAGGGAGTTTGTAAAATTCTTTTGCCGTAAATTAAATTACGCAGCAGGTTGTGCAGCTTGACGTTGAATCACAAATTTCACCGCACGTCTACTAGCTAACCATACGCCATTTACTTTACGATAATCATCTTCTAAAACTGCTGATAAATGCTGATCTAAAAGCCCTTCTTCAGTTTTATGTACAAAAGTCACTTGAGCATAGTGCATAGCTTTAGCTGTAGTCTCTGTTAAGTCTAGAACACGGAATTGTCCAGCTAGATGGAATTTAGTTTGCTGATTGGTAAAGTTTTTAAGTCCTGCAACAATTTCTTCTTTCCCATTTGCCGTAACTACACGATCTCCAAAATCAAACACAGTTTGCGCATCATCGGTATAGAGTAAAGCTTGTGCATTACCTGCATCGGCATTGGCATAGAGTTGGGCTACTAATTGTTGTAAGTTAGCTACGTCTAATACTTGTTGGATATTTGTGAAGGTAAAATATGGAGCTAAATTAGTAGTATTTGTCTCTGGGTTGTGATTTGTGTTTAGTTGATTTAAATTTGTGTTGTTATTTGTGATTGTCATAATTAATTAGTCTCACTTATCAAATAAAATTTGCTTAATGCCAATGTAGCGCAAAAGATATATCTACTTTTTTACTTATAGATTGCGGTTTGTGGTGTATCACTTAGCTAGCATCTTGGTTAAGAAATCATAATAAAATATTATGACCTCTATATATTCTTAGTTGCATAACTAATGGCTACCAACTTATAACTACCTTTATGGCTACCTTTATGACTTAAGCTTTATTTCTTTTACGTCTATTATAGTGAGACATTATTAAGTTTTAAATCATTAATTAAGCATAACAATAATGCCTCTAATTCACAAATTAAACTCCAGACACAGTTAAACCCGCTAAGCACAGCGCAAACAAATAGCAGCAAATGCCCTAGCGGGTTTAATTATATTGCGATTAACTTTATGACTGCTCTAAGCAAACCTTAAGCTAAAAGCTCACTTAAGATTTAGTGGTCATTCACAAAGTTGATATTTAATAAGTTAAGTGCGCAAAGCAATCAGTTCTTATATAAGTGCTTAGAACCTTGCTGGTGTTGAGACAATTCGCTTACATTAGGCTACTTTTTTCTGTGAGTTTACTGCAGCTTTAACTGCATCTGCTCGACCTTCAACATTGTAGTCTGTGATTAACAGAATTAAGCGAATAGCAAAATCCACCCCTCTTGGTGATAAAGAGTAATAGCTAAACTTACCTTGACGACGCACATTGACAATACCAGAGTCAACTAGTACTTTCATGTGATGGCTAAGTGTTGACTGGCTAATCGCGATACACTCGTTAATCTCACTAGCATTTTTTTCGCCAGTGCGAATTAACTCGATGATTTGCAAGCGATTAATATCGCTAAACGCTTTAAATACCCGAGCTTGTTGACTTTGCGAATATATATCAAGAGTTGAAGCCATATGACTACCTACTTTAGTGCTGAAAACCGATATTTCAGCAACCGATTTAATAATTTCAAGGGATTAAAAACACTAAAGTATAGATAGGTTACCGGTGTTATCTATACTTAGATTTGAAGATGCAATATTAACCAGTAGGTTAAGTTTAAGTTAGCCAAGTGGCTATTCCATTGAAATTTAGCGTAAGCTCGCAGTAATTAACGACATAAACCTAGTCCTCACTAAGTTAATCTCATGCAATTATTAGTACCTAAAATAGGCGATACCAAATTAGATAGTTAATTTTTCAAGTATCTCTTATGTCGTGGGAAAGCTCTATACTAGCTAATGAATGACTTTAGTTGTACGATCTATACATAAAAAATGTTAGAGCTAACTGTGAATATTTCGTCATTAAAGGCAGCGCAAGTGAAGAATTTTACTTAACGCATTTAGGCTAATCCCAGAGCTTAGAAACGTTCAATAGCAATAACATTAAACAGGGAAGATAATCTTCAATGCCCCCTTTACGTATTTTAACAAAAAAAAGCAATGCCGCTATTTTTTTGTGTGAAAGTGCTTTTACCACCCTTTAAAACTAGGAAGAATTTTTTAGAGTTTTTATTAAAAATTTAATCTAATTTTTAGATAAAACTCGAAATGATATAAATTTAGATTTTTG
The DNA here is from genome assembly GCF_003585935.1 of Psittacicella hinzii. GTDB lineage: Bacteria > Pseudomonadota > Gammaproteobacteria > Enterobacterales > Psittacicellaceae > Psittacicella > Psittacicella hinzii. Next base: position 11,252 of record NZ_NRJG01000002.1, read on the forward strand.
AAACTAGAGCTAACTGCAAAAATGCAGCATATCAAGCCCAAAGATCCTCAACCTATCTTTAGAAAAGAGCTTTTAGCCTGCCTAAAATAGCCAGTCAATAACAATCTTGCCTCACCTTACCTATAAACTTACTTTTAATTTTTTACCAGTTTTAGCCCAAACTTTCGAAAGTTACAGTTTTTTCTTTTCTTAGCTTTCTTACTTTTACTCTTAAGCTCAACCTATCTATACTTTTAATCCTGATCCCAAGTCATACCTACTTATGCAAAGATATCGTTACCAAAGTAGAGAAAAACGCCAATCTTAGCTGAAAAATAGCTATTTTAGGCATTTTAGTTTTATGCAAAATTATTCCCTGTAAAAAACTTTACTACTTATCTATTGATCTAGATTTTAGTCAAGAATATTGCTCAAATTAAGCAAAACAAAGACCTAAATTTTAGTGCTTTGATGAATATTTTGCATCCAAAATGCTCATACTTTTGTTGTAGTCTTAACTAAATTTGCTAAATTATTTGTATCACTTTTGGGGGACTGCTTAGAAATAAAAGTTTGTCTGTAGAGTAACGTTCGTAATGCGGATATGTAGGTGTGGGGATATGAGGATATGAGGATATGGGAAGATCTTGATATAGTAAAGTCCTGACGTTTAAAATGTCTGATGTAAAACGATAAAGGGAAGTTTGTAAAAAATAAACAGGAGTTGGAAATAGCTGTGTAACAAAAGAGTTATCTTTAATAACAGCACTGATAACTACACGATGAGAAGTATATATGACAAAGGTTTACTAAGCATAAGCTCTAAAGCGTGGGGAGTATGGAGAATATGGAGAGTAAGAGTATGTAAAAATAAACAGAACCAATCCCCACAAAAAGATCGAATTATCAAAGATTAATGCCTAAGCTTTTTAGAGTTTAATCTAAAGTTTGTTATTACGCTATACATAAATATGCTGAGCGTTAAAAGCTAAATAGGACAACGATATAGCTGCTTAGCAATGGCAAAATTACTCGAGTTATCAATTTACTATTAATTTGATAGTTAATTGGATTTTATTTCGCTTAATAACTTTTAATTAATTTTTCACAAATAATCCCAAAATTTCACAAAAACCGTAATTTTTTAGTATTTTTAGCTTAAAAATGACTATTAATTTACAAAAAAGTGCACACGTGCCACAAATCCACAAGAGAAATGTGAAGCTTTAAAAAACTCTGGCTATAATAAAAATCAACTACCTTTATTCCTCCTAAAAATAAAGATACTGTACTTTAAGTACAGGGACATATATAGAGTTGCATTTTCATTGAAGTGAAGATTCAAGCAAAGAAGAGAGAGCTAACTTTCTTCTTCCGCACAACTAAACTAAGTGATACTCCACTAAGATTAAACTACTTACAAGAGAGCTACT
>NZ_NRJG01000020.1 GCF_003585935.1 Psittacicella hinzii
GGAGACAATGGAAAACACCACAGAACAGGAAGAAAAAGTTACTCCAACTTAATCCTAAGTTCAAAGGGAAAATACCATGGTCAGGATGCCGCAGATATAGGTTCTGTTCTAGTCTATTAAACTCAGCATTAACTAACGAAGCGTTAGCTAAAGCTGGTTTTACTTGGCTAAACCTAATTCATCGCGAATATCTTAACAAGAATTAGGGTAATAAGAAAAGCCCAGAGTACTAGGTCTCTGGACTTTGGACGTAACCGCCGTATACGGTCCCGTACGTACGGTAGTGTGAGAGGTCGCGATCCTAGGTATAACTATACAACCTAGGCCGGATCTACTCGATTGAGCACAAAAAAGTGCGACTGGTGACACAAATCTGACTATTAGTAATTTTTCTTGTATCTAAGTATGATATAGTGATCCATACAAGGAATAAGCTTTGATTTGTCTTGCCATCCTCAATTTGCTGAGCTTGGTAGCAAAGGCTGCAATCACAAATTTAAGTCAATTTTAAGTCGATTTTTTAGCAAGATAAGAGATCTTATCTTGCGACAAATGCTGTATTTATTATTGCGTTGTAGAACTAAAAGTAATCTTAAGCACAGGGAAAGAATTTATTAATGCTTTTTGCTCTATAGCTCCTTGTACCTAAGTGCTCTAAGCCCTATGTGAGCTTACTGCGTAAGTTAAATGTATAGAAGATCGCTAAACTTAGTCAGGTTTCAGAGTAACTTTTACTTAATCTTATCTAGGAAATAGGATTGAGCTTTTGACATTTCCCTGCATGTCCCAACCTGTGGTCAGAAGTAGCTATTACAAAGCTGGATTCAGAGTTAGCAAACTATGATATCCACTGTAATATAGCAAAGGAAAATTTCCTTTCTGGCTAGATCCTCTATCCAAAGCGGTGATTTCACCAAGAGAGACAATGCAATTAGAATCTTTTAAGATATTGCATATATCGGGTCACCATCTGCTACCAGAAGCACAATGTTTATTTGCTGGTATCGCTCCTTATAGCTGTTTACAAGCTGTATTAGAGCATGCTGCGCAAACTAGTGTCAAGCTAGATCTAACCTATGATGCCATTGTCTGTACAGGAGATATAGTACATGATGTAGTGTCATCGCATGATCATTTAGCAGATGCTTATGAGCTGTTTATTCAAGCTCTGAGATCGCAATATCCGCAAACACCTGTTTACCTTTGCCCCGGTAATCATGATCCGTTAGATTTATTTGCCCAACTTGTGCAACATGCACATTTTGAGCCAGCAAAATTAGTTGCGCAAGTAAATCAAGCAGTAGTTATTAATTTAAATCAGTATTGGAATCTGATATTACTCAATAGCCAATTACCAACCCAAGTGGGAGGGGAACTAACTCAAGAGCAATGTACATTCATCCAAGAGTTAGTAGTTTCCCAGCCCGATAAACATGTACTTTTAGCCTTACATCATAATCCTCTACCAACCGGCTGTGCTTGGTTAGATAGTTATGATTTTAAGGGAGTAGATAAGTTTTGGCAAAAGGTACAAGCCTTAGAGGCTATTAAAGGTATAGTGCATGGACATATTCATCAAGATATTATTAGTATGGTAGGCAATACTAAAGTTATGGCAGTACCAGCTACGTCTATTCAATTTAAACCGCATGCGGTAGATTTTGCCTTAGATGAATTAGCTCCAGGCTATCGGATTTTAAGTTTAGAAGCCAACGGAACTATTGAGCAGCAATTATATCGTCTCGATGTAGTTCCATCTGTAGAACCTATTACCGGTTATTAAAGATTAGATTTTAGGTAGATGCTTAGATATAGTTCTAAGGTTAAGATGAACCGGTAAAGGTAGTAAAAGTCGACAGCTTGCTGTCGACTTTGCCTTTAGTTAAAGTATTAGTTAAAGCTTTGATTACGAGTTTAAGGTTTTGAGCTGTGGCTTATACCTTTTGTAATGAGATCTACTTTATCTTGTAATTAAGCTAGCTTTATTCTAACTTGTATTTATAGCGATATATTTTTGCGCTATTTAGCCCACTTTCGCAAAAAAGATTTGTCTAAGTAGTTAAATTTTAAAAAATTCTTATGAATAAATTTGATGCCAATGATTTAGGAGCTCCAGAGGTTAATCCTAAAGCTCGTAAACCACGCAATTTTGACTTTGCCCAGCCGCAGGTAGATCATCACGTAGATCCTCTACGTAAACCTCGTTGGTGGCGCAGAATTTGTTGGTGGTTAAATTAGTTAGGTTATTGGTCCTGTTAAGTAAAATTAGCTTGAGCAGTTGAATTATGGCTATGTCAGCCATATATTTATCTTAGTTGGTAATTAACTGTATTTTCTTAGCGCTAATTATAGTAAAGATTGCAAAGTGCCGTTTGTTAGCCAGACGTGCTATAGGCTGCTATGCTATAATTAAACAGCACGGTAAAAAATTTACCGTTTCCTCAGATTTTTCTCTTACCTAAAACTAGGTAGTGCTAGTTTTATGGTTATTTGCTTATATAAAAATACAGTTTAAAAAGCGTTTTACGCTACCTTAAACCGCTAATTTTGGAAACCCTCATGGCTTTTAACAAATTAAAATTAGTTTCAGGCATCGCAATTGCTTTAGCATTAACTGCTTGTGCAAGTAAAGAGCAAACCGTAACTTACATTGCGGGTAACGAACAATCTTTATACCAAACGGTAGTGAGTGATTTAAATAAAAATAAATTCTCACATGCCAATAGCGTATTAACGCAATTATCATTACAATATCCGTTTGGTCAATACGCACAACAAGTAAGTGTGTTACAAGCATATACTGATTTTGCGCAAAAGAACTATGATTTAGCAACTGCGCAAATCAATAAATACTTTACAAGTTTCCCAAATAAAGTAGCTCCTTACGGTGACTACATGTTATTAATTCACGCTGAAAGTTCATTTAAAGCTAACCGTGGTTTCTTCCAAGAGTTATTTAACATGAACCAAGCGGATAACGATTTAACAGATATTGAAACAGGTTTAACTGACTTACGAGCTCTTTTAGATTTATATCCAACTTCTGTTTATAAAGAGTATGCGCAAAATCTTTTCAACTTCTATGCTGATAAAGTAGCGCAACACAACTTAAAAGTAGCACAACTTTACTTACGTTTTGATGATCCTGTGGCTGCATACAAACGTGCAAACACAGTATTAATTAACTTTGCTGATTCAGCTTATGCTGAACAAGCTTTAGAAGTATTAGGTAAAGCGGCTAGTACTTTAGGTTTAGAATACTCAGCTGAATATGAAGCAATTAAAGCTCGTTTAGCACAAGTTACCAAACGTCCATTAATTACGAAAGTACCTAGTCTTGCCTCTTATCGTCCAGCATTCTTAGATCAAGAGAGCAAATAAGAGCGAGCTAGTAATATTTACCTTTATCCTTGATAAAGAGTAATACGAAGGAATTCTCTTATTATGCGTCGATCTCTAGTTAGTTTAGGTTTAGCTGTTGCTTGTTTAGCAAGTCCGGTTTTAATGAATAGCGCTCAAGCTTTTAAAGTAAGCTTTGCCGGTGCTGCTAAACAAGAATTATTAACTTATTTACAAAATTACAATGCTTTTACAGCCAAATTCACACTTAAAGCAACTGATCCTAAAGGTAAAGTGCTAAATGAACAAAGCGGTGAATTACGTGCGCAAAAGCCAAGTAATTTATACTTACACCAAACTAGTCCAGTAGAAAACTACCTAGCGGTATATAACAACCAAATTACTTACTATGATCCGTTCGTAGAGCAAGTAACTATTTCGGCTTTAGATAAAAACAAACCTATGCCATTTTTATATTTATTAAATACTAAAAGTGAAGCTTGGGATAATGTAAGTGTACAAAAAGCTGATGGTTGTTACGACATTCAAGATTCTGCATTAAAACAAAGCTACAAATCTTTACGCGTTTGTTTAAATGATGGTAATTTAACTGAATTTAGCTATGTAGAAGCTAATGGTAATCAAGCAAGTTATAAATTTAGTAACTTTACAGTTACTAGTTTAGGTGCGGATTCATTTAAAGTTAATTACCCAGCTAATGCTAAAGTAACTCGTAAATAAATAAGCATAAAAATGGACCCCTCGTAATGAGGGGTCTATTTTTATGCTTGATAATTGTTAGTCACACCTAAACTATAATGGTGGGCTTGCGTACGATAACCCAAACGGGCATAATGTTGGGCTAGTTGTTCGGCAATATATACCGAACGGTGTTGTCCACCCGTACAACCAATCGAGACAATACAAAAACGGCGACTGGTAGTTTTATCAACCATATGTAACCAACCATCTAAGTAAGTAATAATGCGTTCGAGTTCGAGTTGAGGTTCAGGGTGTTGTAAAAAGAACTCTTGTACTGGTTTATCATTGCCGGTAAGTACAGCTAGTTTTTTATCCCAATAAGGATTAGGTAAGTGTCTTACGTCAAAGACAAAGTTCGAACTAGGTGGAGGTCCTTTTTTAAAGCCAAAGCTATTAAACAGGAGTTTAAAGCCTTGATGTTCATTATTGATTTCGCTTAATTGTAAGAAATCATTAATGCGACTAGCTAACTTGTGTACGTTTAAGTTGGTCGTATCTAACTGTAAGTCTGCACATTCGCGGATTACGGCGAGTAAACCATATTCACGTTCAATTGATTCTTCGAGACTTAAACCATCGGCACTCATTAAAGGGTGGGTGCGACGTGTATCAGCATAACGACTAATAATTACATTTGGATCACAATCTAAAAAGACGATGCTCGTGCGATATTTTTGGCGCAGAACTTGTAATTCTTGCTCAATATCTGCTGCAGAGGTAAAGGTTTTAAGATTACGGATATCTAAACTAATGGCTACTTTTTGCGTAGTATTATTTAGAGCATCTACAACTTGATCCAGTAATTTTACTGGAATATTGTCAATACAATAGTATCCTTGGTCTTCGAGCACCGAAAGCACGACTGATTTACCAGCTCCCGAGCGACCACTAATTACAATTAAATCCATATGTAACTCCGATCTTAATTTAGAGTTTTGTCGATAATGCCACCACCAAGACAGCGTTCGCCATAATAAAAGACAGCTGATTGTCCAGGAGTGATTGCCCATTGAGGCTCATTAAAAGTTACTTGTAACGTTTGCTCGTCTAAGTAAGTTAATTGACATGGCACATCTTGCGTACGGTAACGTACTTTACAAGTAATGCCTTCTTTTACGCGTCCAGTTTGTGAATCAATAAAGTCCATAAAGCTTAAGCTTGATACACATAATTGGGTAACGGTACAGCCTGTTGCATATAAAGCAGGATCTTTATCTGAATCTACAACATAAAGCGTATTAGTAGTTACGTTTTTTTGTGCTACGAACCAGCCAGCATCTTGATGACCTTTAATCCCACCGATGCCTAGACCTTTACGTTGTCCGATAGTGTAGTACATAGCACCCGAGTGTGTACCAATTACTTGTCCATCTGCTAAATTGCGGATCTCACCTTTTTTAGCTGGTAAGTATTGGGCTAAGAACTCTTGGAATTTACGTTCACCAATAAAACAGATCCCAGTAGAATCTTTTTTCTTAGCTGTTTTTAAGTTTAAGTGTTCAGCAATCAGACGTACTTGTGGTTTTTCGAGTTCGCCTACTGGAAAGAGCACTTTAGCTAAAACATCTTTAGAAAGAGTGTATAAGAAATAACTCTGATCTTTATTGTTATCTAAGCCACGTAAAAGCGTAGCATTGCCATCGGCATCAGCGCCACTACGAGTGTAGTGACCGGTAGCAATGTAGTCAGCGTCTAGATCTTCGAGAGCGTACTCTAAGAAGGCTTTAAACTTAATTTCTTTATTACAAAGAATATCTGGGTTAGGAGTGCGTCCGGCTGCATATTCTTGTAAGAAGTTTTCAAAAACTTTATCCCAGTATTCGGCTGAAAAGTTGATTTTGTGTAACTTAATGCCTAGAGCATCAGCTACAGCCTGCGCATCAGCTAAATCTGCGGCAGCAGTACAATATTCAGTACCATCATCTTCTTCCCAGTTTTTCATGAACACGCCTTCGACTTTATATCCTTGTAATTGCAGGATATAAGCCGAAACAGATGAATCCACACCACCAGACATGCCGACAATTACTTTAGTGTTGGCATTTTCTGGTTTGGCACTGGCTTTTAAATGGGCAATTAGTTCTTGCACGTTTGCGGTTTGCAATGTCATAAATAAACCATTTCTGTTAGCGATAAAATCTGTAGCAAAAAACAGGCAACTCTAAATGAGCTGCCTTTAAAAATCTTAATCCCGAGTGAATTTACCTTCACCTGTACGGTCAGCCACATATGCAGCTTGCAGATTAGCATCAACTTCAGGTAATTTATCAGTACCTTGGGCTTTACGTTGATCGAGTTGTTCTTTTGCCATACGTTCTTGTGCTTGTGAGCAAGGAGTTTTACATGAGCAAGCTTTAGCAATGCCTAGAGCATCTAAGCCGCCGCATGAGCCTTGAATTGGTTTACGTTTAAACATTACACCAATTGAAGCTCCAGCTACTACAAGTAGGAGAATGACAAAAGTCAGGATAAAAGTAATATACATACCACCTTGGCCTTAAGGCTTATAGCTTCTTCAGAGGAGGGATAAGAAGTTGAGCCTAGATTTTATCAGGGTTAATAAGAGATATGGAAGATTTAACTGAAGAATAAAATATGCAGTTAAATCTGTGACTATTATAAGCGATTTAGCTTAGGATTACTTAAAAATCGGCATAGACGAAAAGCCTGCAAGAAATTCTTGCAAGCTTTAGAGTGTAAATTAAGTGTAGCGATTAATACGCCTCTTAAGGGCTTTTACTAAATTGATCTACTAAGAGGATCTACTAAATGCATCTACTAAATGCATCTACTAAATGCATCTACTAAATACATCTGCTAAATACATCTGCTAAATACATCTGCTAAATACATCTATCGAATGTATTTAATAGTTAGTCTATTAACCAATTAGTAGCAAGGCAAAAGGTTAATTATTTTTTCGCGTTTAATTCAGCTTCTGTTAGTACAGCTTTACTAAAGGCTGAAGACTGACGCATTACAAATTTACCATCTTTAAATTGAATAGTAAAGATTGCTAAATTGTATTTTTCGGCAATTTCTAAAGCTTTATCCGCTCCCATTACGTATAAACCGGTAGATAAACCGTCAGCTGTCATACAGTCGTTAGCAATAACTGTTAGACTAACGGTATCGTGCGTAACTGAATGACCGGTAAATGGATCGATTTCATGGGTAATGCGTTTACCATTTACGTAGCGGAAGTTACGGTAGTGACCTGAAGTTGCCAGAGCTTTATTCTCAATACCAATAATGGTATTAACAGAGTTCGCCCCATCTTCACGCGGTTGGTCAATAGCTACTTGCCATGGACGATTTGATGGATTAACTCCTTTAGCAACAATTTCGCCCCCGATTTCTACGAGGTAGTTTTTACCGCCGTGCTCAGCAAGGTATTGTGCTGCTAGGTCAACGGCATAACCTTTAGCAATTGAAGAAAGGTCAATTTGTAATTTACCGTCGCTTTTAACTAAGGCAAAAGTCCCATCTTGGTGTTCGATTAGAGCTAACTTATCCATACCTACGTGAGTAAGTAATTCTTTTACTTGCTCATCAGTTAATGAATCGTTAGCTTTGCCTGGACCAAAGCCCCAAGCTTTTACTAAAGAGTAAACCGTTACATCTTCGTAACCTTCGGTCATTTCCCAAATTTCACGAGCTTTAGCGATTACGGTTGCAAAGTTACGCGATACTGGAAACTCAACGTTTGCCTTATCAAAATCATTAAATTGAGAAATTACTGATTTAGGATCATAGGTTGAGAACTCACTGTTAAATTGTTTAAAGAACTCAATTAAACCAGCTTGGATTTGTTCTGGTTTTTGATCCATTTCAGAAGGTAAGAAAGTAATGTGATATGACGTACCGAAGACATTACCAGAAATTTGCACAGCTGGAGTTTTAATGTCATCGGTGTTAGCAGCAGTTGTTGCTGCGGCTTTTTGATTATTTAAAGCTGCGGCAGCTGTATCTTCATTTTTATTAGGGAAGAAAGTTTGTTTAAGAATTAGGGCAATAATAAAGAAAATAATTACCCATATTAAACGTTTTTTTGTAGACATATTTGTTTCCAAAAAAGATAGCTCTAAGCATAATCACTAAAGATTAGCTCTAGGATAAAGAAAACTGGAGTTAACAAGATTAAAACTTCAGAAAATTTCGCTCTATTTTTACCTACTAGTATCTTTAATCTTGTAAATTTGCCCTTTATTATACTTAACTTAGTCTTAGCCACAAGGAAAAAGTGATACCACACTGTGATCTCTTTACCCAACGTGAGCTGTACCTTAAAGATGACATAAAAATCGCTTTCTTCTTCCTCTTCTTTCTCGTCTCCTTTCTCCTCTTCCTCCTCTTCTTCTTACTAACTTCTTGCTCGTTTTAGGTGTTTTCTGATCGTTTAGATCATAATCATCTAAATCAATTTGTGACTTAGTTGGCAAAAAGTAAGTTTTTGCGTAAAAAGTTGCATCTCTTTCCTTTTCTAATACTAAAATAGTATTTAAAGCAAAGACCTAAAAGTAATTAATCACTCATAAAAACATCTTACCTATTAATTCACTTGCAACTGTAGATATGAAAGTTGTTAGGCAAACGAAAGGTAGAGTAGAGAGTTAACTTGGTATATTTTTTACATGCTCCAAATATACTCTATTACTTTCTTACATTCTTACTTTTTCTAACACTCTCCAGTTTAATTTTTGTTGACAATAATCAGCTCTAAATTTTGAGTAAATTGTAGGGAAAAAGAGGAAATACTTTTACCACCTGTAGAATGGTTATAGTTCTCATGAGCTTAGTTCGTAACGGATCTTAGTTCATAATGAGCCTTAGCTAGTTTACGGGTTATATTTGTCTTGTTAGGTACTAGCTTTAAGTATTACCCTCTTCTGGGGTAAAGGCTTATTTTTAGTCACAGAATAAGGTATAATATAGACCGGTTTTTGAAATAAAAACTTTGTTGTAAAAGTGCAAAAGCTAGGAATTATTTCCATGAAATACGAACAAGATATAAAAGCCATTATTGCAGGTGTAGGTGGTAAAGAGAACATTATCTCTGTAGTACACTGTGCTACGCGCCTACGAATGGTATTAAAAAATCCAGATCTAGCTAACGAAAAAGAGCTAGATAAGATTGATCTAGTAAAAGGTACTTTTAATACTAAAGGTCAATTCCAAATTATTATCGGTGCAGGTACAGTAAATGTAGTTTGCGCTGAAATGCAAGAGATGCTCGGCTTAACTGAAAACAAAAACGCTGCAGCAGCTGACGACCAACAACCGAAAAACGTAGTTTTACGTGTTGTAAAAATTCTTTCTGATATTTTCGTGCCGATCATTCCAGCAATCGTTGCTGGGGGTCTTTTAATGGGACTTTATAATGTATTAACCGCTTCATTCTTTGCTGACGGTTCTTCATTATTATCTCGTTATCCAGGCATTGATGGCATTAGCCAAATGATTAACTCATTTGCCAATGCGCCATTTATTTTCTTACCTGTACTAATTGCGTTCTCTGCAAGCCGTATCTTTGGTGGTAACCCATTCTTAGGTGCTGCAATGGGGATGATCATGGTGCACCCAGATCTTCTAAACGCTTACGTATATGGTAGTACAGCAGCCGACCAAGTTCCTTACTGGGATATTTTTGGTTTCCACATTGATAAAGTTGGTTACCAAGGTACAGTATTACCAGTATTAGCCGTAACTTGGATTCTTGCGAAAATCGAAAATTTCCTACGTTCAATTACACCATCATGGTTAGATAACTTATCTACACCATTAATTGCGATTATTGTTACTTCAGCAATTACGTTTATTTTCGTAGGTCCGATTTTACGTGACGCAGGTGATTACTTAGCTGCAGGTTTATCTTGGATCTACTACAAGTTAAACTTTGTGGGTGGAGCAATCTTCGGTGGTCTATATGCACCAATCGTAATTACCGGTTTACACCAATCATTCGTAGCAATCGAAACCCAATTAATTGCTGCTAAAGCTGAAACTGGTGGTACGTTCATTTTCGTAACTGCTGCATGTTCAAACGTAGCACAAGGTGCTGCAACTCTAGCAGTATTACTAACTTCACGCAACCAAAAAGTTAAATCTTTATGTGCGTCAGCAGGTATTTCAGCCTTACTAGGTATTACTGAACCAGCAATGTTCGGGGTTAACTTAAAACTTAAATATCCGTTCATTGGTGCGATTACTGGTGCGGCTCTAGGTGCGGCATTTATGTCATTCACTAAAACTTTAGCAGTTGCTTTAGGTGCTGCTGGTTTAGTGGGCTTTGTGTCAGTTGTACCTGCTCACTGGGGTGATTACTTCATTGCTTTAGCAATTTCGATTGTGGTAGCATTCGTAGTTACTTTAGTTTTAGGTAAACGTGCTGAAGCTAAAGCAGCTCTTGAAGAACAAGAAGCTGCAAAAAAAGCACAAGAAAATAAAGATTTAAACACACAAGTGCGTTTTGAGAAAAAAATCGCAGTAGCGCAAGTTAAAGCTTTAGAAAAAGGTCAAGAATGTCAATTAGCTTCACCTATTAGCGGTAAAGTATTACCATTAGACCAAGGTTCAGATCCAGGCTTTGCTTCTGGTGCTATGGGACCGGGTATGGTAATCCAACCAAGCGAAGGTCGAGTTTACGCTCCAGTAAGCGGTAAAGTTGAAAGTCTTTTCCCATCAAAACACGCTTTAATCTTACAATTAGATAACGGTATTCAATTACTAATTCACTTTGGCATGGATACTGTAAGCTTAAATGGTCAAGGCTTTACAGCTCACGTCCAAACTGGTGACCGTTTTAACGCTGGTGATTTATTACTTGAAGCTGATCTTGAGTTCATTAAATCTCAAGGTTTATCTACAGAAACGCCAATTGTTATTACCAACTTCGAAGACGATGATGGTGAAGAACAATATGCAGTAGTAAATGTTCGTAGTGGTGATCTAGCCCACAATGAACCTGCATTAGTAGTAGCTGCTAAATAGTCAACCTAAAAGTTTAGGCTTAACTCTTAGACCAATGGTTAAGCGCTTGCCAAAAAGTAAGACTAGTTGCTATTGCTAATTTCTTCCTTTTTGCCTCACTTAGATGCAAGGTAGTAAGATACGCCTTATTCTTTGGCGCTCTCCGCAAGCGTAATGTCTAAGTAATTTAAACCTCTACTTTTACAACAAATTAAACCCAGAGATTCAGAATCTCTGGGTACTTTTTTGTCCGTAAGGCTTACTGTACGCACGCTCGGTATACTCCGTACTTATGCAAGCATACAAATTGCGAGTATTGCATATATTGCACGCACTGCACATATCGCAAGTAAGTACACATCTTAAGTACGTACGCGAACAGCACGCGAGCACTTTTACCACAATGGTATCATTTTAATACTAATTTGCTTTAATGCTATAATAGGCTAGAAAAAAATAGCAGGTATTTTTACCTGTACCACAATCAAACAATACTTAGGGATTTCTATGAACAAACAAGAATATTTAGATAAGTATCATACGTCTGAACAACAAGCAGTACGTCAAAACGTAGCTAATGATCCTTATCGTTTACAGTTTCACATTCAACCTGAATCAGGTTGGATGAACGATCCAAATGGTTTAAGTGTATTAAACGGTACTATTCATTGGTTCTACCAATACAATCCATTTAATCCTAAAGGTGGAGCTATTTTCTGGGGTCATGTTTCTACTAAAGATTACGTGAACTTTACGCATCATGCGCCTGCACTATATAACGATCATCCTGCCGACCGTGATGGGGTGTATTCAGGTTCAGCGTATATAGAGAATGGTACAGCTTACTATTTTTACACTGGTAATGTAAAACATCGTGATCAAGAATACGATTACATTACTGCTGGTCGTGAACAAAATACCATTCTCGTAACTTCTAAAGATGGTGTAACTTTTAGTGAGAAAGAAGTAGTATTGTGTAATGCTGACTATCCTGCAGATATGTCAAACCACGTGCGTGATCCAAAAGTTTGGAAACAAGATGGTCGTTACTACATGGTATTAGGTGCACGTACTTTAGAGTCTAAAGGTATGGTACTAATCTATGTATCAGATGACTTACATAACTGGTCATACCACATGCGTCTAGACGTAAATGGTACTTGTGGTTATATGATGGAATGTCCGGATCTATTTAATTTAGACGGTCAATGGTTCTTAATCTCTTGCCCACAAGGAATCGAAGCTAAAGGTTACGAATATAACAACGTATACCAATGTGGTTACCATACATTAGATATTGATCTGCAAGCAAAAACTTATCGTTTTACTTCGGACTTTATTGAAATTGATCGTGGTTTTGATTTTTACGCAGTTCAAACTTACGTAGATGATAGCAACCGTCGCATTTTAGTGGGTTGGTTTGGTTTACCAGATATTACTTATACAAACCCTACTTTAGCGCAAGGTTGGCAACACTGTTTATCAGTACCTCGTGAACTAAAAAATGTAAACGGTCGTTTACACTTATGTCCAATTAACGAGTTACAAGCTCTACGTCAAACTCCAGCTACTCAAGCTGTAGTGACAGATGAGCAATTACGTGCTGGCATTAACACTAAAGTATATGAACTAGACGTAGTACCAGCGGCTGGTGACATTACTCTGGCTTTACGTCGTGACGTAACTTTATCTTATAATGCACAAACGCAAGTGGCAACCTTAACTATGGGTAAATCAGGTTATGGTCGTGATGTGCGTCATGTAAAACTAGCTCAAGCATTAAGTCGTATTCACGTATATAGCGATACTTCGACTTTAGAAATCTTCTTAAATGATGGTGCTGAAGTATTTAATACGCGTGTATATGCTGAACCAGCTGATGAAGTTGTATCTTTAGTGCAAGGTAGTACAACTAAAGCTGAACTTTATGCCTTAGGTAGCTTAAAAGTAACTAATTTAGCTGGTCAAGCTTAGTTTGTATTTAGCAGGTTAAGTTTAGTTTGCAATTAGCTAGTCAAGCTTAGTTTATCTAAACGCACCAAGCTAAGTTAATTATTAGAAAACTTTTAAATAATTGAGATTGGAACAATCTTAACTAAGCTTGTGCTTAAATGGTTATAGACCACACCGCACAATTTAAATTGATAAAAAATTTCTTTTCCCTCCTAAATTAATTTTTAGGAGGGTTTTTGCGTCAAATAACCATATAAATAGTGTTGGTTTGGGTTTTGCTTCTAAGTCCTTGAAAATTAGCGCAACCGTGGAGACCTAGCTAGCAAAAATTACTCCTTTTTTATCACGTAAATCCTTTTGCAACAAAAAAAGTGTGACCGCTGACACAAATCGCAAAGGATATAAAGATTTTTTCATTAAATAGGAGTAATATAAAAGTATAAATAAGGCAAGACCTACATATAATTAGCAATTAAAATTTAGGTTAGCGCCTTACACTAAGCGGATTTAGATTTTAAGGAGGACTTATGTTCCTTATTGATGTTGTGTTAAAAGCCTTAATGCATATTAGTATTTCTTTATGTATTATCTTTGTTTTCGTGATCCTACCTTTATACTTATTAAGTCGTAAAGTGAAATTAGTACGTCGTTATCGTCGTATTAAACGTGTAAACGAAACAGTAAAAGCTACTCCGGTTTCTCCTGTTGAAGCTATTATTTCAACAAATAAAGGTAAATCAGCAGCTTAATTACAGCATAAAATCTGATTAATTGTCTTGCTTAAGCAAACGGCACTAACTAGTCGCGTTCACGGCAAGTTAGTGCCGTTTGTCGTGTGAGCTTAAGTTTGCCACCAAGCAACAGTAATTTTGAATGACATTAACTTTAAGTTACTGAAGTTTTAACACAAGCTTTAAGTAACCAAAACTTTAAGTCATCGAAACTTAAAGTAACTTGCTTGGTAACAATCGCTTTCCTTTTCACTTCCCTCGCACTTTATTGGAGTCCATAATGAAGAAATTAGCTCTTAAATCTTTGGCAACTTTTAGTTTACTAGCTTTAGCTGGTACTGCTTTAGCAAACCAATATCCAAATCTTCCTAGCCCAGTTGCTCAAGGTGGCGGTGCTTTAATTGGAGATACGGCTTATGTTGGTTTAGGTTCGGCAGGTAAAAAATTCTTTGCCTTAGACCTTAAAGCAGCAACCCCTACGTGGCGTGAGTTAGCTGAATTCCCTGGTGAAGCTCGTGTACAGCCTGTAGTGGTAGCGGTAAACGGTAAAATTTATGTCTTTGGTGGTTTGGCTAAAGTTAATGGCGTAAATACTTCGGTAAATGACGCTTATGTTTATGATCCAGCAACTAATAAATGGTCGACACTTAACACACGTTCACCACTAGGTTTAGTAGGGGCTGCAGGTGTAAACTACAAAGATAAAATTTATGTTGTAGGTGGTACGAACTTTGAAATCTTTAATGGCTTTTTCAAAGATCACACCGCAGCTAAAGATGACGCAGCTAAAACAGCTATTGCTAATGCCTATTTTGATTTAAGAGCAGAAGATTACTTCTTTAATAACGTACTCTTTAGTTACAACCCAGCGACCAATAAATGGGCTAACGAAGGTAGTATGGAAATGCGTGGACGTGCAGGGGCAGGTGTTGCCGTTTATGACAACAAACTATACGTAGTAAGTGGGGAAATTAAACCTGGTCTACGTACAGATAAAGCTTCTGTAGGTAAGTTTGAACGTAATGGTGAAGTAGATTGGGAATCAATTAAAGATTTACCTGCTAACCCAGGTGAAAAAGTACAAGACGGCGTAGCTGGTAGCTACACTGCCTTTGTAGGTAAAACTCTATTTGTTGCCGGTGGGGCAAACTTCCCTGGTGCTCACGATGCTTATAAAGCAGGTAAATTATATGCACACCAAGGTCTGAAAAAAGTTTACCAAAAAGCATCCTTTGTCCTCAATGATGGTAAATGGAGTTTTGCAGGTGACTTACCTCTAGGTTCGGGTTATGGTGTAACTTTATCCTATGGTAATCAAGCTTTAATTTTTGGTGGTGAAACCGATGGTGGTAAAGGTTTAGCTGAAGTATGGGTTGTAACCTATGATCCAGCAACGAACAAAGTTTCATTTAAATAAAGTGAAGAATCTACAAAACAAGTAAATTACAAGTGGTAATTTAATAAAAAATTTACGTAGTTTACTTACACCTTCTTCCTTAAGATAGTAATCCTTTATGGGTTACACTATTGACTAGATTAGTTTTCCGGGTCGTATGACTCGGAAAACTGTATTTCCAAGCTAGGAAAAATAAAGAACTAAAAAGCAAATAAGCAGCTAGATTTAATGTTTTAGCCTCTAAAACGACAATCATAGATAAAAATTTTAGCAATTTTTATCCCGAAAAATTACAAGTTTAAGGCTTGGAAGCTAATTTTTTTACTAAAAAATGCTTTTAAGTTATTGCGCAGACTTTAAATTGCTGTTAGGATATAAGTAGAAGATTATAATTTTTAATTATAAAAAGGAACGAGATAAAGAATAGTTTCTTTATCCGCATTAAGATAAATATAAAAGAAGTATTAACTTCGTGTTGATTAAGGACGCAGTATGAAAAATTTCACTAAAGTTGCTTTAGCCCTTGTATTAGCAGCTGCAACCGGCAGCTTCACGGCAACCTCTGCATTTGCGGCAGATATTCCAGCAGGCACTAAACTTGCAGAAAAACAAGAATTAAACTATAACTATGGTAACTCTCCAGATACCATTGACCCAACTTTAAGTGTATATTCAGATTCATTCTCAGTTTTAAGAATGTTATTCGATACACTTGTACGTCAAGACAGCCATGGTAACTATATCCCTTGGGCTGCGGAAAAATGGGAAACTTCAAGCGACGGTTTAACTTGGACATTCTACTTACGTAAAAATGCTAAATGGACAGATGGTAAACCTGTAACCGCTAAAGATTTCGTATATTCTTGGCAACGTTTAACTGACCCTAAAACTGGTGCTGGCTATGCTGACTACTTAGCAACGGCAAACGTGAAAAACGCAGCGGAAATTAACGCAGGCAAGAAAAAACCTTCTGAATTAGGTGTTGAAGCAAAAGATGACTACACTTTAGTAGTACACTTAACAACACCAACTCCATGGTTATCACAAATGACAACCTTATCGGTGTTATCACCATTACGTGAAGACGTAATTAAGAAACACGGTGAAAAATGGACATCTGTAGAGAACATTGTTACTACTGGTCCGTTCAAAATCGTAACTAACCGTCTAAATGATACTATGGACTTTGTAAAATGGGACGGTCACTGGGATGCTAAAAACACTGTGATCACTAAAGTACACTTCGACTTTATTAACAACCCATTAACCAGTTACTATAAATACTTACAAGGTGAATACCCAACAACAGGTATCCCTGTACAATTTAAAAAACAAGTATTAGCTGAACGTAAAGATGAACTAGTAACGATTAATCCTTTAAGTACAACTTACTTAAAATTTAATAACAAACGTTTATCAGATGCTCGTGTACGTAAAGCTTTAACTTTACTTGTTGACCGTAAATTCTTTATCGAGAAAATCTTAGGCTTCGGGGTAGCAACAAGTACCGTAACTCCTCCAGGCATTAAAGATGGTCAAGACATCAAACAAGCAGCATGGTTGGAAAGAGACTTTAAAGCAAACGTAGAAGAAGCTCTTTCATTATTAAAAGCTGCTGGTTACAGTAAAGAAAAACCATTAACTGTTACTTTATTAAGTAGTTCGGGTGCAGATAAGAAAACTTTCGTTGCTTTATCAGGTCTTTGGGAACAAAACACTGGTGGTGTAGTAATCCTGAAAAACGAAGTAGTTGAAAGTAAAACATGGCAAAGCCGTGTATCTACCGAACGTAACTATGATTTAACGATTGGTGGTTGGAATGCAGACTACGACCAAGTGTCAACTTTCTACAACATCTTTACTTGTGACTCACCAATCAACGATGTACAATACTGTAATCCAGAGTTCGATAAATTAGTGAAAACTGCTGCAGCTGAGCAAGACGGTGCAAAACGTGCTCAACTTTACGCTAAAGCTAATTTAATCTTAGAAAAAGATTTACCAGTAGGTCCATTATGGAATCCAACAACTTTAGCTCTTAAATCTCCAGCGTTACAAGGTTATAATCCAAATAACGACGTTCGTTACTTCTACGATTACTACTTCATCGCTGGTAAAAAAGCTAAAGGTGCAAAATAGTTTTTAAAGTTATTACTTTAAATTAACCTTAAGTATATAAATATTATTAGACAACAAGTGAGCCTTATTCTAGTATCCCTAGAATAAGGCTTTTTTTGGGGGCATAAAAAAACTCTGTGCGTAAGCACAGAGTTAAAGGAGTAATCATTTAAATGTATTGTTTCAATGTAATAAACAAAAGATTCCCTATCATATCAACATTGATAGGAAGGTAACTTAACGTTTAGTTATTTTGCGTTAAGTCATCTGGTAAAGCAACTTTTAATTGCAGTTTTTCTAAAAGTTGCGCAATCTGTTGTTGCGTAATTACTGCCGGAGCTTGAATAATATACGAACCTAAATTGTAAGTAATTAAGGAGATATTTTCTTCATCGTGATTAGTATTGATCAGAATATTACTTACATAAGGTGAGCGGTATAGGGTTGCGACAATCGCACGCTCTGGAGTTTTAATTACGGCGAAATCTTGGTGTCCGTAGAAATTATACCCATACGGATCATTGTATTCTTGCCATGGCATATCAAACTCGCGTTGCGGAGGGATGCCATAATTTTTCGGAAATGAAGCCGCTGTTGCTGCTTGAGCACTCAAACTTGCTAAACCTGCAGCTACAAATAGCAGATTTAAAAGCATTTTTTTCATGCTAATGTCCTTAAGTCGTATGACTTAATGATGTTTGTTCGTTGTTTTTTGTGACTTTATTATATATTATTTTGCCTTTTTGTGCAAAAACTAATAAAAAAACCTACAACCGTAGTCGTAGGTTTCAAACTTTTAGGAGTCGTAAAAATATTTATTAAGAAATGTTACTTGTATTAGTGTCCAGCTGCCATGCCAGCCCCTGCGCTACTGTTAATGCCCCAAACCGCACGATAGAATAATGAGCATAAACCACTAAGCGCAATTGCCGCTCCAGTGATTAAGAGCATAGTAGTTCCTTCGTGACGATCTGATTTAATAATAAAGTCACAGTGACTAATTACTAAACCTGGTACAAGTAACATAATTGCTTGCATTAAGCTCGAAGCTGTACCTGTAATATGTGGATAACGAGTTAAGTACACCATCATAATACTTGAACTAATCATACCGCTAAAGAAAGTATTCGAACACATAGCGGCTGTAATAGTATACTCGTTTTTAACTGTATATATTACCAGAATATTTAAAGCTACGGCTAAAACTTGTCCGGCAGCAGCAACTGTCCAGATAGTTTGTAAGTTAACGCCTTTTTTAATTAAGTGTTGACTTACATACATCCCTAAAGAGAGGAATACGATTAACATAGCTAGGAAATACGAAGAATTAGTACTACTTACCTTATAGTCAATCATTAATACTGCAGGGAGTAAAGTTGGATAAGCAAAACTCGCTAACTCAAAGGTAGTAAAAGCAAGAATTAAGACTACTGAACGTGGATCTTTTAAAATCGCACCGTAGTTTTTAAGGATACGAATGGTATTTAGTGATTGACGTTTCTCTGGATCTAAAGTTTCAGGGATCTTAATTAAGAATACGGCTGCACTAAAGAGAATGAGAAGTGAAATAAAGTAATAGATTCCTTTCCAAGGCATGATTAGAAGTAACCAACCACCAATCATTGGCGCTAAGGCTGGACCAAAGAAGAAAATACTCATTAAGTAAGAGTTATAAATAACAAAGTCTTTAGGTGAGTAAGCATCTTTGAGCACAATAGAAGGAATACTACCAATACCAGAAAAGACAATCCCTTGTAAAACTCGTACAGTTAAGAGTGCGGTGTAGTTAGCAGTAAACTGTAGAATACCATTAAGAATTAAGCCCAGAACTACTAAAAGCATAATAATGCTTTTCCGTCCAAAGCGGTCAATGCACGGACCCCAAATTAATTGTCCGATGCCCAGACCAATAGCAAAGTAAGGGATAATCGCTTGGATCTGTTCTACCGAAGCATTAAAGTAAGTTGAAAGGTCTAATAAAGCAGGAATAACCGCGTCATTAACTAACGATGCATTCATCGCTAATAGACCTAAAGTGAAAATTAAAAGGATCTTATTAGGAAGTTTTTTCTGTAAGGCTTGTTGGTGAGGAGTTATAGCGTCAAAGCCTACATAAGTTGATCCGGCTTTACCAATTAAAGTGTCATTTTTACTTTGTGACATAAAAAATTTCAAATTAAAGGTGACCCATAAAGGGAGGAGGGCAAGAACTACATATTCCTTAGTTAAGGAAACCTAAACTATTTAAAGGTAAAGATAGGCGCATATGTAGAGTTTATTCAACTTTAGACGCCCCAGGATCTAAAGTAAGCTACAAGAATGGCAACAGATCTTAAGATTATTATTTAGCAGATCCTGCCTTAATAGCTCGTAGATTATAGCGATATTTACGTAAATGTCAAAGGGTAAATGAAGATTTTTCATCAGTTTAAGTTGTGATATCTTCACAAATATGCGAAAGCTCCAGAAGTTAAGGCTTGTATTTTTATTGTTTTTTAGTTTGCCATAATGGATTATCTGGTTAATAACCATAATTTTATTTACGGGAATTAAGTAAATCCTACAAGACTGTATGTATGGTTGCGGGTTGTCTGCAAAACTTTAAAACTCATACTTAAATCTGACACTTAGATCTAGTACCTAAGTCTAGCACTTAAACAAGTGCCTAAATCTCGCACCTAAATCTAACACTTAAACAAGTACCCAATCTAATGCTCAATCATCCCCATCAATTTAGCAGCTAAAACTAAAATCAATACTCCATATTCCTCAAACGCTAAATTTTTTCGACAGAAAAAGCACCTCCGAAGAGGTGCTTTACCACTTAAGACATAATGCCTTAAAGTAATAACCATTAATTAAGGAGCAGATGGCGATGTTGCTGGTTCAGCTGGACTAGCAGGGGTTGCTGGTGCAGCAGGTGCAGCTGGAGCTTGCTCATTGGTTGCTGGAGTGGTTTCTGTTGGCGCAGCTGGTTGAGCAGGTTGCTCTGGCGTAGCTGGTACAGTTGCTGGTAAGCTAACAGGATTACTTGGTAAAGCATTCGCTGGTACTTGTACTCCAGTTTGTGGTTTTAAATTAGTATTTGAAATGCCGTTATTGAATAAGAATTGATAGAAACTATCTTTCTCTGGATTCACTAAAAGCACGCTATTGTTTTGCGCTAAACTTGTTTTATATGCTTCCATATTTTTTAGGAAAGTAAATAATTCATAGTTTTGCGTATAAGTTTGGTTGTAAATAGCGTTAGCTTGAGCATCAGCAGTTGCGCGGATTTTTGCAGCTTCTAATTGTGCTTCAGAAAGGATTACGGTAATGTTACGGTCAGTTTCGGCACGCATAATTTGTGCTTGCTCTTGACCTTGAGCACGGTGTTCACCTGCTACAGCTTGACGTTCAGCACGCATACGTTGGTAAATTGAATCTGCGACTTCAGTAGGTAATTCAATTTTCACTACACGTACGTCAATTACTTGAATCCCGAAGTTTAACGCACCGTCTTCAGCTTTGTTTACAGCATCAAGCGCTTGGCTCATCAGTTCAGAACGTGAACCTGATACGATATCAGAAATAGTTTGGCTACCTACTTCAGAACGTAAACGGTCATTAATTTTACGACGTAATAAGTCATTAGCACGGGTAAATTGACCACCAGTTGAAGTATAGAATTTACCAAAATCTACAACTTTCCATTTTACGTATGACTCGATTAATACGTCTTTTTTCTCAACAGTTAAGAAACGGTCAGATGTATCATCAAGCGTTTGTAAACGAGCATCAATATTTACTACGCTATCAATAAATGGTGGTTTAAAGTGAATACCTGGTTGAATTACTACCACGTTGTTGTTACTGTCACGCACTACTTTATTAAAACGTAATTTAATAGCACGAGTTCCTTCTTGCACGAAGTAAACCGAGTTTAGTAAGAGCACCACAACAATAATTAGTGCCACACCTAAAGCAAGAAGTTTATTGTGATTATTATTGTTTGTTGACATTAGTTACTACCTCTGGTGTTAAAACGGCTAGGAGCGGTACGAGAACCATCACGAGTTACTGGACTGCGGTTATCAGTGGCAGCTGGAGTAGTCGTGGTTGGAGTAGTCGTAGTTGGGGCATAACTTGGTGTAGGAGTTGTTGGTTGTGCTTGATTTGGATCTTGCAGTAATGAACCATCACCTTGTTTTACCTGTGTAGGAGCTTTGCCCGTAGATAAAAGTTTATCTAAAGGTAAGAAAGTAATCGCATTGTTATCTTGCATAATAACTTTAGGCGTATTACCGTATAGCTCTGCCATTGCTTCTAGGTAGTATCTTTGTTTAAATACTGACGGATTAGCCAAGAATTGTGGTAAGAGGTTATTGTACTCAGCAGCATCGGCATTAGCTTTAGCGATAATGCTTGCAGCATAACCTTGTGCTTGAGCAATAATTTGTCTTGCTTGACCACGTGCAATAGGTTCACGTGAACGTTGGTAAGCTTCAGCTTCACGAATATAGCGTTGCTCGTCTTCTTGCGCTTTAATCGCATCGTCAAAAGACTCTTTAACTTCTTCAGGTGGACGCGCTGATTGGAAGTTTACGTCCACAATACCGATGCCTACGTTATAGCTCTCAAGAGTTTTTAAGAGCATTTGACGTGTATTCTCTCTCACAATAGAACGACCAGTTGTAATTACGTCGTCCATTTTCATGTGACCCACCACAAAACGTAATGAAGCTTCGGTTGCTTCACGTAATGTAGTTTCTGGAGCGTCTACCATGTAAAGGTAGTTGTATGGATCGTCAACACGATATTGTACGGTTAAAGTAACATTAACTACGTTTTCGTCTTGAGTTAACATAGTTCCCTCAATACGTAATTGTCCAACTTGTTGCACGTTAACTTTAGTTACTTTATCAATAACCGGTACACGCCAGTTTAGACCTGGCATTTTTGTAGCGTAGTAAGCACCAAAACGTTTTACTACCCCACGTTCAGATTCGTTTACGGTGTAAAAACCTGTTGCTAAAAAGCCTAAAAGCACAACTCCTAAACCTAGAGTTTTAATTGCTTTTGAGCCTTTACCGAAGTTAAATTTAACATTAGAAAAATCAGGCATAGTAAATGATGATTTCTTTTGTTGTTTGTTGTTTGATGATTGGTCAGGTTCAGCTGAAGTGCGAGTAGTCTGCTTGTCTGTTGCGCTATTTTCGTTTTTAGGGGTACGAGGAATAGTTTTAGACTTTTCCTTTTCTGTCTCATCTTCAGATTTATCTTCTGTCTTACCGCTCATTTCACGATATTTTCTAAAGCGCTCTTCTAAATCGCGGCTTAGATCTTCTCTATCGTAATCGCGTTGGTCTTTTTCACTCATGCGTTAGAACCTTATAGTTAAGTCTTTACCAAAGTAAAGAAAAGTAAAAATAGTAAGAAAAACAATTTATTTGCTAATCTCTCATTAGTAGAAATTGTTAGTCTTGCGTATGAGGAAGTGACTCTGAAGTCAGTAAGGTAGTAACTCTTAGATAAACTAATTGTTAGCTTAGATTAAGTTGATTTTTCATTTTCTTAGAGTCGATTGAAAATAAAAAGCGTTTAATACATAACTTCATTTTTATTATAACAAACAACAAGAGAATCCCCAAGATAATAAAGGCTAAGTTGGCAATTTATGGGGTAGAAATACACTTAGCAACAAGTGTGTATTGCAGGCTGTCTATGTACTCTTGCAAATGGAGGGGAAAAGTTTAGTTCTAGCTGATTATCACAACAACACTATACAATCCTGAAAAGGAGGTGCTGTTAACTGTAAAGATGAAAATGGGGGGTATGTAAATAATACAAAAGCTAAACGTAAGTAATCCTGTGGTGAGGCGAAACATAAACGAAAGATAAACGTAATATAAACGAAAGTTTTCTTGCTAAAACATAAGTTAAACTTGCAGCAAAATTTTACTCTTTGCTGATTACTCATGCTTATCTATACTTCACAAAATCTTACTTTCATCTTGAATTAAATCACATCTTCTTTATCATAAAATTTAGTAAATGATTGGCAAAAAAGAGGTGCTTCACACCAGTTAAGTTCTGAACAACAAAGGACTATAGATTGCCTTAAGGCTATTTGGTTTTAAGTTTAGGTTCTACATAATCAAATAGGCGAACCAAATAAAGATAATTTTTAGTCTGTGAAATTACAGCTTCGTGTAAATTAACATTGGGGAGATGTTAAGTAAGAAGTAGCAACTGATATTATAAAGTTGTAATTTATCCTTTTTTAGGGGCTTGGAGATTTTTTAACCTCTAATTTAGAGTTTTTTCTTCTCTTTGTGGTGGTTAAAGGGTGTGTATAAATTTTGTGAAAATTTACAAAATTTTAACTATACCCGTGATTTTTGTGTGGGTATTTTTGCTTCAGAATATTTCTTTCGTTATTTTCGTTTAAATTTGACGGCAGAGTTTCAGTAAAAAGTGCCATTTACTCGAAAGTATCTTATTGATAAGTGTAGATTGAATTTTTGAGGGTAGCTGTTTTCGCAATTAGGGCTTAAAAAATGCCACTTTAAGGGATTTTTCTGTAATATATAAGCAGGAGAACAAGATTCTCCTGCACTTTACGTATATTTGCGGATTAATTTTAGTTTTTATTTCCTTCTCTTAGATAGAAGTTACAAAAAGCTAAATATCATTCCCTTTCAGAGATATTAATCTATAGGCACACTCTTTACCGTTAATAATCTGACCTAGGTTGTTATGCGGCCAGCATGACAGGATTTTCTTATGACAAAAGTTGGTTTAACTTACAAGCAAGCCCAAAAAGAACTGAGCAAAAATATTGTGCGTATGACCGATTTTCATCAACGTCGGTACGCTTTTACGCTGGCTTCTAAATCAGCAAACATACGAGAATTTCTGCTGCAAGTTCCTTTTATTCTGCACTTTAATCCACCAGGCATGCGTTTCTATGTGCCTGATGCTCCACACGGAGTATATAACTTCATTCCTTTACCGCAACAATTAGAAAGCTTTGCTAACTATGCAGATGTTAACTACGACCAGTTAACTAATCCTGGGACTTATACCATTGAAGGGGTGTATGTAATGGGATCGGCAAGTTCGGTTACTTTTACCGCTGATTCAGATATAGATCTGTGGGTAGTTGTAAGTCCCGAACTTGAAGCTGTAAAGCGTCAAGCTTTACACCAAAAACTCGAGAAAATGAGTCAATGGTTACAAGCTGAACATCATGTCGAAGCAAGTTTCTATATTGTTGACTGTCAACATCTTCTTTATAATCGTCACACTAATCAAACTTTAGCTGATGGGGGAATTCGAGAAAAGATTTTCTTACTCGATGAGTTCTATCGCTCGGCTACTAAGTTAGCAGGTAAGTGGTTACTTTGGTATTTCTTACCAGAAGTTAAAGGTTATAGCTATCAAGAAGTAAAACAAGCTTTTATAGATTTTGGATTAATTCATCCATGTAACTGGATCGATTTTGGTGATATGGACTTAAAACTTTTAAGTCACCAAGCGTTTTATGCCAATGTTCTATGGTTAATCTATAAAGGTTTACAAAACCCTTTTAAATCCTTTATTAAAATCGGCTTATTAGAAGCCTATTTCAACGAATATCCTTATACTGAGTTAGTTTCGGTATCGATGAAACGTCGTATTCTGCAGCAAGATGAAGTCACAGTAACACCTCCTGTAGCGCGAGTGCCGGTAACTTTTGCGTCGGTTACTCATAAAACTTCACCAACTGCGGCAACTACGGCTCATATTTGGAAACACGGGATGTTTGATGCTACAGCTGATTCAGCTTTAAGCTTACAACATGCCGTAAACCCGCATGCCCAAGCGTCAATTGACACTGGGGGCGCTGCTGCATGGGTAAAAAATCGTTTAGCCGAAAAAGCCCATGCACATTGGCAAAGTCAACAGCAAGCGCAAAGTGCAAGCAATAGCACTAGTACGACTAATGCTACCCAAGCAACTAAACCTAAAGCTTATAAAGTATCTCCTTTAGCTACGACTACAGCCGAAATTTGGACGGCTGGGGCGATTAATGCCACTATTGCTAAAGCAGCTGGTTTATTAGTTGAAGATCCATCTTCAACTAATAAAACACCCAACGTTAATGACGACTATAGCTTTATGCACCTTTATGGTACAGAGCAAGCTGCAAGTTCGACTTACTTTGGGATTGGTTTTGACGCTTATGAGATGGTGTTAGATAAGGTATTAGCTTATTTAACTTCGATTGGTGATACTAATCGTCAGTATTTAGCAATAACCAGCTTTCTTTTAAAAGTAAATAAACTCTTTCAGCCAAGCATTAATCGCATTATGCAGCGCTTAAAATGTCATGAGCGCAAGGCAATAGATTATTTACTTGATAATCTAAGTGACTTTTCTGATCCTTATATTAAAGTGCCAACTGATTTACGTCAGATGCTCATTCGCTTACAGCAAAGATATGCAATCAATAAAATTGATCTGCAAATTGCTCTACGCTTTAAGTATTGGCATATTGGGGAATTAGTTAAATACACTGATGATTATAAAAAAGCTTTAGTGCGTACTTATCTTTCACTATATAAATTTGTTTTACAAATCCCAAGTGAAAGTAAGAAAGCTATTAGCTTTACTGATAAGCAAGAGCTACAGGCTATTGAACAAGCCGTTGTTAGTTTATTTGTTCACCACCGTAACCAGATTATGATCTATAACCGTTATCCGGAATTAGATCTTAGTGAACCATTCTTATACTTTGGTTGGTTTGACAATCAACAAGATGCTTCGAATATAGTTTGGTACGTAGTGAATGTGGATAAGCATAACCCATTAGCTAATGCTGAACGTAAACACTTAGAAATTAACTACGACTTAATAAGTTTAGTTTGTTGGTGTTACTTTAATGGTTTAATTACGGCCAAAACTCGCATTCAGTTAAAACAAAATCCATACTTTAACCAAGAAATGCTGGTAAACCTGATTAAAGGTTTACGTAATCGTGGCAATTTAGGTTCGTACTTTGGACGTTTGTCGCGTGCGGTATCGGATTATTTATTTGAAGATAACCAAGTGTACCGTGATCCGGTGACCGGTCTGATGGCACAAGGGAAAGGGCATGTTAGTGCTAATAGTGTTAATCCTACTACTATTAGTGCAATTAACCATATCCCAGCGGTAAATAAAATTTTCCGTGAACAAACACCAGCATTTTTACAACCAAAATCCCATAAAGAAAACACTAATCTTGCTCCAAGTTTAGATACGGTGGTACAGGATTTTGTTACGAGTGAAGAGCTCAAAGAGCAAATGCGTAACCAAGGAATGCTTACTTGGGAGGAAGATAAAAGAGATGCGCATATTGCTTATTCAACCTTAGTTGATTTAAGTACTCCTGAATTACCAGTTAATGCTACGCAATTAGTAACTAGTGCTAGCTCAGAGTTAGTTGCTAATGCTAATGAAGCTTTAGGCTTAAACGAAGAAGCAAGCAAAGAAGTTACTGCAAGTAATGCAGGTCTTAGTCAAAGTCAATTTGCTAATGCAGCAGTAACAATTACTAACTCTGAACAGTATGAACTGCAAGAGACTGAAGAGATAGTTGTCTCTTCGTACGAGCTTTCACAAGAAGCGGATAAAGAACAAGCCCGAGTACTATCTCTAGCGCAAGAGCATAAGCAAGAGACTGAGCAAAAATCAACTGCAGAAGAAACAACTAGCTTACATCTGGTTGGCGTGCCGGTAACACCTGTGCAGCAACCACAGGTGGAGTTAGAAGAACAATCTAAACTTACTTCTTTAGAAGAGCAAGACAAGATTACTTCTTTAGATCTTATTGCTACTTCAGATAATGCTAGTGCAACTATTGCAGCTATCACTGATACGGTAGCTCCGCAACTTGTAATGTCGCTAGACAATACTTCGACGCAAGTAAAAGTTGAACAAGTACAAGTCACAAGTATGGTGAACTTAAGTCGCCAAGATACATATGTATCAGGCAGTATGAAGTTCCCTGCAGGTTTAGCTTTAGCGGTGCAAGAAGATGTAAATCTTACAGATCTCATGTACCTAACTAAAGGGAAAGCAGTCGTAAGTTTACATTCGTCTTTAGCCAACGAAGATGTTTGCCAAATGCTTGTAGGTGCAGCGGTATCTTTACCAGTGACAGATCTTTCGCAAACTTTAACCGTTGATCTGTATAAAGCGCAATTACAAGCACGTACCGAGTTACAAACTTATCCATTTATGGAGGTTAATACCGAGCACGAACTACAAGCAGTTAAACCACAAGGTAAACTCTATGCTTGGAAGAACGCCGGTCCAGGACAAGAGATCCCTATAGACACTAGTTATATCTCTGACTTAAAAATTGAAAGTAAGTTTAAGGGGCAAGGAAGAGTATCTTTCCTAGTGCAAGATACTCATAGTAAAGAGAATAGTGGTTTCAATGCGGAGAATAGTCAGCAAGGCTTAACCTTAGGAGGTAATGCCTCGCGTGCAACCTGTCTTGAATTAGCTCCAAAAGTAGATAATAGTTCGGTAGAGAAAATCACCTGTGCAGCTACCTTAGCTGCAACTAAAGCTTGGCAAGCTGGCGGTGGTTTAACCGCTGAACCAGAGCAAACTACTTATACCCAAGATAAAGCTATTACCACAGCAACTTTCTTAGCAACTAATCTTGAAACTATTACGGCACAAATAACGCTAAATAGTAATCAGCAAGGTAATAAGCAAGCTGCAAGTCATAGCAACTACTTAAATAACAATCTAAATCCGAGCCTAAATAATAGTAACGAACAAACTACTATTGCCCTTAATCCAAGATCAACTAATTACGCAGCTCTCTTAACCCAAGTAATTAGAGAAAGTAACCAAGAGCAAAGCGAAGTAATTAGTTTAACCTTACCGGAAATTACTACGGAACAAGTTAATAGTAACGAGAAAGTTAAACCACCTAAAGTACTGCAAATTATGCAGTCAATTAGTTCGTTCTTCTATTTGTTTAGTGTTACGAGTGCAAGTAATTACTGGAATAATAAACCTCAAGCCTTTGTTTATCATGATCTAAGTAAGCTAGCTCGCGAGTATTACGCTAGTTTAGCTTTAGCCCCACAAGGCTTTATGCTCAAAAACTACTTACCAGCAGTAGTAAGTCAAGGTTATACAGTTAAAGAAATTTTCTTAGGGATTACCCCAGCCGTACAAGTAACCCAAGCAGCAGCCAAAGCTGTAGCTCAACTAGTAAAACGTACCTTTACTAAAGAAATTTCTTATGTATCTCCTACAACTGATCGTAGTTGGTATAGTTATGCTTCTTTAGATCAACAAGCGGAAAATGCTGCTTTACCAGAAAGTGGTGATCTAGGTTATGAGCTAGCTGGTCGTGATATCTATGCTCATGCAGCTGCTTTAGCAGCCGCGCAAGTAATGGCGCAACAAGTTGCGCAGCAACTACAAGCTCAAGTAGAACAAAGCAAAGTAGCTTCAGAACAATACTACACTAGCGAAGTTGTTAATCAGGAAAAAAAATCAGCTTTAGAGATCGTAACTTTACTCCGTAATCGTGCGAAATGCTTAGATGGTCGGATCTTTGAATATATTAAAGATAAGGTTACGGCAAATAGTATTAATAACGCCGATGAAGTTAACTCTAATAATTCTCAAACTGATTTTGGTAAGCATGAGCAAGGATTAGCAACAGCAGAGAAAGCGCAACTAGTTAATGATTCAACTTTAGTTAGCGATGAGCAAGCTGCAGTAACTGATGATGTTCAAACACAAGTTAAGCATAAGCAAGCTGCAAATACTGAACCTACAGCAGTTGAGCATGAGCAAACCGAACATGCTAAAGCTGCCTCAACGATTACAGCTCTACATGCACGAGTAACTGCTCCTTATAGTTCAACTCCTTACCCTAGACGTATTTATACACGCATGGGTATCAATTTGAACTTAGCCCATCATTATTTACAAGGTGAGGCGGTACAGCATACTGAAGAGACTTCTACAGTTGCTAATCATGATATTGAACGTGAACAACCAATTTCTAATGAACTGTTACATGTAGAAGTAGTTGCTGCTCCAAGAGGTGAAGAAAGAGAAAATGCTGCACGCACTTTAAGTGCTCGAGCTAATCCATCTTTTGCTTCGGTAGAACAAGAACTAGCAAACTCTGATGTTGTTACGTCTCAAGTTGTATCTCAAGAAGTTAATGCTCTTGAAAATGCTACTGCTAATAAGAAAAGTAGTCAGCTAAATCTAGCTCAAGACGATAATTCGTCTAAAGCAGATCCATTACAAGGAATAGCTAATGCTTTAGAAACTTTAGCGCAAGATAATGACTTAATAAGACAACAAACTAAAGGTTATAACACCTTATTCCAACAAAAAGTTGTTAATGAAAAAGGTGAATCTCAAACCCATAGTGTGTCTCTCCAACCATTAACCACTGAAGTTGAAAATGCAATTGCTACAGTATTTAGTGAACAAGCTACGGCAGCTTATGTACATACAGCTGTACCTGAAACTCCAGGGGCACATGCTGATGGACATGTTACTTATGGGCAAGTGCATCTTAGAGATTTAAGTCCAGCAGCAGATCATATGGATTTACCAAATTTCCATATGCAAACTGCGTGGCAAAAACTCCAAACTCAAGCCCAAGCAGAAAACATTAACTTAGGACAACAAGTCTATCCGTTAACCCAAATAGCAGGTACAACGGATAACTGGGAATTACTCTTAAGTTATGCTGCAGCTGCTGATAGTTATAATCTCTGGCAAGTACAAGCTCATGAGCATGCACAAGCATCTTTAGCGCAGCGTCTTGCTAATGCAGGAGATCAAGCACGAGATCGGGCTTTACAAGCAGCGAATTTAGTTGCAGTTGCAACTGCAAGTTCAGCTCTAACTCAAGGTTATACAGCTTCACCAGATCAGTCACACATTGCCAACTACATTACCAATGCTAAACTGACCGATCATGAAGTTAATAATCAATTAGCCGAGCATGAACAAGCAAGTGAGCAACAAACACCAGCAAGTATTAACTTCCGTTCATGGTATGAATTACCATCAGCTAAATCTCCACAATCTCTAACGCAATTACGTAGCGGCTTGCAACAAGAAACTAAAATTGTTGTCCCTATTTCAGCTGAAAGTGAAATTCTTGCGGCGCAAGTGTTAGATGAATTAGGGATTATAGGTTTAAACGTACCAACAACTGTTGATGAACAGGTTTATGGAGATATTGCTTCCAAAGACCGAAATACAGTTAGTGTAGATGAGGTCGTTGGTAGGACTAATGCAGTAGCTGAAACTACAAATGTAGAAGGTGCGGTTTCAGTCTCTTCAAGTGTTGGAAATAACAAGTATGAAAATCTCGAAGGACAACAACCTACAATTCTCCAAACTGGAGAGGTTAATCCTTTAGCTACTGAAAGTACAAGCAATAGCCAAGCTGATAATGCTGCGTTATTTGTAAGTACTGATGTTTACCTTACAGCTAACACTGAGCAAGAAGAGGGTAAAGGTACTGCTACAGAAGTTATTTCTGACACTACAGCAGATGCTACAACAGAAAGTCGAATTGATGCTGCTGTTGTTGAAACCACAGCAGAAACTCCGGTTGTTGCTACAACTGAAACTACAGTTGATACTACAGCTCAAACTACAGACCAAACCACTGCTAACTCATCGCACTACGAAAGTTATTCACCGTTACCAAGTTTATATAATCGTACGGTGCGTAATGGTTATGCTTTAGATAATCTAGCGCGAGTGACTAGCGCTTTAGCAAAAACTTCAGCTGATTCTCCTAAAGAAGCTGACCTTAAAGTAGAGGCGTCTGTAGTTCCAGCTCCTAAACCTTTATCGGCTTATCTTTTACCGGTTAAAGGAGCTCTACACTGGTATAACTATGATCCGCAATTAATGTTAATTGTTTTAGCGCACTTTAGAGATTATCGGGCTCTAAACTACAATTACATTAATTACTTAGGTAATCTTATTTATGCCAAAGTAAAAATCTGTGTTACAGGAAAAGAACAAATCCGCGTTTATCACCAAAACCTCCGTTATCTAACCGAAGACAATATCTTATTAGAGTTAGGCACACCTGTAGACTACACTTTAAGCGATAAGCTTGAAGTCGATGTCTTAGCAACTAATGCCATGACTAATAATGAGTTTGCTCATTTACTGCCACCATTTAGTGGTGCAGGAGCTGGTTTAAGTTCGGTAACGGTGCTTTTAGATAAGAATGCGCAGATTAATCCTAATGGCAAGCAAAGCTTAGATGCTATTGCTGCTGCGGCAGTAATACCACCTTTAGCTCCATCCTTTAGTACTCTTAGTACTGAAAGCATAAGTACAGATCCTTTAACTACAGATACGCGCTTACAAAAATATCTGAATATGCTAGGTAATAAGCAACATACTTTAGCTAAGCCGCTCATTGTCGATGATGACTATGACTTTGTGCAAACAGCTAAGTTTATGTTGCCAGGATTTGCTGATCATCCTACCCCTACAGTTGAAAGTCTAAATCAAGCTTTACGAGGTGAAGTAACTATGCAATCTTTACCTTTACAGTCACCAGTTAATGTTGCACTAAGTAATGGTAATGAAAGCTTAAAAGCAGTAACCTCATCTGACTTATACGGCTCAGGCACAAACAATAACAGCAGTAGACAAGATAACTTAAGGGTAAATGAGGCTGCAAGTACTAGCTTTGCAAGTACTACAAATCCAGAAAGTGCTGCAAGTGCTGCAAATCCTGCAAGTACTGCAAGTACTGCAAGTACAAGCTTAGGCAATACAGAGCAAGCATCTACGCTTGTTAATGTAAGCGAGACCCAAGTAGAGCTACAAGGCAAAGGTAATACCCAAAGTTTAGCAACTGCTAAGCATAGTGCGATTAAAGTAGCAACCAGTGCGAACAACTTGGATGCGCAAAGCGCTAGTCAAACCGAGGTTATACCAGCGCAAGACTTAGAAACGCAAGCCACGCATGCTTTAGGGCAAGCGCGACGTAGGGTTCACAATTTAACTTCACAAGATCAATTAGTTGAGACTGTTGATGCTCTTGCTTCTAGTAACCAAGCAACATTCTTAACTCCAGAACTAACAAGTGAATTAACCCAAGTATTAACTCCGCTTAATAGCTCTCTAGCTATATCAACACCTTTAGCAAGTTATGCCCAAGTGTGGAAATATAAACGCCAAGAGTTATTAGTTAACCATGTGTTACAAACGGCTCATATTGCTGGAGCACAAGCTGCAGCTCATGCTGCAGCTGCTAGTCTCGAGCAAACGGCTGCGATATCTCCTTGGTTAAATCATCCGGAACAATTGGGACAAGTAATTGAAGTTTATCCTTTTGTGCATGGACAAAAACTTTACGGCTTAATGCATAAAGTTCGCTTAGATCCTGGTATCCAAGCTGCTAATTTAGTGTCTGTACCTACGGCTATAGGTTCTTACTTAGGGGAAAATTGTGATACCTTAGAAGCTATAGTGCGTTATGCTCAACCAGGGCTTAATGCTCGCACTGAGTTTGCGCAAGTGCTACGGCAACGTCGTCTAGCTGTAGTTAACGACTTATTAACTTACGCTTTAGACTTTAAACGAGCGCAAGCTTATAAGTATACGGTTGAACATACAAGTCAAGATTTACCATTACCTTTCTCACGTGATTGGAACTTAATAAATCTTAGACATTTATATCAACCATATACTAGTCCGTCAGTATCTTTAGCTCGGCATTTAGAGAGTTTTAATGCTCTCTACTTACCATCTTCTCTGGCAGCTCAAGATACGCCATTATCTGAGTTTAAAGTTAATCTTACAGACAAGCAACAAGCAATTATTGCTCCAAGTACTTTAACTTTAGACGCAAGTAAACTTAATGCCTCTAAACCACCTAAAGCTGCCGTAACTAAAACGACAGCGGCTAATATTGCTTTAGCAGATTTAAGTACTCCTCTGCCGCGCCAAAGTAATGATTACTTAAGTCCAGCTGATCTCTTAAACTTAAATCAAGCCACAAGCTCTTATGGTTTAGAAGCTAACTTAAATCTAGGTGCTCTAGCTACTCATGGGGAAGTAGATACTGAACCATTAGTTTTAGACTTAGCGCAACTGCAATATACTACTCGTGGCAAGGTAAATATTGACATGGGAGTTCTAGCGCAGTTTAAAGCGGCTCAAACAACTAAACAAGAAAAAACTGAGGTTAATTCTTTAATTACGAGCCCTTTAGCGGCCGAGCTAACCAATGAGCAAAACCAACAACTATTAGTTAGTAATGATACGCAGCAACCAGACAATGGAGATAAGTCTGCACCTATCCAAACTACCATTTCTCATCTGGCGAATATTTTTGCAACTAACTACTTGGACGAAGCCGAACAAATCGCTTCAGCCTATGTGTTTGTAAAATATTTACCACAACTAACGACTCCAGAAATTGGTAACTTACGTGCAAGTCTAGATTTAATGCAATATAGTTTTGCGCGCATAAGTAGTCGTTTAATTGAGTATTTTAGTTTGGTGTACATCACTAAAGTAGGTACTTATCGTAATGTAAGATTTACAGGACAACAAGCTTTACCGCATTTGATTCGTTATATGCAAGAACACTTAGGCAGTAAACATAAACTACCAAACATAAGTGTGCATAAGCTTAATGGACCAAATGTAAGCTATATAAACCAGTTAGTTTTACAAGCGATAACCCAAACTTTACAAGAAAAACAAGAAGCTGTGCGCAGTGCTCGTTTAGAACAAGAAGTTAAACAACAAACCTTACAACTAGAGTTTATGGCGGTATATCATGTACCTCAATGCTTAAGTCCGGACTTAGCTCTAGGTAAGGTTAATAGTTTAATTCAAGGACTAACAGCTCAACAGCAGCGTGTTTTATCTGCTGTCCAAGCGCAACAACGCCTAGGGATTATGCAACTCTGGGTAGAGATAACTCCTCTATCTGAAGTTGATATGCAATATGATCTCTATTTAAGTACTCCTGACAATCTGTTCTATGCTTATTGGCAAGTACAAGGCTTTTTAGAAGCTTTATTGCAAGATGCCCTATGGTCGGTGTATCCGGCAGCAAGTGCACAAGTACTTAATCTTCAAGTCTCTCTGGTAGAGCAAGATGAGCAACAACAATGTCGTTTTACTCTTATTCCAGAGTGGTCGCAAGTATTAATATAAAAAAAGATCCAAGATAGTAATATCTTGGATCTTTTTTTGTCTTAGTCGTGCGTTACGGCTTGTACAAGTTTAGCATTAGTTTGGGCTAATACAGGATTAGCTATAGCTACACTAAATGGTACAAACGGTAAGACAAACGTAAAGTTATCAGCTAACCAATAAGGTTTAGCAAATTCAGAAGCCGCATTGCGTAGTGCTTGTTTACGAATTAAATAACAACCATTACTATGAGCTGGTAAGGTTGGCATTAATTGTAAATCTTGCAGATCACTTACAATTAAGTATTCTTGCGGATAAGTAAGCAGTTGTTTATGTGTTCCAAGGTTTAAGTCACCTAGAGGTTTAAACGTATCTACTTGTTCCACTTGCGTAAGAATTAATTGTAAATGTTTAGCATAAGGAGACTTAGCATAAGACAAGATTTCATTTAAGCGTTCACGCCATTGCTGATTAAACATTAGTGGCGTTTGGCAAATTAGCACCCAATCTTGCTCGCCAATAGTATCGTCGGCAAGGATTTGCGTATAAAGCTGACAATGACTAGCGGTTTGTGCCATGGCTTGTGGCGTTGGTTTATAACCAGCTAAGCGTTGGAACAGGTCAGTATTAAACTTAGTAGCTAGTTGCTTGTCATTAGGGTTAACAGCTGCTTGAGCATTAAACTCTAATGGCGCAACTTGATGCTTAAAGTAAGCTAAGGCTTGAGGGGCGCTCGGATCATAAAGTACAAACTTGTGTAATTGACTTACATGATCTTGTGTACCTACTTTACGGGCAGTATCTTGAGCAAAGAAACGCTGGAGACTAGTCATCGAAGTATCACGTGATTGATGTAAACTTGGACGTGGCGATGTTTGCGCAAAGAATTGCTGCATGTAGTTGTTAATTGCTAACGCAGGTTCAATTTGCCCAACCTTAGTTTCAGGTAACACTAACTCTCTAAACTCTTCAAGCTTAAAGGTAAATGTATTAAAGGCTAAAGCACGGGCTTTAGCACGTAAAGCTCCAACGTTTAAGAGTAGAAGATTTGGTGTGAGAGTAGCAGACACGCTTCTCGAGCTTAAAGCTTCACTACTTACAGAATTTGAATCATCAAGCCATTTTACGCGTGGGTAAATTAACTGCCAGTCAGTTAATACATACTCACCTTTACTAATAATTTGTGCTTGTGGCCAAACATATGAAAGAGTAGTATTAGCTTGGCTATATAAACTATTAGTACCTAGGAGGTAGTCGTTTGGAGTTAAAGCATCTACGTATTGGGCAATTTGCTTACGCACAACTTTATCTTGGTTGGTACGACTATCTTGGTTAGTATACGGAGTATTAATCTGCTGACTAAAGTCAATGTACTCATTACTAATGCGTTGAGCATTTTGCTGCATAAATTTAAAGACACGCTCTTTAACAGCTTGTAAGTCGGCTTTACTTGCCAGACGTTTAAAGCTATCAACGCCATTTTGTGGAAAGGTGTTGTGCCCAGTGTGGCTTTGTAAAAAGCGCGTAATTACTTGCAGCGATGAGTTTTGATCACTAGTAGCGTTAGTATTAGAATTGGTATTAGCAGCTTGTTCGAGCTCTTGACGCAGAATACCTACTTGTTGTGCACTTAATGCCGCTAAGTTTACTTGCCACAGGCGACTAAGTTCAACTTGGCGTTGTTGATCTTGGGCACTTAAGAGACTAGGCTCTACTCCAGCTAAGCGTAAGAACTCTTCGCTATCTGGCAGACTACCCATAAAGGCTTCAGTACTTGCAAGATAGAGTGGAGCTTGCAGACTAGCACCTTGATCCTGAGCGGCATTTGTTTGGCTTTCCTCGGCATTTGCTTGCTCCTGTGCTGCTTCATCTTGCTCCTCTACGGCATTTGCTTGAGAGGCTAGCGCTTGCTGCGTAGGAGCTGCAAGGAAGTTATCCGCAAGGATGCCATATAACACTTCAACTGGTTGATAAGTTAGAGCTAGATTATTTTCCCATTGGTAGCTCGTTTGCGCCAAGGCTTGAGCTGCATTAAGTGTATAACGAGCATTTACTTGCGCTACTGGTAACACACTATAGCCAGCTTCTGCTTTAGCACAAGTCGCTAGAGCATTATTACCAGCACGAGCTGCATAAGTAGCTTTAAAGTTACGCTCGCTAGTTGTCCCTAAAACTAAAGCTCCAGTCTCAGGTTGCTGATAAGCTAGGCTAAAGAGTTGAGCATTAAGTTTTTGTTGCCAATGGGTATCAAGCACTACATTATCCGAACTTAGTAGTACCCAATCGTGATTACCAAGATTAGGATCAGTAAGCACTTGCGTAAGTAATTTCCCCCATGCGAATTCGGTACGTAAAGTATTTAAACTTGCATGCGGAGTTAAATACTCAAGCTGTCCTTGTTTAGTTTGCAGTGAGAGATACTCTTGGAACTCGGCTTGATTTACTTGCGGTAAGGTTACTAACTTAAAATCAGCGGTATGAGCTTGAGCATAGAAACGTGATAATTGTGAAGTTGGACGCCATGCAAATGCTCCTTGATCTGCTAAGACATATTTTTGGATATGACTACTTAAGTTATAACCTTGGCACGGTAGTCTTAGATCATTAGGAAATACCGGCACTTCTTGTTGCACTAAAGTTTGTAAAAACTCTTGCTGGGTTGCACTTAAGCTTTGCCAATGCTCTAATGAGGCATTCACTTGCTCTTTAATGTACTCTTTGTACTCTACATGCGAAGGGATTACTACTTGTAAACTCCCTGCCAGAGCTAAATCGGTAAGTACTTGCGGTTGCGCTTTCGTCAGTTGGCTAAAAGCAACACTTAAACTAGGTAAGATTACACGGGCTGAGCATTGAGCAAGAATCTGCGTTAAGCTTAAATCAATTTGCTTGCCTAAATCTTGCGCAAACTCAGGTTGTTTATAGCTGGCTAAAGCTTGGTTAACACTTAAATACATATTAGCTAAATGTTTAGCTGTAGCTTTAGTTAGAGCATAAGCTTCTCCGGTAAATGCAAGTTCAGGATTAGCTTGAGCTAGCATACTAGCTTGTAAGTAAGGCTCTTGGTACTGCCATAATGGATGGTTAGCCATTTTCTCATGTACATAGTTTTGTACAGGATCGTTAATAGGTAAGAGGTTACTTACTTGCA
This sequence comes from Psittacicella hinzii, assembly GCF_003585935.1. Lineage (GTDB taxonomy): Bacteria > Pseudomonadota > Gammaproteobacteria > Enterobacterales > Psittacicellaceae > Psittacicella > Psittacicella hinzii. The sequence continues at coordinate 37,616 of NZ_NRJG01000020.1, forward strand.
GTTTAGCTAGAGCGCTCTCTGTAAACTCGTGCTCTTTAGCATGCCAAGCAAGAAATTGCGGATGCCCTAAGTGCACAATTGGCATTAAGCCTTGGATATTTGCAGCTTCTTGTTCTTGTGATTCTTGTTGAGGTTGCTGTTCTTGCTGTTCTTGCTGATTTTGTTGAGCTTGTTGAGCTTGTTCTTGCGCAGCTTGTTGTTTAACTTGCTCTATAGCAAGATCTAACTTGCGTTGCCAATGCGGAGCTAAGGCAGTACCTTGCTCAACAATTACCACCCAAGCTTGCTCATCTAGACTCGGATCAAGGGCAATGTTTTGCCATAAACGTAAATGGCTTAGCACTTGCGTTTTTTGTGTAGCACTTATTTCAGTGCTAAACAAATCCGGAATCTCTGGCGGTAAGCTTGCCCAATTTACGGCTTGTACAGTCGTAAATTGACGCACAAAAGGCGTAAAGCTTGCTGCAAAGTCGCGTGCTGCGTCTAAGCCAGTAAGCATATAAGCCCGAAATTTGGTTTGTGCCATAAAATTTAATTTTCCTGCGTAATAAATAATGGCGGAAACACGGTAGCAAAGGCTACACTATGGAAGTAAAGCATATTCGGTAAATCACCATGACGCCAACTAATTTTTTCGCTTGCGACTTTATATTCAGCAATGTCATAACTGAAAATAAAGTAAGCACGAGGATATTGTTCAGCGTATTGATTGAGCACCTGAATGCTTAGATACGGATTGATTTTTAAGTAGGTAGTATCTGCTTGATCCCCAAAGACATAATATTGCGGATAAGCTTCTGGTGCAATTACGTAATCCGTAAACTTATAGCCAAACTGATTAACTTGCTCATCATACATAGGTAAGCTAGTTAAATCACGTCCTTGTTGAGCTAATTGCGCCGCTAGATCTACATGTCCTGGTAAGGCTAAAGGATTACCGTCTACGGCCTTAAGCGCTCGCTCCATAAAGGTGTTTTGGAGGAGAATAAAACCAGTATTTGTATTTAAACGTGAAGCTACAGCCGTCACTACTAAGTTGAGATAATTCGCTAGTTGATTAGTTAATGGCAGCTGATTATCTTCAATAACTAAGAAGTAATTATGCACTTCGGTAGTTAGTTTGTGAATGTACTTATAGGCTTCTTGGTGCATAATCGCCAAGATCATTTCTTCACGTCCAGGTAAACACTTATAGCGCTCTTGATATGCAGCTTGGTTATAGAATTTATCTAATAATTCTTGATCGCTGTATTTCTCGTAATCAGCACGCGGGATAATATGTGTTACTTCCGGATAACGTTGTTTAATCTGCACGGTTGTAAGTTTATTTTGCAGAATAATTACGTGTTTATGAATAAAGTTAAGCGGTTTGTAGAGTTCTTTATTGCGTAAACGTTGACGATTTTGCAGAATTACGTTTTCGCGGTCATCGTTAATTAACGAGTTAAACTCTTCGACGTTTTGTTGACTTAACATCGGTAGCGAGTAAGTATAAGCGTCTGGTTTAAAAGCAAAAAACTGTGGAAAATCATCAGCTACCCAATAAGGACGACTCTGATTAATAAAACGCGCTTGGCGTAATAAAGATTTACGGAACAGATAGTTCGATGAACCATAACTTACAACATTGTGCGGGAAGAAAATACTTTGCCCTTGTTGTAAGTAGTACAGGTCTTCGTCGGCAAAATTAAAGAAAGTAATTTTCTTTAATTGCTCAAGGCTTAATTCGCTATCTTTGTTTAGATTATTGTTATTAAGCTGAATAAACTCTGGAGCTGCTTGGTTTTGTGTTTGTAGATAATGCAGTAAGTGATTTAAGCGTTGATACCAATCAGCGCGGAATACTGTATCGTCTTCACAAACTAAAATCCATTGATCATCGGCAATTGAATCATCAGCTAGCACTTGTTGATATAAGTGCATATGTGAGAGCGTACAACCAATCTCTCCTGGAGCAACAGGACGTTCGTAAATTTGATAGAACTTAAGGACGTCGAATTGCTCGTGCACTTGTTCTGGGCTTAGATCTTTACCATATACGGCTGGGATGATTTGGAAATCGTGCGTATAAGGTTGGGCTAAGAAAGCTTGTTTACGTTCTACTGATTGCGGTAAGTTAATTAAGAACTTAGGCATAGGAGCAACGTAATCTGGAGTTTGCGATTTATTGCTTTGACTATAACGTAAAGATCTTTGGCTTTGACGATTAGTGCGACGCACTTGGCGTGAAGTTAGAGCATACAGATCGTTTTGCGCCTGAGCAAAATCCTTCACCTTAGTATTAGGAATGCTTAAAGGTGGATTAAGTTGCACAATATCATGAGCACTAAAAACTTTAATCAGATTAGTAATCTGTAAAAACTCAAACATAAACAATGGCGCAGCCATTGCCATTACCTGACTATCACTTAAAGTTTGCCAGTCTACAAGTTCGGCAAGGGCATTAAGATCAACAAAAGGATGATTTTGTCCGTGACTTTGACGTAATAAGTAATTAAAGCTTAAGAGGCTTTGTAGCGTAGCGGTTTGGCGCTCATGCGGAGTTAGCTGTTTAGCTAAGTTAGTTAGTGCTTGCACTTGCTCGCTTAGTTGGCGGTAAATTTTACTGCTTTTTTCTAAGCGATAGCCTTGGAACATATTGTAAGCTTCAGGCACAGTGTTCAGATAATCTTCGATTAGATCATAGTTACTGTTTTGCTCATAAAACTCTTGTTCCACTTGGGTTGTATGAGCTTGCTGTTTTTGCAGCTCGGCTTGTCTTGCTTGGATACTTGCAGGATCAAGTACTACTTTACTTAATCTATCACGTAAGCGCTCTAAGTAAGAGAAGATAAATTGCTTACTAAAGAGCCAAAAATCTATATCTCGTCGCACAAAACGCACGAGTGAATTTAGCGTTTGTGCATAAAAGTCATGCTCTAAATAGAGCTGCGGACTTAAGGTTGGCAGTAAAGATAATGATTTATGCAGAGACTCATCAAAGTTTTGATGGGACTGTTTAAAGAAGTTAGCAGGTAAATAGTTAAAATCCGTAGCACCATCAACACTACCAGCAATCATTAAGTTACTGCTTACAAGGTTGGCCGTTACGCGTAAAGCTTGATTTAAACGCGCTTTCCAGTACGGAGCTAATTCATTATCAGCATTAAGGACAATAAAGTAATCACCAGCTTTAAAGTCTTGGTTTACTAATAATGCTTGGAAAATGCGATATAGGGCAATGCTTTTATTTAAATGCTCTTTGTAGACAAGGAGTTGGCTATTACCGATCGTATTCACCATAATCGTCCACGCATTAGCTAGACTTTGTTGCTCATGAGCTGAAGGTGAACTTAAGGCTACCGGAATAAAGTCAGCTGTATCCTCTTGGCGATAAAAGTAACTTAAAGTATAAGGGTCTTGCTCATCATAGGTAACAAACTTAGGCATTTGCGCTACATAGTCGTAGCCAAGGCTTTTTTGCTCGACTACGATCTGCATGCCTAGCATATAGTTAACATACTTTTGCGCGTCAAACGAGAGAACAATTTGTCCTTGATGATGCTGACTAACACCGAGATCCGGATTAGCTGCATAGGCTTGCCCTAAACGATAATCTGTAAGAATTAACTCCCATTGTCCAGGATGCCAAGCAATAGTTTTATGCCAAGGGGCAGCATCAATTCTAGGACGTTCAAGCGCAGGTGCGGCTTGATAAAACTTAGCCTCTTGGGCTGCAAGCTTAGCTATAGCTTGTTGTGCTTGTGCTACTTGTTGTTGCATTAATGCAGCATCAACTTGCAGCTGTTGCACAATTTGGCGTACTGTTGCTACTTTAATTAAGTAGAACGGACTATAAGCCTGTTGGTTGTTTAATTCAAGTTTAAGCGCCTGATTTAAACTCTCGAAGTTACACGTCGAGTTCTTTAAATTAATTGTTGCAAACTCTTTAGCTTTTTGTCCGTGTAGATTATAAATATCTTGGGCTTGCTCACTGGCAAAGTTAAAAGGATCGGCTTGCTCAAGATAAGCTGCAAATTCAGGCATTAAAGCAGCACGCTGACTTTGATACCGAGCTTGCTCTAAGCTAAAAGTAGTTGTTAGCTCTTGCGCTTGGATTTGCTCGTTTGTTTGCGGATCATATTGTGCAGGCTCACGACTTAATAATGATAAATTCTTAAGATTAGATAAATTAATTACCCCAATCTTAGCTGCAAGCGGATCAGTTGTCAGCACATGCAGAATATCTTCTACTTGTTCTTGCCAATTTGAAGCAAGGATTTGTCCGTTCTCACAAACAACTACCCATTGCTCATCACTAAGTTGTTCATCGCTCGCAATTAAAGCATAGAGGTCTAAGTGTGCAAGGATTTGTTGTTGCAAGGTCATCGATACTTGCTCGTCATTGTTTAGCGTAGCTTTATAAGCTTGCGCATCAAAGCGAGCCGCTAATTGCGCTTCACTGTAGTTAAAGGCTGGGACATGCGTAAAAATCTGCGCTCCAGGTTGACGACAACTTAGGGCATAAGAAAGATTATGCCCTAAGAGTAATAAATAAGATTTAGCGAGTTTAGTCATACCTATTTTTGAGAGGAAATGGTCATAGGTGGTTGGCATACGGCAATAGACTTAACGCTATATGGCATACCTAACACATAATCACTTGCTAAGAAGAAGCGTTTAGTACCATTAGTTAAATAATGATGTTGAACGCTTGGTACGAATTTTAAGAAGATGTACGATCCCGAACCGTTTGGTGTTTTACGCGTAGTTACACCAATATCGATTTCGTCGTTAACGTGGAAGTACTTATCTTCTGGAACAAAGAGATGGTTAGCTTCCCATTGTTCATAAGGTAACTTATTCTCAAAGCTTTGTTCTTGAATCGAGTTTGAAGTCATGATTAAGAGTGTATCTAAATCTAGACGCGTATCGACATAATCACATAAGCAATTGAGCTTATATTTGTAATCATGGATTAACTCTTGATCATCTTCTACAATAAAGTGGAACGTAAAGTTCGAGATTGGCATTTGCAGAATATGATTCCACGCAGCTTGGTGTGCCAGAGTTAGATTTAACTCTGCAGGTGTAATTTCTCGTCCGTACGATTGCTTAAAGCGTTCGAAGTCGAATAACTCTTCTTGTTCAGCACGCGGTAAAGCAGCATAGTCTTTAAACGGAATGATCGTAAATCCTGGGAACTTACGGTTAATCTCTTCTTCACTTAAGCTTTTTTGGATCACAAAGTAGTGACTAGCTTGTAAATATTCAGATGGAGAAGTAAGTGGCACTGAGCGCAGTTTGATTTTCTCGCGCTCAAGACTAGCAATACGTTCAGCATTAAGAATAGACTCAAGAGCTGTATCGTCATAACCCATTTGTGGATTAGTGTAGGCAAACATGCCAGGTCTAAAACGATAGTAAGCAGCAATGTCATCACCTACCCAGTCGATTTTACCTTCAATACGTTTACGTTCAGCCACGAGCAGACGTTTCTTGATTAGGTAGAAACCTGCACCAGCAGGGAAAGGTTTTTGTAATAAACCTATACCTAGAGTATCTGGAGCTATTTCATGATAGCCTGGAACAATTGAGTTTAACGAGTGTACACTACAGAACTCTTCTGGTTCTAAGAAGTTAAAGTGAGGTACTTGGTTTTGCGCCCCGTTAATAATCATTACACGATCACGTAAATGATACTCAACATAAATTAAAATCTGATTCAGTAAGTTATACCAATCTGGATGTAATTTAGTGTCATCTTCGATAATCATTACCCAATCATCGAGATCGAGTTCAGGATCATATAAAGCTTTACGCAGAATTTGCGTATGCGATAAGGAACAACCATATTCGCCTGGCTGCATTTCACGATTGTAACGTGCGTGATAACGCGGAATATCAAAGGCTGCTTCTTTTTCTTCTTGGTTGAGGTTTTTTCCGATTACAGCATGGTGCACGTAAAAGTCGGCAATATGCGACTGCTGCATAAAGGCTTGCAGACGATCTACCGAAGAAGGTAAGTTAATTACGTATTTTTTAACTTTGGCTAGTTTATCTGGTAAAAAGCCAGCACGTGCATATCCAGCCAGATTTTGTAATTCTGGTGATTTTTGCTGAATTTTAGCTTGAAGTTCTGGCTCTTGTTGCGCAATTAACTCGGTAATTGGCACATCTGTCCCAAAGTACCATGGTTTGTCAGCAGCAATTTTAGCAGCTTGCTCGGCAGTTAAATCACTGGTGTCGAGGTTTTCAGGTACGTAAGGAGCATTGAGCTCACCGGTTTTATAGTAGTCAGCACGCGTAATGTCTTCATCAGTTGGCAATTTAGTTGCAGGTAAAGGATTAATACGCTCAATTTGCGCTTGAATTAATGCTTGCTGCATATCTTGCGGTTTACCAGGATATTCAGCAATTAATTTATTTAAGTCTTGCTGCTCAACTTCACCATGTAGTAAATAATCAACCGAATGATCTTCTTGCGTAGCCGCACTTGGGTTTTGGCTAATTTTCTCTTGACTATAAACTAGAGCTAAACTTGGGTTTAACCACAGACAACTACCCACTTTAAACTCAAACAGCGACGCATAGCGATCGAGGTAAAGTTTACTCCGATCACGATAATCATCGGCTTGCAGTTTTTGCGTTAGTGCTTTTTTACGAATCAGGACTAAAGGATATTCACTAAAAATATATGAACTACTTACTGCTGCTTCGAGATCAGCACCTAGAGGGTGCACCCAATCTTGTTGTTGGGTATGTAAGTTATTTTTACGTAAGAGTTCGAGTTTAGTATTGAAATTCGGATCATCAATTGGTCTAAAACCAGATTCAACCGCGCCAATCCCAGTAAATAATAAGTTACACTCTGGATAACGTTGATGCATAAAGCCAATGGCTTTATTTAAAGTGTTATACCAAGATGGACGTAATAATGCTCGGTCTTTAGCAATTAGCACAAAGTCATCATCGGCAATGGTTTGATCATTAACAATGCTTAGCAGTAACTCACGTTGTGCTAAGGTTAGCGCCGTAGTCTCTAAACGCGGTTGTACCGGTTGCGAGCGTTGCATGTCAATTGGATAATAGTAACTTTGCTCGACCTGCTCTAAATCCCATTTTTCGATGCTAGGTAAAGGCCAAGCGGTAAAGTTTTTAGTATTTTCTTGACTAAAGAAGCGCCCTAAATATTGCTGATTATCAGTAGTCGTCATTACATACTTACGAATATTACTTAAGTAATCATAACCATGAGAAGTAATGGCATGACTTTGCTGCTCAAAGCCGAGCGCCATACTTGCTTGTAAAGCTAGTTGTTGCGCTTGCGCGTCGTGTAGATTATTGGCATTATCTTTACGCGTGTGTACTCCTAGGGCTGGATTTGCCATAGCTACACTATGGGTAGTAAACTCCATAATAAAGTGCACAGCATCTTTAGTCCAGTACAGATTCCCATCAAACGGTAAGAGGGTGTGATATTCTTGCCAGTTAGCAGTTGTTTGTTTTAAGTATTCTGGTAAATCTGCTTGCTGACGCGCAATGGCTTGTTCACTTACGGCTAGAGGTACTGATTCATGAGTGTTATCACCATTGAGGCTTTGTACTTTTACGATCCCTGATGAGTTTAGAGTAGTAAAAGCTTGTCCATAAGTCAGCTTATCTAAAGCGCGAATTACAGACGGAGCAATTTTTTCACTTAAAGCTGGTTTGCGGATCAGGAAGAATGCACCACGATAGAAGTTAAAAACATTCGACGGGTTAATTTCTTGTTGCCCTAAAATCGAATTTAACTTATAGGTGTAACTGCTTACATCGGTATCGATCTGGCTTTCAGGATAAATGCCTAAATTATCTAATTCTTCTTTGCTTAGTTGGGCAAAAGAGGCATTTTTATCATAGCTTAAGAAGATGTATTTAGTGTTATTTAAGTATTGACGTTCTTCTGCGGTCGTACGCTGCTCTAAAGCTACAAGTTGTTCTTGCGTACAAAGATCTCTTTGTAATTGTCCACTTAAACCATAACTCGCGAGAATACTTTCTAAACGCCATGCCCATTCAGGATGAAGATTAACTTGATCTTCACACACTAAAACCCACTGTCCATTAGCAATATTCGGATCTAAAGCAACATGAGCTAACAGATTATTAACGCTAATAGCTTCGTTTACGCTTTGGATCGATAAGACAGTTGAAGGTAAAGGTGAACACTGTTCTTTGTACTTATAAAAGTCAAAATAGGGTTGGAGTGCTTTTAAGAATGGGGCATGCTCATATTCGTCAGTAGTAAAACCTGGAGCATTAATATCAAACTCAAAAGCAGGATGGTACAAATTAGCCATCTCTTGGCTAATTTGTCCACGTTCAAGCATAAGCTTAACAATGTCTACCCCTTTAATTGGAGTAAACATTGCTGCATATGGTTGATGAAAAAAGTCTAGTTCCGGCTTATTACCGGTAGGCATTTCTATAACAAATTTAGGAATGCTGGCTAAAAGGGGTAATTTAGTCATAAATATTAAGACAGTTGTTTAGCTACTATTAAGTCAGCTAATTTTCTTAAATCTAGTTGGTACTGATATACAGTTGCTTGCTCGTTTGCAGAATTTGCAACTAAAGAGCTCTTAGAAGCAGACGTTTCCTGTTGTTTGTTTACCTGCTCGCTATAAGCTTGATGGTTGTTAGTTACTTTGTCCTCATTGCTAGCGTTAGCTTTAGATTCAGCTTTAAGCTCTGCTTTAGGTTCTTTCTTGCTGCCTTTAAAGAGGTTGCGGAAAAAGCCACCTTTAGTTTTACTTTGTGCTTGAGAGATCCTTACAGCAGCAGTAGTAGTTTCAGCATTTGCAGTAGCGTCGGTACTTACAGTAGTGTCACTATTAGCAGAAGTGTCACCGTCAGAAACTGAATGAGAATTACTTTCTGCAGTAGCTTCTGCTTCGGCGGTTGTAGAAGAATTTACTTGCTTAGCAGTAACTACTTGCGGCTCACAGCTTAAAGTACTAGTTAACTCAGCAAGGCTTAATTGTAAATCTTTGGCTAATTGCGCAAACTGCTTCTCACTTAGTTCTAGGTCATGTAATGCAACGCTTGAGTTTAAGCTTTGTTGCATTAGTTCATAAGCGAGTAAGCTTGTTTGTTGCGCTTCAACATCCAGAGCTAAAGGAGCTAAGTGGGTAACTATGCCGTTTATCGCTAACGCAGCAACCGTTTCTCCTGCTGCAAGTTGTTGCACAATCTTAGGTAAAGCTCGTTTAGCGACAATAATCCCTCCTAAAGAAGCTAAAGTAGCGGTACTAACTTGCTCGTTAGTAAGAGATATGTCACTTGAAGTTACATTATCTGTTGTACTTGTTGCACTAGTCTCATTTGTGTTAGTACTTGAAGTAGTGCTTGAGGTATTAGTACTATTAACCGGTAAAATAATAAAGATTGGTACTTCACCTGCACGTACAAATGCTTGAGTTAAAGCTTGATTTGCTTGCTTATACCAATCTGCACTAAAACATGCCGTACGTGGCACTAGGAGTAAATAATCGTAAGCAAGAATACTTTGATCAGCGTTTACTTGTTGAGCAAGAGTTTGTAAATTGCTTAAGCTTAAATCTTGCAGTAGTGCAGCTAGATCTAACTTAGAAGTTGCTTCTTGCAGGTTTGTACTATGGTTAAGGGCAAGAGTATTACATAGTTGGAAATCGACCGTGTTCTCTTGCGCAAAGAAGTTACCTAAAACTTCTTGACTAGTTGCACTATTACCTAAAGTGGTATAAGAGATACTTGCTGCAGGAGTAATAAAACCTAAAGCATCTAAGTGACTACTATGGGCTGCAGCTGGTGCAAGTACATATTTACGCATGGTTGCTAAATAGTCATAACCAGTACTTAGTGTACCTTTTTGATAATTTACATCATAGAGAGCTTGACTTATAGTTGCCCAAGCATTTGCTACTGCTGGTTGCTCTTGAGCTAAAAGCATACCTAAACTTGGGATTGCATTAGCGACAACGGTTTGTCCTTGTTGCCAATTACTAAATGCTCCAGCTAAGAGTGAATAACGTCCTTGAGGGACACAAGGTTGCCAGCCTAGTTTTTGCAGGATTTTACTGTGAGCTTGACTAGTAGTAAAACCAGCTTGATCTAAACTTATGCTCGTAGTACTAGCGATATGGTTCTGTAGTAGGGCTCGTTTAGAGACTAAAAAACCAGCAGCTCCCGTACCTTGTAAAGCTTGTAAAAACTCTAAGCCGAGATGTATATCTTGCTCAGCTACTTGCGGATAAGCACTTGGACTAGTGCTTAAATTTAGATGTACTTGATGAGCGGCAATGCTAACTAGGTTGCTTGGATGTTTATGCGGATTATCGACATTTACCCAATTAGCAAGAGTTAAGTCTTTAGCTTGATAGAGTTGGTTCCCTAATTTAATTAAACCGGTACGTACCAGACGATCTAGTAAAGCTACTAAAGCATGTTCACCACGTGCTAGAGCCGTTTGTAAATATTCAGGGAGTTCGCTATAAGCTTGCAGTAAAGCTTGGCGATAGGTTTGTTTATAAGCTACAAAGTTTTCTTGCTCGGAACTTTGAGCTGAACTTTTAGCTGTACTTTGAGCTACAATTTGTTCTGTGCTTTGAACTGTGCTTTGTGTAGCGTTAGTATTAGCGTCAGTATCCTTTGTAGCTGAAGCTAATTCACTATCAGTGTTAGCAAAGCTTATATCAACGCGAGAGCTAGCAGGGTTAGCAGTGTTTGCTTTTACTCGAAGAGCTTGTAGTTCTGCATTGTTCGCTAGAGATTGCTGTAAGATTGTTACTAGTTGCAGATACTGCTCAACACGTAAGCGCCAATCTGGTAAGAGTTTTAACTCTTCATTAACTACCATTACCCACTCTTGCTCTTGGAGTTGCGAGTTTTGGGCAATGTATTGGTAAATGAGGCGTTGCGTTACTGCGGCATTAATTTGCTTAAGGGTAAATTTACCTTGTAATTGCGCGGCTTGCGCTTTAGTACCTTGCCAAAACAGACGTAAACGTAATAAGCCTTTAGTACCTAAAGTAGCTTGTGTCTTATCGCTAAGAAGTGAGGCAATGTCAACTAAATCACTTGCTGCGTCAGAGGCTGTAATAATTGTTTGTCCCCAAGCATTAGTGCTAAGTTGTTGGCTATTGGTAAGCGCGGTGTTTTGTAGCGTATGTTTGTCTAGGTTAGCGGCTTTGTTAGTGCTAGCTTTTTTATGCGCTTGAAGATTAGTGCTTTGCGCTAATAGTTCATTAGCTAAAGCTTCTCCGTAAGCTACTAACGGTGCTAGTTCTAGAGTTAAAGCACTAGCGCGAGCTAAACTATGTTGTAAACGCTCTAAATAGTCTGTATGAGTTGCATACAGAGGAGCTTGCGTTACCAGATCTGGTAAGGCTTGCGTATCTAGATCACTTGGCACGAGATAACCAAAACGTACTAATTGTTGTACAAAGTACTGATCATCGCTCAAGCGTCCAGCCTGAAAGCCGCTAAATTGCGTAAATTCTTCGGCATAAGGCTGCGTATAGAAATCTGCTGCTATCTTAGAATCACTACCCCACACGATTTTGCAAAGGTTAGTGACTTCTGGCAAAGATAAGAATGAGTTTTTCATGGATAAATCGAATAATAATTTAGCTTAAAAGTAAAAGCTTACTCTTAAGTTAGACAATTTTTTACGTCTTATATTTTACTACATAATGCCCTTTAGTTATGTCTGATAGTTCTGCTTGTCCTGCGCAAAGGTTGAGCTTGATATACTTCGCGTTTGATTGCTGATATATGGTAAAATTTAAGGACTTTTTCATCCCTAATTAACCAAGATTTATGTGAATGGCAATCCCATTCAAGTCAGAGCTTACCAGTTAAGGCTTAAGTAACCTTAATTTGTGAGAAATGACCTAAAAGTAGATATTCTATGTTTGATCAAACCTTATACATTATTGATGGTACGGCCTTAATTTTTCGTAACTATCATGTCTTCTTAGATTTATATTTAAATTCGAAAAAACAAGATACCGGTGCTATTAACGGTACTATTACTTCTTTAAATGCTCTGTGGCGTAATCAGTTACCAGAAAACATTGTGGTAGTTTTTGACCCAAAGAGTCCGTCGTTCCGTCAAGAAATTTATAGCGAATATAAAGGACATCGTGCCTCACCTGATGAACAATTAAAAGCACAGTTTGAACCGATTATTAAACTTATTAAAGCCATGGGTTTCCCAGTGCGTATTATTGATGGCTATGAGGCCGATGACGTAATCGGGACTATTGCTAAGTATCACAGTGCTAAAGGGCATCACGTAATTATTGAGTCGCGCGATAAAGACTTTATTCAGCTAATCGATGAACATATTAGTCTAAGTGATGAAGGTAAGTCTAGCTATGATCTAAAAAATGCTCATACTAAATTTGGTGTACCAATTGAGTACACAATTGACTTCTTAGCCCTTTGTGGTGATAGTGCTGATAATATTCCAGGGGTAAAAAATGTCGGAGAGAAGTCAGCGGCTGCCATTATTAATGGTTATGGTGGTTTAGAAGACATTTACCGTGCAATCGATAATGGAGAGTTTACCAAACAAGTAACTAATCTCCGTCCAGAAACCCTAGCGAAGCGTTTACTTGAAGGACGTGAGAATGCTTTCTTATCGTATAAACTAGCAACTATTTACACCCAAGTGCCGCTCGAGAATATTGAGTTAGAAGATTTTGTGATGCAAGATCCGGATGTAAACAAAATCTTGCAAATTGTTGAAGAGTACGAATTAAATTCTTTACGTAGTTCTTTAATGGCAAATACGCTGCACTTCTTAGAAGATAAACAAGATTTAGTACAACCTGGGATTGCAGCCTATCATTCTGAGCATGGAATGTTTGAATCACGTCCGTTCCTGAAAATCAATAAAACTGCGATCAAGCATTTAACACCTGAAGAGCGTCAAGAAGTATTTAATACAGGTTTGCTGCCTGATGGTACTCCTGCTAGTGAAGCTCCAGCTTCATCACGTGCGCGCGCCAACAGTAAAACAAAAAGTTCGAAGAGCTCTAAAGGAGCAAAAGCAGATAAACAAGAAGCTTATATTTGTACGGAGCAAGATTTAGCTCTCTTAGCAAGTACCGAGAAGTTTGCGGTTGATCTTACGAACTACTCTGACAAGATTGTTGAGCAACAATTAATTAATCTCTCGAGCGTAAGTGATGAGTTACCCGCTCTTACTTCATTAGAAGCTAAGCAACAAGTTTTTAGTCGAGCTTTACAAGCTAGTCCTTTAATGAGTGCTTTAGCACAGGCGGCACAAGTAAGTTTGCTCTGGGAATTCAACCCACTACATAAAACACCTGTGGCTCTAAAAGTACTGGTTGAAAGTCAAACAGACACAGCAGCGCAAGAGGCCAACCAACAGGCTCTAGCGCAAGAGAAACAAGTTGCGGCATTAGATAGTAACTATGTACGTCCGGCATGGCAAACAGAGTTTGCAAGTCGCCAAGTATTTAGCTTATCGTTTGAAGGAGTTCAAGAATTACTTACCGGACAAATCTTTGTTGCTAAAGAGAAATCTGCGCAATATGTAACCGAAAATTTTAAAGCTTTTGTGGGGGCTTTTAAAGAGTTAGTAGTTTTACCTCTTTTGGATCAGAAGTATGCGCATATTCCAGTTTTAGTAAGTGACTTAAAAGATCTAGCACATATTTGTGCTTTAGACTTAGCAACCGTACAACAAGTAGGCGCGAATGTGCATGATCTCAAAGTGCTAGCTTATACACGTAACTCAGCAGTTAAAGATACTAATATTGCTGGTTATGCGAAAGCTTTTACTGGTCTAGACTTTACGCCAATTAAATACTTAAAAACTAAAGTTGATCTTGAGCAAATTATGACAGCGCTAAATGAAAGTATTGCCTTTATGCCAGTACTTTATAGTTGCTGTAAAACCCTTGCGCAAAGTTCACTTTACGCGCAAGTTGAACAACCTCTATGGAAATACCTCTATGCCATGGAAGTTAATGGGGTTAAAGTTGACTATACGCGTCTCAAAGCTGTTGCTCAAGCTTTACAGGCTGAAATTGCACAAGTTGAAGCTAAGGTTTATGAGTTAGCCGGACAAGAGTTTAATATTAACTCTCCAAAACAAACCGGACAAATCCTGTTTGAAAAACTCATGTTACCAGACATGAATAATGGTTCGACCAGTGCTGAAGCTTTACGTGAGTTATCGCATCCAATTATTGAGCCGATTTTAGAGTACCGCTCATTAACGACTATTATTAGTACCCACGTATTACCGCTAATTGAACTCGCTAAAGCGAATAAAGAGCAAATGATCCACACCACGTTCCAACAAACGCAAGTGGTAACTGGACGTTTATCATCGCAAGATCCAAACTTACAAAACGTACCAGCACGTTCAGATATAGCTAAAGAAATCCGTGCGAGCTTTGTAGCCCAACCTGGCTATAAGATTGTAAGTTTCGACTATAGTCAAATCGAGTTAAGAGTTTCTGCATGTTTATCACAAGATGAGCATATGTTAGAAGCTTTTGCCCATGGAGAAGATATCCACGCTCGTACAGCTTCTAAACTTTTCAATGTTGCACTATATCAAGTAGAGTACAAACAACGTCAAATTGCTAAAGCGATTAACTTCGGTTTAAACTATGGGAAAACGGCTTATAGTTTATCAATCGAATTAGGCATTAGCCGTCAAGATGCTAAAGCTTATATTGATAGTTACTTTGAGACCTATCCAAGCATTAAGGGCTTTATTGATAAGACAATTAATAAAGCAAGCAGTTGTATGTACGTACAAACAATTGAAGGGCGAGTAATTCCATTACCACGCATTCAGTCGACAATTCGTCCGGTAGCTGAGGCGGAAAAACGTAATGCGACTAACTATCCAATCCAAGGTTCGGCTGCCGAAATTATTAAAATCGCCATGGTGGCTTTAAATAAAGCTATTACTGAGAAAATGCCAGAAGTGCTACCGTTATTACAAGTACACGATGAGTTAGTATTCTCGATTCCAGAACACTTAATTTATAACTATGTGCCACAAATTAAGCAATTAATGGAAGAGTGTGTAAGCTTACCAGGAGTGAACTTATTAGTAGAATTCTCGGTAGGTGATCACTGGAAAAAATAACTTGGCAAGTTTGGATCATTTTGAGGGTACAGCTTTGATAGAGATTTACAACCTAATTTTTACCATAGATTAAGGTTGTGAGAATAGTTAAGGGTAGAGAGGAGTTCCTCTCTACCCTTAACCTATTTTGTAAACCTAATCGATAGTCATATTTTGTAATTTTGGAATA
>NZ_NRJG01000200.1 GCF_003585935.1 Psittacicella hinzii
TCAGGTGGACAAAAGCAACGTGTAGGTATTGCTCGTGCCTTAGCAAATAATCCATCAATTCTTTTATGTGATGAAGCAACTTCGGCCCTTGATCCAGAGACAACACGTTCAATTCTTGAATTACTTAAAGATTTAAGTCATAAATTAAATTTAACCATTGTGCTTATCACTCACTCAATGGATGTAATTCGTACCATTTGTGATGAAGTATCAGTTATTGAGGCTGGACAAATTGTTGAGCAAGGTCCTGTAGCTGAAGTATTCCTCCATCCAGAACATAGTACGACTAAAAAATTATTATCAGAATCTGGGGTTGATAGTGAAGCTTGGAAATTATTACAAGATTCATTTAAAGGTCGTGTATTACGTATTACTTATAAAGGTAACGACGCGGCTAAACCTGTTATTGCACGTATTGGTACAAAATTACAAATTGAATTAAATATTCTACAAGGTACTGTAGGTACGATTGGAGAATTATCTTTTGGACAATTAGTAGTTTCAGTAGACTGTGATGATCAAAAATATGCTACTTTACAACAGTTCTTACGTGATGAAAATGTAGATTTTGAGGAGTTAGCATAATGCAAGAAATTTTAGATTTAATCGATTTTGAATTATTAGCCGAAGCTACAACCGATACTTTACTCATGGTAGTACTTACCATGTTCTTTACGGTGTTATTAGGCTTACCTCTTGGTCTACTGTTATTCTTATTAAGTCCAGGTCAATTACTTGAAAACAAATACGTTTATAGTGTAGTTTCGTTTTTAGTAAACGTATTACGTTCTGTACCATTTATTATTCTTTTAGTGGTAGCGATTCCGCTAACCAATTTATTAACAGGGACAACAATTGGAGTAAAAGGGATAGTTCCACCATTAGTTATTTCGGCTACTCCTTATTTTGGGCGTATGGTGCAAAATGTTTTACGCCAATTAGATTTAGGCATTATTGAAGCTTGTAAATCAATGGGAGCTACAACTCGCCAAACTGTTTTATGGGCAATTGTACCAGAAGCTGTGCCTGGGATTCTTGGAGCTTTAACTGTAACAACTGTTAGTGTAATTGGTTATACAGCAATGGGCGGTGTTGTAGGTGCTGGTGGTCTTGGTGACGTAGCGATTCGTTACGGTTACAACCGTTTTGAACCTGTAATGTTATGGTCAACTGTACCTATTATTATTCTAATTGTACAAGTAGTAGAATATTTAGGTGACAAATTAATGCGTAAATTTGATCATAAATAATGATCTCCATGGACGTTAAAATTTATTAATTGCTAATATTAAGAAACTTCTTTTACTTAGGTAAAGGAAGTTTTCTTTTTCTCAGCCGGATTAAATTATTTAATTCCTTAAGGTTGTAATAACAGTGCTTGGGATTATTGGAGTATGACGATAAATTAATTACGAGAATATTGCTCTCCTATTGATTGGTAGTGTATATTGCTTGTCAGTGGTGCAAATAGTTTCTGTAATAAGGTAATACTTTAATAAGGTCATAACTGTAATAAAGTTATAACAGGTAAAATTCCACTAGTGATTGCTAAAATTAATTTTTATTTATTTTAGTAAAAGTGTTATCTATGTTTAGACG
>NZ_NRJG01000201.1 GCF_003585935.1 Psittacicella hinzii
TTTTTTGCTTGACTTTTTTAGGGTTTTGACAAAAATTGATACCCAGCTAAGATATTAGGTATTTTTAGCTTTTCACTAAATTAGTGATTTTCCGTATGTATTTAAATTATTAGTTCCGTTATTCCCGTACTGTTTAGTGCGGGATTTTTTCTATATTAGCAAAAACCAATATATTAAAAATTAGGGTTTTACTTGTTTATCAACGAGTTATAGCATTTTACAATTTTAGTACCAAAAAAAAGCCCCCAGTCATTGTTTGACTGAGGACTAGATTATGAAAATATGTAAAAATATGAGCCCATTATAGCATAACTTTACTGTGGGTTGTTATAAATTGAAAGCTATAGTTTTAATTATTATTTTACCATTTCTATCGTTTACTTGATATAATTGTTAAACAAGTTTAACATTTTTATAACCTAAGGCAAAATATGATTGAAAAGACTTTTGTTGATGGTGTGTATGATTATTTCAAACAGAATGGACAATCTAGTCTGGATTGGTATAAAGAAACCACAATCAACGACACAAAGATAAGACTTTTTTTATCTTCCCTGTATCATGATAACGAAAAATTACTAACTAAAGCTTTCGAAGACGCTGGTTACCGTTATCCTAAATATGCAGTTATTACTCCTGTTCGATTTTTGAGCTTTTGTGACAGTTATGTTATAAGAGCCGATTTATTAATCAATGATCCTCATTATTTACCGACAACCCCAGCAACGCCTTATTTACTAGCTGATGATGAGAAACTAACGTGTACACCTTTCATTAGTTTAACTAAAGAGCAAGTTATTGAGTTTTATAATGATTTAAAAACAGGTTTAGCTTGGACAATTGTCAAATTTGCTCACGAGCTTGATTATACCAAAACGACAGTAATTAATAATTTTAATCACACTAAGTTTGTAACTGCTGACTTTTTTAATAAAATCTGTTTATTATTTGGATTACGGACAACTAATTTCAAGAACTTCTTCTACTATTGCAAAAGTAAAGGTTGGATTACAGATCCCAGCTTATATAACCAAGAATTTAATAATTTGTTGGAGTTAAGTGAAGACTCAGAGTTTGAACATGGTGAGGAAATTACCTTTGAGCAAACTTTATCCGAAGAATCCAAGGATAAATATATAACAACCTTTTTCGTCCCTAGTGAAAATATAGCTGTAAATTCGATCACGGTCATTGATATCGAAGATAATTTTTATAAACCATTTATTATCTCTGGAGATAAAGTGGGGATCATTAGAGGGGATAAGTATTACGCAGAAGGATATTATTTAATTGCTGATCCAAGAGAACCGTTCACTGTATTTTCTAATATTAAAATGGCACTATTAGAGCCACTGGATAATGATTTAACCACGTTTAAGGTGTCGACAACTAACCCTTATTTAGAAAGCATTGTCATGAAAAAAGAAAGTTTTAAAATAGTTGCTTGCATTGCTTTTGTAACAAGAAAAGGAAGCCCAGTAATTTTAACTTCAGAAAAGAAATAAAAGTG
>NZ_NRJG01000202.1 GCF_003585935.1 Psittacicella hinzii
TGATAAACAAGTAGTAAAAAGAGTTGAGCAAATGATGAAAATATTTAACAAAATGAGAAAAATATATAAAAATAAATAAAAAAACCTCTTATCAATCGATAAGAGGTAATAGAAAGTGTAAAAAAAAATTAAATTCTACTATTTTTATAAATAACGCAACCCACAATACTGAACTCATCAGCGGTCATCCTAACTTCTTTTAAGAACGGGTTGCCTGTTAGGACTATAAATGATCCATCATCTTGTTTAATTAAGCCTATTAACTGTACGGTGGAGAAAACGTTTAATTTTTTATTTTCAGTTATATAGTAATATCCATTATGTAAAAATTTATTAGTTTTATAGATACCTATTCTATCGCCAGGTCTTAAATTTGGTTGAAAACTATCATCAGTAATTTTAACTTCAATTATGCTTTTAGGAGGCAACTGATCCATATTAACAAAATAAGCAGTTTTACTAACGCCTTTGATTTCATACTCAAAGTTAAATCCGTCTTCATTATCTAAAAAATCAGTATCTTCACTATATGGTAATAATTCTGAATTCTCATAAATCGCATTGACTTCACTAGACTGGCTCATAAACTCGTTAAAATTATGATGAACTCCATTAGGACGTTTTACCCAGCCTTTCTCCTCGCAATACTCAAAGAACTCTTTATAATTTTCAGTTCTTAAGCCATATCTTAAGCATATGCGATTAAAAAAATCCACAGTCGTACGTTCAATGATACTCATATTTGCTTTTACAGAGTGAGCTGTATATCTAAGTTCATCTCCTAATTCCTCATAAGTGCAGCTGAACCCATCTTTTAAATCAGAGTAAAACTCTTGAACCTGCTCTTTAGTTAAAGAAATATAAGGTCCTACTGTGAAAACATTGGGATTGTAAGTGATATAAGGATTAATAGGTTTATCTGGATCATATTTATTATCCAGCATTAAACTATCATAATGGTAACCATAACAATCGCAAAAACTTAAAAATCTAGCTGCTTTAAAATTACGATACTTAGACGCAGTGCTAAAATTGCATTTTTCGAATGCTCTAAATAGCATTTTTTCGTTTCCATTGTATAAGTTCAATAATTTCTCCCTTACCATTTTATCGAACTTATCAGGTTCCATTAAATACCAATTAAGATCGCGATTAGCTATCTCTTTCGGATATTTATTTAATTTCAATAAAAAATCCATTAACGTCATAGTTGTGACCTTGATAATTGTCTATTTGTTAAAAAAGCAGTACTACAAAATGTAAGTAACTGTAAATTATTATAATACAAAACGAAAAAAGTGTTATAAATAAAAAGAAATGCTAATAGAATGCCAAAAACTGGTAACAAAATGATAATTTTAACGTTGATTTTAATCGATTGTTTGATATAATAAATATACAAAGATAAGAAAAAATATAACTAAATAGTAAGAGCGACACTCATAGTTATACTTATCTTTATAAGGAACTGGCACTGGTTACCTCGCAAGAGGTTGCCAGCTTTAATTCCTCATAGTTGTAGTCCTTTCATGGATAATACCGAAGATAGTTAATTAGTTATAGTTAGTCTTGTTAAGCGGGGTACTACTCCGCTTTTATTACCGATTTTCTTACTTTGATTTCATTAATTAAGCCTTTTCGTTTGTGATTTTTAGACCATACTATTCTTTATTTGATAAACTCATATAGTTGTGTGAACCCTAACCTATTGGTTAGGGTTTTTTTATTGCAGCTATTTTACAAAATGCTCTAAAGTGTTGATAATTAAGCATAAGCCTACAAAATAATATATTAACTTTTGCTAATATGAAAAAAATACCCATACAAACAAGTACGGGTATTAAATATAACGGAAATAATAAAATACGGAAAAATCAACAATATAATGTAAGAGGCAAATAAGCTAATTTTTGGTTTAGGTATCTATTTTTAGCAAAACCTTAAAAAAGTCAAGCAAAAAA
>NZ_NRJG01000203.1 GCF_003585935.1 Psittacicella hinzii
ATCGAGGGTTCGAATCCCTCTCTCACCGCCATTTTTTATTTTCTTATTGCGCATCCTTAGCTCAGCTGGATAGAGTACACGGCTACGAACCGTGCGGTCAGAGGTTCGAATCCTCTAGGATGCGCCATTTTTTTATTTTCTTACGTGCATCCTTAGCTCAGCTGGATAGAGTACACGGCTACGAACCGTGCGGTCAGAGGTTCGAATCCTCTAGGATGCGCCATCTTTTTTCTTGTGTTTTATTATTAAAACATAATTACAACTTACAGATTAAATAGTGATCCATCAGTAGCAACTTGCTACTGATTTTTTTATGTCAAAAATTCCAAATGTGTGGTGCCTCTCATTTTTAAGTTTTTATTAATATTGAAGTGACTTTCATGTTTTGGAGTTTTGTTCGTTATTGTACAACTAGTAATAATAGACAACCATATATTAGAGTTGGCTGAACATTTGAGTTAGCTGATTATTTTGCCTCGACTTAAATTATATAAGGTTAGCTTAAGATTTAGTTTGCCAATGACTAGGTAATATAACTTTAGCTCTAAGATAAAATTTGAGCGAAGAAAATGATGATTTTGCTTGATTTAGTCTAAGGAAAATCAGCGCTCTGTGGTAAAATATTGCTATTAAAAAACATACAACTTCTTGAATAATTCCCTTTAGGAAAAATTTCCTCATGACTTGGAAATTAAATATATTTCATGTCTATCGTAAGCTCAAACTAACTAAGCTTAGTAAAGCTATGGGCTTAATAACGCTGGGGATTTCGCAAGCTCTGCTGGCACATGCTGATTCAGATGTGACTACGGATTTTGCTAAAGACTTACCAGCGACCGATTATACCTATACTGAAACAGGTAGTACAACTGTATATAGTGGTAATAGTTATCTCCAACAATTAAATACACGTGAAATAACTTTAGCGCAAATAGATCGCATTTATCCGGCATTAAATTATAACTATTACAATACCTTTACTTCACAAGTGTATGACGCTATTCGTGCCTTACAAATCCGCGAAAAGTTTCTAAAAGATGCACCTAAATCTGATGGTAAAGAATATAACTATAACGAGTCTCCTATCGTTATTAGTGCAGATTATATGTTTTCCTCAGAAAATGGTAACGTTATTACCTATACAGGTAACACAAGTTTAATCCAAGGTGACCGAGCAGTACGTGCACAAAAAATTATTTACCGTCGTTTAGATGATGGTAAACAACAAATTACGCTCGACGGTGAAGTTAATTTAAGTTCGAACCAGTTAGAATTAGAAGCTAGTCAACTTGTACTAGAACTAATTAACGATAACAATGCGAATAAAGCACAATTAGATGCAAGTACAACTACTTTTGCCGTAGTTGATACTATGATGCACGGTACAGCTGAATCGCTTGAAAGTAAAGATAATATTACGCGTTTAAAAGATTCATCTTTATATGCAGGTCCAATTAAAGCTTTAACCTTAAATGTAAAAGCTAAAGAAACGCAAATAAATATGAATACGCAACGTTTAATTTTTAAACGTGCGACTTTACGTATTGGTAAAGTACCTATTTTCTGGTTTCCAACTTTTTCCATTAATATCTCAGGTAAACCTGAAACAGGTTTTAAAGAACCAAGTATTACTTTAAATAGTAATGCCGGTTTTATGCTTACTGTGCCATTTGTTTGGTATGTAAACAACAATATTAAGTATACCTTACGTACTTCTTACGCAACTAAATTAGGTCTATTATTAAACAATAATTTAGATGTCCAAAGTAGATTAGGTATCTCAACACTTAATTTCTCATTTACACCAAAAATGGCAAACCGTAAAACTGATAGTAATCGTTACTATTTAGGTTTACGTCATATAGCTACGTTTAACAATGATTACCATGTTGCCTTAAACTATCGTCACGTATCTGATAAGTACTTTTTCAATGATTACTATTCAAATACAGATGCCTATCTAACATCAGATTATAGTTTATGGTACAACAAAGATAATTGGTCATGGAATTTATCAGCCTATACATTCCAACCGATATATACAACCACTAGTCATTCGTATAATTCTTTACCAGAATTAAATGTAAGTTATAGTCAACCATTTGCCTATAATAAAATTCGTTACGCATTTAGTGGGCAGCTAGCACATTTGTATAATGATGATGCTCCTACATATACTAAAGCTAACCGTTTCTATTTAAAAAATTCTTTTCTTTATTCACGTATCAACTCTTTAGTACGTTCAGATTATGAACTTGCTACTTATGAGCATGCATACCACCAGTACAATAAACGTACCGGTAAATACGAGAATTTATTTAGATTTACGCCTGAATTTAGTGCAACTTACTCTACTAAATTAATGCGTGACACTTTAGCTTTTAATAAATATGCTGTAACGGTAACACCTAGTATTGGTTATACTTATCGTCAGGTTAATCATTTAGAAGACTCACGCTTTAATAACTATGATTCGAGCATGTTATTACCAAGTACGCTAATGATTCAAAATGGAGTTTATACTTCCGGTATTGACTCATTAGAGAACGCTAATGACATCAATCTAGGTTATCGCGTTGAATATACAAATAAATTCACTGGACAACAAAAACTAGCGCTTAAACTTAATTTTGTTAACTCGCTAGGAAAAATTAAATACTACAACCCGAATACTGAATCTACTTATACTAAGTACAAACGTAATTTAGTTACAAGTTTACACTACAACTTTAACGAAAAATATAACTTAGACTTAAGTACGATTGTAGATCTTACTAAAAGTAGATCGTCAATGGGAATTGCTTCAATTAACTACCAACCTAATCTAACTAACATTGTGCAATTAAGTTATCGTTTTGCCACAAAACAGTATCTCCAAGATGCTCTCTTTACTTACGATAATGCACAAACTGAAAAAATTAAACAGTTAGGCTTTGCATTTATTTGGGACATCAATCCGCAATTATCAATGCTTTTCTCAAATTACATTGATTTACACGATCGTAAACTTGTAGATCGTAATATAGCCTTTAACTATGTTTATTATGGTTGGTCTATCGGAGTTTCTTACGAAAGACGACGCATTGGCAAAAATCAGTTTGAAAACTCATACGATTTTGTGCTGAATTTAGTTGGCTTTAACAATCAATATAACAATAAATTTGGTCGTTATATTAATTCAGGTAAAATTCCGTTTGTAGGTAATAGATAACTCAATTGATAGTGGCTAAATTCTTTAGCCACTTTTTTTCATTATGTTAAAACTAAATTATCATCGGACAAAATTTATAATGTCAGCTCCTTCAATTGCTAAACTACCGGTTAATAACGGTTATGAAGTGGCTTTTGTTGGAGTTTCTAATGCTGGTAAGTCTTCGTTACTTAATGCTCTTTGTAACCAAAAGAATTTAGCTAAAACTTCTTCAACTCCAGGGCGTACGCAATTAATTAACTTATTTGCTGTAGCTCCTTATGTAAATCTTGTAGACTTACCTGGTTATGGTTATGCTGCCGTTCCTGAGAAGCTAAAAATTGAATGGCAAAAATCTTTAGGTACTTATCTAGAAAAACGTGAATACTTAGCAGGTATTGTTTTGCTTATGGATTCACGTCATCCTTTAAAACCTTTAGATCAGCAAATGCTTGAATGGTGTCGTGAGTTTGGTGTACCGGTAGTGGTAGTGCTAACCAAAATCGATAAATTAACGCAACAAGAGCAAATGAAGCAATTGCGTTTAGTTAATGAAGCTTTAGTAGCTTATACCGTGGCTAGCGACGAAAATCCAGATCCAGAACCAATCCAAGTTATTCCAGTATCTTCGGTGAAAAAACGCGGGATTGATAAATTAGCAGCGGTTTTAGATGCTTGGTTTGCTCCAGTAACTAGTCAATATGAGCAAATGGGTATTACCGATCTTACTCCTCCATCAAAATATGATATTTCTAATGAAGTCGTAGGAGAAGAACAAGCCGAAAGTAGCCTTCTAGGTTCACTTATTGCTTCACGTGAAACTAAAGGTAAAACGAAAAAACAACGCTATAGTCCAACTGCACGTAGATTAGGTACATCTAAACCTTTTGTTGATCCGAAAAAAGCTAAGAAAGCTGAACAAGCTCTTAAATATAAATCTAAAGGATAAGTTATGCCAGAATTACCAGAGGTCGAAACAACGGTTCGAGGAATTAAGCCCTTAGTTCTCGGACAAACGATTAAGCAAATTCATATCCATAACGCCAAATGCCGTATTGTACCGGATCATAAACTTACAGCTCAAGTAGGCACAACAATTAAAGATGTTATCCGACGCGCTAAATACATTTGTATTGATAATGGTGCTGGCTATATTGTGATTCATTTAGGGATGTCTGGCAATTTAAAAGTAGTTGATAGCAGTCTACCGCTTTTAAAACATGATCACGTAGAAATTGTTTTTGCTAATAACAAAGTACTACGTTACAATGATCATCGTCGTTTTGGTGGAGTAACTTTTCTAACTTACCAAGAGTTTGCACATAGTGAATTATTTATTCATAATGGTCCAGATGCTCTTAGTAATGATTTCAATGCCCAATACCTAGCTACTTACCAACAAAAAAGAAGCCAGCGTCCCATTAAACAACTCTTAATGGATAATAAGGTTGTCGTAGGTGTAGGAAACATTTACGCTAATGAATCTTTATTCGAATGCGGAATTAATCCGTGTACTTATATTCAAGACTTGAGCCTTGCACAAATTGAACAGTTAGTAGCTTTTATTAAGAAGATTCTCCTACGTTCAATTGAAGCAGGTGGTACAACATTAAGAGATTTTAAGCAACCTGATGGTAAGCCTGGTTATTTTGCTCAAGAGCTAAAATGCTATGGTAAAGAAGGGGAATATGATTCTCATTATGATGACTATTTTGTACGCTTAGATTTAGGTGGCAGAAGTGCATTCTTCTTACCAAAAAAACAACCATTAATTGGTAAAGCAACAGCAAAATATCAAGAGTTAGTAGATACGGCTATTGCGCAAAGTAAAACTAAACATACGAAAAAAGAGGACTAAAAAGTCCTCTTTTTTTCGTGCGTCTAGTATGCACTTACTCCGAAGGTACGGGCAAGGCTAACGCCTTGTCGCCAGTCCTTCCTTGGTTATGG
>NZ_NRJG01000204.1 GCF_003585935.1 Psittacicella hinzii
CTTATATAATAATGCAAAAAGCATATCTAAAAAGTTTTCCCTATAAGAATATATACATGATTATGTAAATATCAATAGGTAGTTTATAAAACAAGTTCTTAGAATTTTTATTATAGCAAAAGCCTCTGCTTTTGCATAATAAAATATTACGATATTTAGCATTATGACACAAGATTCGACAATCTTCACGCTCCTCGAAACTAAATCTGAATTAGAAAAACGTATTCAGAGTTTGGAAGAAATGGTAGTCCAGTTGCTTATTACAGTTGAAACTTTAGATACAGCTTTAATTAATCAACAAAAAGAAATCTTTACTCTTGAACGTAAAATTAAAGTGATTTCAGAGTATCTTAAATCACAACAAAATAACGTACAAATTGCTTCCCAAGCTGAAGAAACTCCACCTCCGCATTATTAAAAAAAGAACCTAGTATTAGGTTCTTTTTGCGTCTGTGAATTTGTAAACTTTTTGATCAATTTTTAACTTGCGATATTCTTTGTGATAGATCTTTTTCAGTTCAGCTACGATTTCATTATAAAATCTTACACTTGGACTTTCCGGATCATAGACTACACTAATTTCGCGTGTTGGATGATTTTCAATGCGATTAATCTTAACTTTACTCGGAGTACTAGAATAAAGGCTTACCGCAGGGACAACACTTACGCCAAGATTATTGTTTACTAAAGTTTTTAAGGTATCAATTGTAGATACGTTATAACGATCATCAGTTAAATCTTCGATACCTAATTCCGGACTTAAAGTCGCAGAACAGATATCGATTACTTGATCTCGCAAACAATTATCATCTTGTAATAAGAAAATACGATTGTTTTTTAAATTACGTAAATTTAAATCACTTTCGCTTAATACTGGGTTATTACGATTAATTAACGCAACTAATTCATCTTCACCAATCGGAATAGTAAACATCTGTTCTACTATAGGGTGATTTGCTACTAAAGCAAAATCTAAACTTTTATATAAAAGTTCTTCTTTAATCCGATTAGTCATTAATTCAATACAGTTAAAGGTGTATTTAGGAAATTTATCCTGTAAGCGCGGAAGTATTGCTTCTTGGAAGAATGTAATAAATGTAGGAATTACTCCAATATTAAATTCACCTCGTAAACCTTTAAATTTTTGTTGTTCAGCAAAAGCTACTTCAGATAAAATTTTAAATTCATCCGAAATTTTTTGGAACTGTTCGATAATTGATTTCGAGCTTGGAGTAAATTCAACGCGTCTAGAGCTACGCTCAATTAAAGTAACATTAAGAATTTTCTCGACCTTAGACACTTGTCCACTAATCGTCGCTTGTGTTACATCACAAACTTCTGCAGCTTTACGGAAGCTACGCATACGATATACGGCGAGTACATATTTAATGTCTTTTAATTGAAGGCTTGAGAGGTCTAAACTCATATATAAAACAGATAAGAAATAGTAACAGGTGAATAGAGTTAATAATAGCTTAAGTAAAAATAATATTTAAAATCACTCTTTATCTATTGATAAGATTCACCGATGAAAAAATATTTAATAGTATACTCAAATTATAAACTATTTTAGTAACAAAGACACGCCTAAGTT
>NZ_NRJG01000205.1 GCF_003585935.1 Psittacicella hinzii
TTGCTCTATTGCAACAATTAATGCCATGTATATTGCTAGCATCAATTCTTCATTATCTCTCACTTCATCAATCTCATCAGCATGATATAGTTCTTTAAGGATTTTCTCAGTAGCACGCTGCATAATAACGCCTGCATTAATAGTACTCGGTACTTTAACTTTAGTCTTGCGATCAACAAGTAATTCAAATTTCTCGAGTATATCATCAATAACTTTATTAGAAAGCTTATCTAAAAATTTATTGCGATTAACACAGATACCATTAACCCAGGTACTTGCTAATGATGAAAAATCAGGATTCCACACTAAGAAGTTAGCAAGAGCACCTTCTTTAAGAGATCCTAAACTGTTGCTACGTCGTAATAATTTTGCAGGATTAGAGGTGAAGTACTTGATTGCATTTCTAGCACCTTCTTCCCCTTCTTTCTCGAAAAGGCGTCTCATAAACTCATATGGATTACTTGTAGCCTTGTCTTGAGCGTCCATATCGATATTAAAGCGATTTGCAAGATAGTTAGCACCAAAAATATCATTTAAACTATCATAAAAGTGATATTTATCTGGGCTTGGAGCATTAAGAATGTCTTGTTTTAACGCCTCGTTGTGAATAATATCTTGTCCGCCTTTGTAATTACTTTGAAGCTCATGTGCAGCTTGTAAATGCGTATATTTAGTTAACAGTCTATGCTGTTGTTGCGTATAGATTTTCTCGTAGCTTTTATCATTAAATTCTCGTCCTACATGCTCAAAAGTAATTATTACTTGTGGCAGAACACTTAAACTTAATTTATTAAACTCGTAACCCTGATCATATTCATGAGATCGTATAACCACAGCTTTAGGGTCATGGTGAACAGTAAAGTTATACTGTAACAACTGTTTAGGTTTAAAGTTAAATAGAGCTACAGCTTTATCTGTAAAGCAAGTGTTTAACTGTTGATTTACAATTGAACAATCAGCATAAATGTTAAATGATCTAGTTAATTCATTTTGGTGGTTTAATTTGCTCAGTTGAGAAATTGTACGGTAAATTTTTGGAACTGGATGTTTATCAGATTTTTGATCTATATTAACTTCCATGTTCTTAACTTGCAGATAATTGTAAATATTACGTTTGCAATTAACTTCGAAGTAGCTTAATGATTTAACTGGATAATTATTTTTACCTTGATATTTTTCAATTTCTTTTATAGCAATGTTATCGAAATTTTCACGTAAAATTGATTTCACGGATTTTTTTAATTGCTTTTCAACTTGCGACTTGTCTTTAAGTTCGGATTTTACTTTATCGATATAGAAAAAAGTATTATTATCCAGTCTCATATCTTGTAGATATTGATCAAAGTTATCTATTGAAGTAGAGGCTGGTAATAAATTGTAACGCATATTAGCAATATGCAACAAATAGTTATCAATCAAAGAGGTGTTATGTGATTGAATTACTCTATGATTTTCAGGGGGTGCAAAACAATCGTGGTAAAATCTAGTATTTATTAATTTATCATGAAGGAAAAAGTCTTCTTTAATTAGGGTTTTAACTAAATTGACTGTATTTTCACCGATTTTCTTAGTTTGGATTGTAAAAGGGATTCTTTCTCGATTGTTATTTTGTAAAAACTCGAGATCGAAATTTATATAATCTTCAACTTTACAAAAAGAGCTAGTAGAAGTATGTATGAGAAACGCAGCTAAATCCTTATATTGTTCATAACTGCTATAAGTACGATCATATCTGGAATTAGCATTGTAAATATCTATGTATCTACCCATATTTGAATTATTGCCAGTAGATCCATAAACATAGTCATAATAATATTTTTTACAGTATTGTCTGAATTTTTGCGGTGTGAACTGACCTACCATGTATAAGTGTTCATTAGCATATTTAATATCAGAACTACCTTTTTCCTTAAGAAAATCTGTTGGTAAATCACCAATTTTAACCGGATAATTGCATAAAGCTAAAGTTAATAAACTTGAGTATTGATTTATTAAAAGATTAGCACGAATAAATTTGTTAAATTGATTGTAGTATCGAGTTTCTTGAGGCAAATTACGACTAACACTACTTTGCCATTTATTTTGAACTAGTGGATATCTTCCTTCAGGATCATCTGCAACAACACCTAAACAAATATCAGGATGTTTATAGTGAAATTTATACATCCAAGCTAACCAAAGATCAGCTATCGTATTTGCCATATTCTTATTATTGAATTGCCATGAAGTAATGCCGTAATGGAAAGCACGTCGTGTTATTTTTCGAATAGTTTCTAAGTTTGGACACATTTCGAAAAATTGATTTTCAACTCCATGCAAATTAATATTAATAAATCCAGGGGTAACAGTTAACTGATGAAGATTTATAACAATTGTACGTTTACCATAAAAGGTTGTATTACTGTAAGTATCTAGAACCGGATTCTTATTTTTTCTGAGCAAAATATCAATAATATCTGGCTCAAATTGTTGTAGCTTACTAATATTTTCTGAGGTTAATTCATCGATTTCAAGGATATATCCTTCACGATCGATAATCATATAGCAGTCATCAATAGTTTGTTCACTGCTAAAGTATGTAAAATTGAAGAAAATATAAACAGCCGCAGACTGTACAGCCTTGCCATTAAGAGCTATGAGCTCAGGCATGCTGTAAAGATCTAAAAGTTTTAGAGCTCGAATATTACGTAACTGTGGAAATACACCATGTTTACCGGAAATTTTATAACGACAGTTAAAACCGATAAAGTTATCATTTTTATAGTAGTCAAGACTTTTTAGCGTGTCTTTAGTAAAATCCCTTATTCCACAAGTATTCCAGTTGGATATGTTAAAAATACGTAAAAGGCTTAAACTAGCAAAATACGTATAATGCGGCGACACAATCTGGTTATCGATTGGAGATACTAATGAAACGTCAGGATCTAAAATACTAAACAAGATATTGTAATGCAGGGTGTTGGAGTTTACACTGTCCAACAATGTTTTAACTGAATCGAAAGTTTCATAGTTAATGAAAACATCTTTGTCATGAGGATTTTTCTTAATATTTTCAAAAAATTCACTTGAGTAATTCATGTTATGAAGCATTCCTGCAGCTAACATTTTTAAACATACACTATAATCGTATACATCGTAATATTTAGTGAAAATTGATTTATAGGAGTCTTTGAATGAAGTAGATCCTGTAAATGAATAATCTTGGTTTAACCAAGATTGTTTAGTAAATTTAACAAATTGTTTACTGTCAAGTTCTGTAGCTCTAAGCATTATTTGATAGATATTATTTAAAGCTTCAAAACTTGAATAAGGTATTTTTATCGTATTTTTAAATAGTTTTTTGCTCATGACAGTCATAGATGTGTGAGGTGAAAAC
>NZ_NRJG01000206.1 GCF_003585935.1 Psittacicella hinzii
CACTTAAACCCAACCATTATTTATCAAATGGTTATTACAACGGTTTTACTATACAAATCGCAATTCCTGATTAAGCATAAAAAACTTGTAATTACAAGCGTTTTTATAAAAATATTCAAAAATTAGTATTCTCAAATAGAAAACTGCGATCCGTGACAACTTTTTTATATTAAACTAAAATTTTGATTTTTTTGTAGTATATAATAAAGATGTTATTTTTATTTTCATAAACAAAACGCAGAAAATTCTACTTTCATATATTAGCTACTGAAATTTTTTCAGCAGTAATTTTAATATTGAGGTAACAATACCCCCACTAGAATTAATCTGTTTTCATTTTACAGGGATTATTTTATATGTCAGAAGAGAGAAAAGCCTTTACTCCTCGCGTTAAGAGTCAAAGCAGACCAAGCAACGGCAGCTCTACAGGCCGTAAGTTTTCAGGTTATCGCCCAGTTTCTGTAGGCGGTAAAGCTGGTTTTAATGGTAAACCAAGCCGTGGTCCAGTACGCGGAGGTCGTACAGGCGATAAAAAACCATTTGGTCGTCGCCCATTATCTCCACAAGAACGTAAAGTACAATTAGAGAAACAACAAAAACGCGAACGTATTGAACAAACATACGAAGCATTACACGCTAAATTCCCTCAAGCGTTTGACCGCAACAATATTAAACCTTTAGCAGTTGACGTGCATAAAGAATTATTTGCTATTGCAACTGAAGAAGGTCCATTACGTAAATCTCTAATCCGTCATTTCTTAGCACGTTACATTCGTAACGAAGCTTACCATGAAGCTGCATTAAAACACCAAAAACGCTTCAACTTACAAGGTGAAGCGGTAGTTGATTTAACAGCTGAAGAATTAGAATATCACCGTTCAAACATCAAACCAAAACCACAATTTACTCGTAAACCAGGCTTTGGTGGTAAAAAACCAGGCTTTGGCGGTCGTCGCCCAAGCGCACCAAACCGTGGTGGTCGCCCACAAAGCGGTTTCCGTCGCCCAGCGTTTGCAGTAGGACAAAAAGTTCTTGCTGGTGACAAACGCACTGGTGTAGTTAAAGAAATCATCGGAGATAAAGCTCGCGTAACTTTAGATAATAATATTACAT
>NZ_NRJG01000207.1 GCF_003585935.1 Psittacicella hinzii
TGCTCCATCCCGCAATAAAAAACCTTATTGCAAGATCCACAAAAACTTTAAGAAGTATCTTTTTTTTAAGTTCTTGTCTTTCCTCAACGCTGACTATTATAGATCAGAAAAGAGTCTAATGCAAGAGATTTTTAAAAATATTTTTAAGTTTTTGTCTAAGTGTTTGTTTTTTAGGAAACAAAAAATTAAAGATTTTTTGCTTATATTAGGCAAAATTTAATTAATAAAATAATTTCTTATTAAGTCTATGTGTTTTTTATTTATCTTAGTTCCCTAAAATTTAAATTAATATTTATTTGTTGATTTGTCTTTTTACGTTTTACTCGTTGTGCTAGCGCTTACGAAAGAATTTTTCGTAGACATACCAAATAACAAATGCTACCAATAAATAGAAAGCTACTTTTAAGAAGAATCTAAAAGTTAAAGCAAAAAATACGACAAGAGCAATAATTCTTACGTAATTAGGTAAAGAGTTAAACCAAGAAAGAAAACGATTGAACTGTACAAATAATTGCTGTAAAAAGTTTTGCATAGTTTGTTAGTAAGTTAAATCTCTACTACGGTCGAATTTAAAGCTCTTAGGTAATAGTGATAAGGTTTATGGTTAATATTTTTCTACATTCTTAATATACAGGTAAATTTTTATTTTTCACGTATACATATACAAAAATTTAACAATATTTGAGTAGAAATTTAGCTTTGGCTAAACAACGCGCAAATGAGTAGTTTAATAATAAACAAAAATTACATTTTTGTATACTTATCCTAACTTTCAGTCTATTCTGTGTTGGTATTAAAAAGCTCTAAGTAGCTCTATAATTATTTACGCAATAGTTAATAAATATTTTGAACTTAGTCTATTTTTGAACTTAATCAATTTAAACTTTTTGGTCAAACTTATGGATAAACGTCTTAGATTGTTAATAGGGATCGTAGTTCTCATTCTACTAGGCTCTGGTTATTACATATATACCAATGTAGTTAAAGCCTTACCAACTGGGATAGCTGGGCAAAATGGTCGGATTGTTGTTAAACGTATCGATGTAGCAACTTTATATTCAGGTAAAGTAGAGAAAGTGCTGATTGAAGAGGGCGAAGTTGTTAAACAAAACCAAGCTTTAGCTACTTTACAAAGTGCTCAAACGACAGCGCAACTTGAAAATGCCCATGCACAAGTAACAAGTACCCAACAAGCTGTTGTTGCTGCACAGGCAGCTTTGGATAAAGCACAACAGCAATTAAAAATTGCCCGTTTAGAATATACCAATGCTAGTCAATTACGTAAAAATAATTTAATTTCGAGCACAGAATATCAACAACATTTAGCGAACTATAATTCTGCTAAAGCACAGGTCGAAAGTGCACAATCTGCAGTGGCACAAGCGCAAGCTCAAGTTAGTGCTGCCAATGCTCAATTACAAGCTGCTTCAACTATGGATCAAGATATGACGATCAACGCACCAATTGCGGGACGAATTGAATATCGTTTAGTTGATCCTGGTAATGTAGTAGCAACTGGAGCAAAAATTGCCAGCATTTTAGATCCAACAAACGTATACATTAATATTTTCTTACCAACGGAACAAGTTAACCAATTAAAAATCGGTCAAGAAGCACGCATTATTTTAGATGGAGTAGACGCTGTATTTCCAGCATCTGTAACCTACGTTGATTCACAAAATCAATTTACCCCTAAATCAGTTGAAACTGCTGACGAACGAACAAAATTAGTGTTCAAAGTTAAGTTACAAATTACGCATGACGTGGCACAAAAATATAGTAGTCTTTTAAAAAGTGGCATGCCTGCCATGGGATATGTACGTTACGATAGTAGTGCAGCTTGGCCAAGTGAATACCAAGTGAAATTACCGTAATAGGTATTAATCATGAGTGAAAATAAAATTGCAGTATCAGTAACAGGCGTAAGCCATATTTACGATAAACAAGTACAAGCTTTAAATAATATTTCGCTTGATATACCTCAAGGTAAAACCATAGGCTTAATTGGACCAGATGGGGTTGGAAAATCTACTTTATTATCTCTAATTGCTGGAGTAAAAGTACTGCAGCAAGGACAAATTAAAGTTTTTGCCAAAGATATTGCTAATCCGATCCATCGCCAAGAACTAGCGCATAAAATTGCATTTATGCCCCAAGGCTTAGGCAAGAACCTTTATCCAACGCTAACGATTTTAGAAAATATTGAATTTCATGCACGTTTATTTGGTTTAGATAAACAAGCACGTGAACAACGTATTAAGCGTTTATTAAATGCAACCGGATTATTACCCTTTGCGCAACGTGCTGCTGGTAAACTTTCAGGAGGAATGAAACAAAAACTTAGTCTATGTTGTGCTTTAGTACATAGTCCGGATTTGTTAATTCTTGATGAACCAACTACAGGAGTTGACCCATTATCACGTCGTCAGTTTTGGAGTCTAGTCGAAGATTTACGCAAAGAAACTCTAGGGATGACGGTCATTGTTGCAACCGCTTATATTGATGAAGCGCAAGGATTTGAGCATCTTTTAGCTATGGATGAGGGAAAACTTATAGCCAATGCCCCAACGCTAGAAGTGATGGCAAATACTAACTCAACCAACTTAGAACAAGCATACATTAAACTTCTACCTCCTGAAAAACGTGGTGCAGAACAAGGGCTAATTATTCCACCTTTCCAAGTAGATGAGAAAGAAATCCCTGCAATTGAAGCCCATAATTTAACTAAACGTTTTGGTAATTTTACTTCGGTCGATGATGTTAGTTTTACTATCCCGCGTGGAGAAATATTTGGCTTCCTTGGTTCAAATGGTTGTGGTAAATCTACAACTATGAAAATACTTACAGGATTATTAGAACCGACATCAGGCAGCTGTAAACTCTTAGGGAAACATTTAGATGCTAATGACATGGAAACACGTAAAAAAGTTGGCTACATGTCGCAAGCTTTTTCGCTCTACGAAGAATTAACCGTAGAACAAAATTTAATGTTACATGCTAAGCTCTATCAAATTCCGCAACCAGAGTGGCAAGAATATGTTAATCGCTCGTTGGCACAATTTGATTTAACGCATTTAGCTCATACAACTCCTTCTTCTTTATCCTTGGGAATCAGACAAAGATTGCAATTAGCAGCTGCTTGTTTACATCATCCTGAAGTGTTAATTCTGGACGAACCAACTTCAGGAGTAGACCCTGCTGCCCGTGATATGTTCTGGCAATACTTAATTAAATTATCACGAGAAGATCGTATAACTATCTTTATTACGACGCACTTTATGAATGAAGCCGCAAGATGTGATCGTATTTCTTTAATGCATCGGGGTAAAGTTCTAGCGGTAGATACACCGGAAAATTTACGGCTTAGTAAGCAAGCGGATACTCTTGAACAGGCATTTATTTCCTATTTAGAAGAGAATGCTGATGATATTATTAATCCTCAACCAATAGCCATTGAGCCTACTAACTCAAATGCTCACAAAAATAATAATGCTACTAGTGGCTTATGGACATGGTTCACCTTAGTTTGGGCATTTGCCATTCGCGAAGGACGTGAACTGTTACGCGACAAAATTCGCTTATTCTTTGCGATTGGTGGACCGGCTATTATGCTGCTAACCATGGCTTCGAGTATTTCTTTTGATGTTAATCCGAGTAAATTTGTAGTACTTGATAATGATCACTCAAGCGAAAGTCAAAATTTAGTCACAGCTTTTTCTGGCTCTCCTTATTTTATCTATGCTGGAGCAATGCAAGATCGTGCAGCACTTAAAGAAAATTTAGAAAGTGGTGATATTAAATTAGTTATTGAACTCTTAACCTTTAAACCACTTTTTCCAAAGTAATAATAAACTATTGATTTTTCGTTACAAAATAAGCAATAAAGTATTTCTAATTATCAAGGAAGGTATGACTTTCTGTT
>NZ_NRJG01000208.1 GCF_003585935.1 Psittacicella hinzii
GTTTTATAGCTTCATATGCTATTTAACTAGGATTGATAAAAGATAAGAAATACCTAAAAATAAGTTTGGTTTTTATAGCTTAAATGACACTTGGTTTAACATTAGTTTAAATTGAGTGTAAGTTTAGATTTAGTTTAACTTGTGAATCATAAGCATAATATTAAACATTAAACTGCTGGTTATTAACAAAGTCTATTTAAGATTATTCAATAATCTTAAATAAACATCAAAGAGTTTCTCTCTTATTCACTTTATATTACACTTGAAAACTTATCCGATATAGGCTTCAATATCTGGATTATTTCAGGGTAATCACTTGGGAGTTCATGTATATGAAGCGCTCGGTTCTTACTTTATTCTCTGGCGAAAACGACGTGTTAAGTCATATTTTACGCCTTGCACTTACGGAAAAAGGCATTGCTTATGATGTAGAGCATGTCGGTGATGAATTACAAAGTCCAGTTCGTTTACCAAGTAGACGTAGATCTGAACATGAATTTCATCGTGCTACGATCATTGATCGCGACCTAAAAATTGAAGATGTGCATATTGCGTTAGAATATTTAGACGATAAATATCCACATCCTCCATTATTCCCTACTGGTCCAGAGAAAAAAGCTAAAGTAAGATTAATTATTAAGTTAATCGATCAACGTGTTTTACCATATTTAGATGGACTAAATTCAGATAATCCTGAAGAATTATATCGCTGTGTAGATGAATGTACTTTATTTATTCGTGACATTCAAGGTATTTTCAATGAGAATACTAATCTACTCTTTGATGAAGAATTCTCAGTATTAGATTGTTACTTTGCACCTTTACTATATAAACTGTTCCGTGCACACCAAGATACGCGCATGTCAAACTTACCGACAAAAATTGCTAACTATTATCGCCGTATCCACAGCAGAGAACAATTTATTAAATCGTTACAATTAGCCCCTTCAAGAGGCTTTATGTACGAAAAAGGTAAATAAAAAATTCTTTAATTTAAATTTATTAAAATGACTGCAATATCATTGCAGTCTTTTTTATTGCTCGCTTTTTAATTTTGAACTGATCCTCTTGTGGGGAGTCGCTCTCATTTACTTTTATTTCTTAAATTACTTATTTATCTTTATTTCTCAAATCTTAACATTTAATCAAGATTAGAAATAAGTATAGCAATTATCCTAATAGTTGTTAATCATTCTTAAATTGGGCTAATTAAGCTGCTTTTTTTGCTTTTTTTGGCTTGAAGTTTGATAATTTTTTTACATTAAAATGGTAAAGTTTTATAATTTGTAATAGGTTAGTATGGATATTTTTATTTAGCATTATTTACCTACTTACCTAAGTCTATTTAGCCTTAGCTGCAAGTGTCTTGAGATTAGAACTTGTTAGTTAAATATCTTGAGCTAAATATCCTTAGTTAAAAAGGTA
>NZ_NRJG01000209.1 GCF_003585935.1 Psittacicella hinzii
ATAATAAACCATCTGTTGTAGTAGAACCATTCTATTTATTTATTAATACTTTTATTAAAAACGTAAAATTACTTATTGTTACAGCCGATAGCTTCGATTCAGCTCTTACAATTTTCCGTACAATTAACGATCGTGGGCAGCCTTTATCTGCTAGTGACTTGCTCAAAGTAGATTTATACGATGAAATTAAAGATGATCCAAACTATTCTAGTGAAAAAGCTAATGAGTTCCTTAATAGATGGAACAAAACTTTAACTGCAGATAGTGAAGAACTTGCAAGTGTAATAGATAAAGATCAAATAATGTATGTGTTATTGGATTCTTATGCACTAGATTTAAAAGGTAGAGCCAATTATACAGGTCAATTTAGTCTTAATATTAGAGATTTACGTAACAAGCAAAGACCAATAAAAGATGCCTATAAAAAGATAAGAGAAGAAGCATTAAAAGATTCTCCCTTTGATATTCTTGATTATGTAAATCAAGCCTATAAAGTATGGCAAGTAGCGAGTTACTTAGCCAATGAAGATCGTATTAGAGAATTTAACAACGTGAAAGTAATACGTGAAACGAATAAAAAGAGATCTTATCTACTTATTAAAGACGAGTTAAAAAATCTAACTATCAAATATGGAATAACAGACGGGAGTGATTCTAATAAAGAATTATCTTGGGCTGCAGATCGTCAATTTTTAGCTCTATTTGATACTCTTGGCTCTTTAGGATATGGTCGTAAATCACCATATGTGTTGCTTGCTACTTATTTTGTGCTATTACAAAAAGTTGCAAAAAAATACAATTGTGTACTAGATGATGTTCTTATTAGAGATTACTTGACTCGCTTTATGAGATACTACATTAGTAGTATTCTTGGTTTAGTTTCTGTTTACGGATATGCTGATAATAAATTAGAACCGGTAAATATTGCTTTTAGTATTGCCATGTATAAGAATTTATACGATAAGCATAGCTTTGAGCAAGCTATTGCAAGTTTAGATCCGGCTAAAATCTTTAAGACCGTGCAAGTAACTGAAGAGGATAAAGAAAATAAAAAAGAATATCTTCTAAAAGATAGTACAAACTTGACAATACCTGATACAATCGGTAAATTACCAACACAACAGTTCTTATTTAAGTTAATAGCATATTTCAAACAAACAACTAGTTCTGCTTTTGAGCCATTCAATTTATTACCACCGGTATTTGATATTGAACATATCATTCCCAAAAAGAAAGATAATCGTGATGGTTTAAAAATGATAGGAAAAAATATCAGTGAAGAACAAGTAAAAGAAGATATCCTAAAAATCGGTAATCTCTTACCATTAGAAAATTACATAAATAGTAGCATTGGTAATAAAAGTATTAATAAAAAGCTAGAAGCTTACGTTAATAGTCAATTCGATTTGGTTAAGGATTTCGCTAAGGATCTTAAACGAGCATATCCTAATGATTCTGCTGGAAGATACAAGTATATTATTACAGATCGTACTGAAACACTAAAAGAAGAGTTGAAACAAATACATAGTCTTCTTAGTAGAGGCGAAACGATTATTAAGGATCTTAATTAATTCATTTAAGATAAGATATTTAAAGGGAGTAACATCAAGTTACTCCTTTTTTAATTGCTAAATTATGCCTTAAATCTAGGATTAAGTGCAGGAGCTGTGAGATAATAAAAGAGAAATTCTATAATAAACTATGATTTATAGACCTTACTTTAAAAAACTCATACCTATATTAATTTATAAAATAGTTATGAGTTTAAAGAAGATAGAATCATGCTTTAGTATCAATCTCATTAATAGGATAATCCAAAAATGGCACATGTAAAAGTTGATAAGCTAAGTGTTGGAGAGTTTTTAGCTGGCTCTGTAGGTAAAGGTAATGAGCTTATCATCCCTGAATATCAAAGACCTTATACTTGGAAAAGTGAAGAGATTAACAAGTTATTTTCAGATATTCTAGAATTTATTGAAAATAGCGAAAATCCTTCAAGAGAAGAGTACTTTTTAGGATCGATAGTAACTTGTGATATGGAGAATGGTGAGGAAGCTGTAATAGATGGACAGCAGCGTTTAACTACCATTTTCTTAATTCTAAAAGCGGCATATTGTAAGTTGTCGCAAATGGCAAAAGATGAGAGTGAAAATTTAACTGTAATTAGTCGTTTACAAAACGATATACAAAAAGTACTTTGGTATACTCGATCTAGTGTAGATACAGAAAAATCGTACTTTAAATCTAAATTGATTGACGATGAACATAAGAGAGATCTAGAGAATATTCTGATCTATTCTGAAAATTACTATAAAAACGAAACTGATAGCCAAAGTATCTACGTAAATAATTACGAGTTAATTCAAGAAAAACTAAACGAATTAGCTAATGAATTCGAGCCAAAAGAAAAAGTTAAACTACTTTACTCTTTCTTATTAGTGTTACTAAATAATGTTTATTTAGTAGCAATGAAAACCTCAGATCTTGCTTTATCTTTAAAGATCTTCGAAACCTTAAATTATCGTGGTGTGGCTCTGTCTGAAATCGATTTAACGAAAGTATTACTTTATAACAAAGCTATTGAGGGTAAAGTAGGTAGAGAAAAAGATAATGCAGGTAATGATTTCTTAAAAGAATGGAACTCTCTTGCTAGTCAAGCTAGTAAATTACTTGCGGATATAAATCTTAAGAAAAATGAGTTATCAGTCCTATTTGAAAGTTATTATCTTTATTTAAAAGGGAAAGTTGGTACATTTGATGTATTTAATTTTAACTTACTCCAATTACGTGATAGACATACCTATAAAGGGAAGAAACAAGTAGATCTATTTAAAAAGATTTACACTGTTTATTCTAAAGAAGAGAATGTTGCAGAAAGTATTTTAAAATTCTTAAAAGATGTACTAAATATATGGCGCATCATTGGCTTCATTTATAGTAAGAAACGTAATGAATTATTTAATAAGAGTAATTTAAAAGAGTTATTAAAGCAAGGTAAATACGAACAAATAAGAGATATTCAAAGAGAAGGTCATAATGAATTAGTTAAAGAATTCCCAGATTTGTTAGGTCAAGATAGTAATATCTCTTGGATTGATGATGAAATTCTAATGATGATAGATATTCTAGCTACCATTAGCTTAAAAAGTAAGTCTCCAATATTTTTAATTGCTCTCTATTATCATTTGCATAAACCTAATGGTGAGCCTTCGAAAATTAAACAATTCAGAGAAGATATGAAAAAACTGATGCGTTATTTCATATCTACAATTTTAGCTTCTTTAGTTAATAATGGAGGCACTTCACAAATAAATTCATTAATTTTAGCCTTTACTAATGTTATTGTTCAGGATCCAGACGGTTATCCTAAGAAATACTATGAAGATGCTCTAGACCTCCTAGATGCTAAAGAAACAGTTAATCCAAGAATTGATAAACGTGAAGATCTAGATTCAGTTAAATTCACATCTAGTGAACTTAATTTATTCTTATTAAAGATTTTAGCTTATGCAAAACAAGCAAAATCGGATAATCCAAGCAGAGTGTATAATTTATTGCCTTGTGATTTACAAGTTGAACATATTTTCCCTACGAAAAACCACAAGAACTTTAGTGCGGAGATTAAAGGCGTAAGTCCTGCTGCAGTTAAAAATCAGGTTAATAAATTAGGTAATTTACTGCCATTAGAAAAATTAATAAATATTAGTTCTACTAATGCTGATCTAGAGTTTAAGATTGGTAATTATAAAAAGTCTGGTATTAAATTAGTGTTAGAATTTGCTGAGAAATATAGTGATGAAGGTAAATTCTTCCATTTAATTGATCAACGTACAACCGAGTTATTTGATGAATTATATGATATTTATCAAAAACTAGAAAAAGGTGAGCGAGTATTCTAATTGCTTATACTTCAGACAATCGTCATATCCTAAGAAGTTTTATTTATATTTCGGTTATTCAAGGAGTTAGCTTTAGAGCTAACTCTTTTATCATTATGTGGCTAATACAATATGTGTAAGAGTGATGGGTTATAGTTGGGATTTTTCCTAATGAAATAAACGGCTTTTACTCTTAATTTTATCCGCTTTAGCGGTTAAAATTAGATATAATAAATTACTTCTATAGGGATAACTTGTAAGAGCCAAGTTATCTATTTTTGTACCATATTTACTCTAGTTGATTTTGCAAATCTATGGATCATTTTAATTATCAAAAAGGTGAACTTTATGCTGAAAATATTCCAGTAAAGCAACTGGCAGCGACTTATGGTACACCTTTATACATTTATTCTAAAGCTACTTTACTCCGTCATGTTCAAGCATTTAAAGAGGCTTTTGCAGGACGTAATGGTTTAGTGTGCTATGCCGTGAAAGCTAATTCAAATTTAGCAATTCTTCAATTATTAGCTAAACAAGGCATAGGTTTTGATATTGTTTCTGGTGGTGAATTAGCTAGAGTTATTGCTGCTGGTGGTGATCCGCATAAAGTAATTTTCTCTGGAGTAGCTAAAACTGAAGCCGAAATTGAACAAGCATTATTAGCAGGTATTTACTGTTTTAACGTAGAGTCTGCGCAAGAATTAGATCGCATTAATGCGGTTGCGGCTCGCTTAAATTTAGTTGCACCGATTAGTTTCCGCATTAATCCAAATGTTGACGCGAAAACTCACCCGTATATTTCAACCGGTTTAAAAGAAAATAAATTTGGTATTCCGATCGAAGAAGCTTTAGGTGAATATCAAAGAGCGCAAACCATGCGCAACATCAAAATTAAAGGTCTAGATTTCCACATTGGTTCACAATTAACTCAAATCTCACCTTACATTGATGCCATTAAAGAATTAAAACGCTTAATTCGTCAACTTTATGGTAGCGGTATTCAATTAACTCACTTAGATATTGGTGGAGGTTTAGGAGTTACTTACTCAGTAGAAGCACCTCCATTACCAAATGAATTAATTAATGCTGCTTATGCAGAGTTAGCGGATCTATTTGAAGATGTAGGTACACTACAATTAATCGTAGAACCTGGACGTTCAATTGTTGCTAATGCTGGGATTTTTGTCTATAAAGTAGAATACACTAAAGACAATCTCGATAAAAATTTCGCCATTGTAGATGCAGGGATGAACGATAATATTCGTCCGTCGTTATATAACGCGTATATGAATATTATTACTGTTGAAGAAAACCCAAGTGCAGACATCAAACTCTACGACGTAGTAGGTCCGGTGTGTGAAACTGGGGATTTCCAAGGTAAAAGTCGTCAATTACGTTTAGCACCTGGTGATTTATTAGCTATGCGTGGTTCTGGTGCTTATTGTAGTGCCATGAGTTCGAATTACAACTCACGTCCAAAATGCGCTGAAATTTTAGTTGATGACGAAAAAGCGCACGTAATCTGTCAACGTGAGACTTATGAAGATCTATGGCGTAATGAGCATCTTTTAGATGAGGCTTCATAATTGAGTATTTCCTTTTGTATTATTGACTAAAAAGTGAAACTCCACAATTTAAACATTACAAAAAATAAGCAAAATCCGAGGATAAGTAATGCACTTATCCTCGGCTTTTGCTATGTAAAATTTGCTAGAGATTTTCTGTGAATTTGCAGTAGTTTAAGCACTGCTATTTAGTTTGAGCACTACCTTGTGATGTATATCTTTAAATATAAACACTACCATTAAGAGTAAGAGCTATCATTAAAGAGGTCTTATTTTAGATAAAGTGATACATCACAGATCTTACATTGTAGTACAGCTTATGTTAGACACACGTAAAAAACACGGCTGAGGGGTTAGCCGTGTTCGCAAAAACTTTATCTTTTTAAGGTTTATTAGAGTATATGAAATTAGGATTTAAGAGGTTATAAATAGTAAGCTTTAAAGACAAGTTTAACTTAATAAACTTAAAAGTTTAGTTCATAATCCTTATTTGTGTTTTATACACAATGGTAAGGGCATGATTTGTACTCTAGGTACATTTACACTTATGAACAATAAAACCTAAAGCTTTAAAAACTTTATATGTATATTCGGTGCTCTGAAGAAAAGCTAATTTAAGCTCCAACTCCTCAGATTGTTATATTCATTATTGATAAATATTAGAAAAGACATAATCGTTAATAGTAGAGTTAAGTATTACTAACGTTTAAACTAAACAGCATAAAACTATTCAAACTAAAAATACAGTAAATATTCAAGGTTGAGTTTGTACTAATGTTACTTGTTACTTAGGAAAAGAATTGATAATTAGTTCAGAGTTTATCTTTGTTCTACACTTATCTCAGTTTAAGAGGGATTGAACGCTACATTAAACCTGAAGATCTTTATAGTTAAAGGTTTTACTTTAAGACTTTATCAAGTTTTAGTTGAATATGGTGTATGGTTGCTTAGTTAGCCTAGTTAGCCTAGTTAGCCTAGTTAGCTTAGCGTAGTTTAGCGTAGTTAGTATATAGGTAGCTTTCTAAAGTTCTTGATATTCTTTTTACCTTTGCCTGCTGTAAGCCCAGTTAATAGAGATTTAGAGATTGATTGTATTCTTAACTAGAGATAAAAAAAGGCTGCTCTATTTTGAGGGCAGCCCTCAAATCAGGTTAATTAAGGTAATAAATATTAGGTAATTAAGTTATGCGCCAGTCATAAATGTCTAGCATCTGTATGTAGGTTAATACACTAATTACTATATGAACTTGTATGAGAGTTAGTTAAATCTAGAGTAATCTAGAAAACCATATATGCTTTTAGCTCTGAGGATAAAGCATATGTTATTTGATTATTGAGGTATAAGTGTATGGTGTTTGACCCCCTTATGCAAAGTTAAGTATGTTATAACCAATTTAAAAGACAATAGTATAAGCATTGGTTACTAAACATGTAAAGGTTAACGTAAAAGTAGACTAGGATAAGTTTTTTTTAAGGATATCTTTAGAAGCATTAGCGCTATTAATGTATTTAAATAATTAATTGTGCGTCTGATTTATATTTAATTTATAAGTGCTAGTTTGTGAAATCTCAAGTGATAGGGTCGATAAGTTTGTGAAAATTATAAGAATTTTTATGAAATTTTAGAGTAAAGGTAAGGAAAACGTAAGCGATTTTTACGTATTTATATAAAGATTAAGATTAAAAAATCCCCGAAGCTCTCCTTTTAATTTTTCAAGTGAGTATGGTTGGTATTTGCGGTTTTGCAACTTTTTGCAAAGAGTAAGAAAAGCGTAAGGAAGTACTTGATGTGAAAATTACTATTAGTTTGAATGATAGTAACAATTTTTAATAAGAAGTGGTTAGGTGGAAGGTTTTATTAAGTGTTGATTTTAATGCATAAACATAAATTTGA
The DNA here is from genome assembly GCF_003585935.1 of Psittacicella hinzii. GTDB lineage: Bacteria > Pseudomonadota > Gammaproteobacteria > Enterobacterales > Psittacicellaceae > Psittacicella > Psittacicella hinzii. The sequence continues at coordinate 7,338 of NZ_NRJG01000209.1, forward strand.
TACGTAATGGTAAACTATAATGTGAAGAACTAATTTTGTGTAAGTGATTGAATCAGCTTTTGTTATTCAAGCGTAGCCTTTGCAAAATTAGCAGTTTTTTACTGTAAAAATTGCATACAGCCATTTTATGCAAATAGAGTAAATAATTATTTCCTCATAAGGTTAAATGCAATCATTATCATGAAAAGAATTAATTTTTTAGATGCTTATTTCTCACAGTTGAAGAGTACCATTCTCACTGTTTAATTATCCCATTCGAACAGTCTATTTCTCTCATATCAACAATCCTGCCCTATAGTAGTTCCCCCCATAGTCTATTTATTATAGTCGTCTTCGCTTATTAGTTCTCCTTATTTAAGTAAATACTGACTAAAAGAAAATATACTCTACACAATATCAATCAACTCTATAAAATACATACACTACATGATTTAACAGCTGTTTATCTCTTTTTACAACTGTTATGCGTTTACGAAATAAAGCTTTATATACACCTGTAAGCTTAGCAAATTGCATAACTCTATAACGAGTAATATTGTATTGCTTACAAGCTGCTGAAATATTTCCTTGCTCCTTTATGTATTTTAGGGCTAATTTAGCAGAGCTTTCTAATTTTTTTGGAAATCTTAACATTTGAAGTACCTTTTAAAATGATTTTGAAAGATACTACAAAAAAAGTGATACACCACAAATGCCAAAATTTAGGCATAAAAAGAAGCTACACTCAGTGAATGCAGCTTACTCATTTGTCTCAACTTAAAATATTATACATGTATCTGTTAAATTTATAGGTGTGAAAGATTTATTTTCAAGAGAGAAAATAAAAAAATTACATAAATTTTTATATAACCAAATCTCCTCTCAGACGGCGATATTTTCGATAGAAAATCATTGCAATACAACTATAGATTTTTCTTATTTAGGTACTACGGAATAGTAATAAAAAGGTGTAAGCACAATTATAAAAAATTGTAATTAAGTTATATCTAGTATCAAAATATTAATTAAGGTGAGGAGTATGAACAAAATAATGTAGTTACTTCTCACATCATATGTTTGAAGTTATAGGCATAAAAAAGAAGCTACACTCATTGAATGCAGCTTACTCATTTGTCTCAACTTAAAATATTATACATGTATCT
>NZ_NRJG01000021.1 GCF_003585935.1 Psittacicella hinzii
TAATAGTACTAATTCATAATTTTAAATTTAAAGAGCTATGAACGCATAAAAGGAAGTAAGGGATATCCCTCACTTCCTTAAATGCTTAAACTTTTTGGATAAAAATACTGCTAAAGCTTGAACTTTATTTAGTAGATTAAAAATATAGCTAAAGCTAAAACTAAACTTTAAGCCTATATCTTAATATGTTGCTTTATAGATTAAAAACTTGCAGTTAACGGATCTTGATCTACTTGTTCAACAACAACATTAATACCAAAGTTCTCACCTACCATTTGTACTAATTCAGCAACTGGCAGCGGAGTGTTTTTGTTTTCGTATACGTAAAAACGCATAATCTTATTACCAGCTAAGCCATAAACACGAGCTAAAGTAATTGCTGATAATACAGCTGGAAAACTTGGATTATATGCCGCATTTTCAATATAACGTCCAACAAAGAACTCACGATTAACGGTTTTAGCAGCAACAAACACATGAGAGTTTGAATATGGAGAGTAAGTTTTACCTTGTTGTAATACACGTTCTTTTACTTCTTCATATTCGAGATCTTTGAAATAAGATTCTAAACGATTATTATCAAATAAACGTTCTTTAATGTCTAAATCACTTGGACCAAAACTATATGGTAAATAATGACTTAGTGGCGCACCTTGTGGGATTTGTGGTAAATAGATTTTTAATTCTTTAGCCGTATTAACTTCGTTAATAAACTGACGACAATGTCCACATGGACTATAGTTTACAATAATTGATTTAATACCTTTGGCTCCTGAACAGTAAGCATGATTAATCGCACATTGTTCAGCATGCACAGTGTACTGCATTAATAAGCCTTCATATTCTTGGTTACCACCAAAATAGAAATTACCATCTAAATCTTCAACTATTGCTCCTACGTGGAATTTAGAAATAGTAGGATATGCATAGTTAGTCGCAAATGGAAGTAACGCAAAATATAATTCTTGCTCACTTAAACCAAATTCATTTTTTAAGGCTGTAGCTTGTTCTAAGCTAATATATCCACGCAAATTATTACTTTCTAAGCAAGCAAAAATTTGTTTTTGTAAAGGGGTAGAGATTTCATTAGTAAAAGTTACAGCTGGAAATAAACTTGCCATAAACAATAGAGCTCCTTCAGATTAACCAAGATACTATCTCGAGGACTTATTTCTCTTCATAGAATAGCATAGAAAGCAATTAAAAATTGGCACAAAAACACAAAGAGAATAAAAGTACCTAAAAAGTGGTCTGCTGACCGCTTTTTGACAAAAAAATACCCTCTTGATTTATCTCAAGAGGGATTATTTATAAATTAATTATTAAGCTAACTGCTGACGCATTTGTGCCACTAATTCCGGATCGTCATCACGATAAGGATCAGGAATACCTAAAGTAGCTAATAATTCTTTTTCCAGGCTTTCCATTTGCTCGGCTTCGTCTGGTTCAATATGATCGTAACCAAGTAAATGTAATAACCCATGTAAGCAAATATGCGTCCAGTGGTGTTGTAGTGGTTTATCTTGTTCTGCAGCTTCTTTTTCTAAAACTGGAGGACAAATTAATAAATCACCTAGCTCAGTAAAGCCTAAATAATCAGCTTCATCTTCATCACCCTGAAACTCAAAACTTAGAACATTAGTCGGGTAAGGTTTACCACGATAAGTTCCATTAAGTTCTTGCATATATTCAGGAGTGATAAAAGTTACCGATAAATGAAAATCACCTTCTAAACGACTTTCTACTTGCGCATACCATTGTGCTAATTCTTCTTTACTTGGTAAGTATTGCGCACTAGCTTCACTAGAAAATAAATCATTTACATCAATTTTTAAAGTCATGTTTATCCTTGTTCAGCCAATACCGTTTGTAACGGATTTTGGTGACGACGTTTTGGGGTTACAACTGTTTCAGGATGTAAGGCTTCGTATTCATCATAAGCATCAATAATCGCAGCCACACATGGGTGACGTACTACGTCCTCTTTACTCATGGTATAAAAACGTACACCTTTTACATTATCTAAAACTTTCATAGCATGAACTAAACCTGATTTTACATTATTCGGTAAATCGGTTTGACTCATGTCACCCGTAATAACCATTTTCGAACCTAAACCTAAACGCGTTACCATCATTTTCATTTGCGCAGCGGTGGTATTTTGTGCTTCATCAAGAATGATAAAGGCATTAGAAAGAGTACGACCACGCATAAAAGCTAGAGGTGCGATTTCGATTTTGTTTTGACTTAACAGTTTTTCCGCACGTTCTGGCTTCATAATTTCAATAATGGCATCGAAAAGCGGACGTAAATAAGGATCTAATTTCTCTTGTAATGTCCCAGGTAAAAAGCCTAAGCTTTCCCCTGCTTCTACAGCCGGACGTGAAAGAATAATACGATCTACTTTATTTTCGTTCAACATTTGTAAGGCTGTAGCTATAGCTAAGAAAGTTTTCCCTGAACCAGCCGGACCAATACCAAACGTAATATCATTTTCGAGAATCCCTTTAGCAAAGAGATGCTGATTTAATGATTTACAACGTACATTACTTAAAATGCTTAAGAAGTTACCAGTATGTCTTTTTGCTTCAACAATTTGTAACTCTTCATTACGGCTCAGCTTTTTCGGCTGCTCAGTACGCATTTTAACACCACCTAACGGAGCGAACATGTCGTCTTGTGGGGTAATAATTTGCTTGTCCGGTAATGCAATTGGTGAAGAATTTACTGGCGTTGGTTCTTTAGATACAGTCGAGCCATTTGCGCTTGCTAAAGTACTAGGGTTAGCACTTTGAGCGAATGCTCCTTGTGCAGTTTCTTTTAAAGCAGCATCGTTAGCTACAGTCAGCTCTTGCCCACGTTTAGTTCTAAACTGTTGATCTAGCTCTTTAGCTTGATCTTGCAGATACATTTCACCATAGCGACGTAATAGTTCTTCTTCGCTATATTGTTCATCACCTTGATGTTCATTAAAGTTTGCTAGGGCATTTGCCGTAAAACTTTGCGTATTAGATTCTAAACCTTTAGCTGTAAAGTTTAAGGTTGAAGAATTTGGCATTTGTACTTTGTTTGCTGATAAAGCATTAACAAAGTCACTTAAGTCATAAGATTCTTCTTGAGGTTCAACTAAACCTAATTCTTTATCATCTTGCTGCGCACGATTAAGAGCCACATCTTCAAGAATATCATTGAAAGTTGCAACTAACTCTTTACAAGCAATTGCTTTAGGATTATTGGCTAAGACATCTCCAGAAAGAATAATATCTAAATAGGTTTCTGGTACCCCATATGACCAATCTAATTGCCCCACCGCGTCAAGGTAACGATACTTACAAAATGCCATAATTTCTAGAGCTTTTTGTTCATCACTTAGACCTTTAACGCTGAAAAAGTCTAATAAATCGTTAATTTGTTCTTGATAAAGTAGACGATCCTCAGCACTTAAATCAAATTGTTCTAAGTACCAATAAGGATCAATTTCTTCACTTTCTTGGTTATAGAAGAGGTAATAGTAATCACCATCAGAAAGAATCTTTTGTGTAAACGATGACGCACTTAAAAGATTCTCTAATACATTAGCATTAGGTAAAGTTGGACTAGCACTCGCAAATTGATTTAAGGTTGCAGAATCAATAGCTAGTGGTTTTAAACCAGGAATACCTAAAAAGCGAGGTTTTTGAGCAGCTTCTTGCTGCTCGGCAACTACTTTAGCTGAAGAACTCGTAGCATCTTGTGGACTCTTTTGAGTATATTGATATTGATTTTGAGATTGATCTAGAGCATCATAATTCGCAAATAAATCTACTTGCTGCGGATTAAAAGTTGGCACTATAAACTCGTTATCCGCACTTGCAGCATTTACGTTACTTGCTGCACTGGTTTGTGTATTACTAGCTTGAGTTGCAGCCTGTGCTGCTTGCGCTTGAGCATTTTGTTCATAGTTAGCAAATACATCTACGCCTGTAGGGATTTGCGGTTGAGCTGTTTTAGGATCTACAGGTAAAGGATTAAAGAGATCATCAAAATCCTCAAATAGATTCTCTTGATATTTACCACCTACAGCTACAGGTTCATGTTCTTGGTAATCACGATAATCACGTTTTACTGGTACATTTACCGTAGTGGTACTAACTGTAGGATTTGCATTGTTACCAGAGGCTAATTCTGCTTTTGCTCTAGCAACCGCAGACTGTACTGCTGCTGGGAGTTGTACTTTTGAAGTTTTATTTGTTACCTGAGGTGGATTTTGTGCTGCTAAGTTTTCTAAGGCTCTTAACTGCACTAACTCAAAATCTAAATCAGCAGCTTCTGCAGCGCGTGCTTTAGCTTGTGCTTGCTCAAAATTAGCTAGCGCTTGCTGCTGTTGTAAAAATTCTGCTACTGAACGCTCATCGGCAACAGCCTGATGAGCTTTTAATTCGTGGATCGTTAAATATACGTCTTTATATTCAATATCTTTAACTTTATTTTTACCAATAAAGGTTTGTTGATATAAATCTTGGATAATGTTTTGCGCCAAGATTGCTTGTTTTGGGGTATCTGTAAATAATTCAATGTTGAAATTGTTACCACCAATTTCAATATCTAATTCTTCTTCAAGCAATTTAATGTTTTCATTATTAACCCCTGCTAAAGCTTGCAGGTTATCGATAACTTGTGGCTCTAATGTAAAACTTGTTCTTACTGACAAAACCATTTCCTTAATATGAAGATAATAAAAACTTTAAGCAAGAGAGTAAGAGATTATCAAGTAAAATCTAAGTAAAATATAAATAAAATAAGTAAATAATATTTCTAACTGCAATCACCTAGTTACGAGAACGTTAGCATAAGCATGCCTAATATTCTGACTACTATCAGATACCTTAAGATAACCTCATGCTATCTCTGGCAACCTAAGGCAACCTACAGGAAACTTTTAGATAACTGCAGGCAACTCACAGGCAACTTTCGAGTGACTTTAAAAATAATTTTTACTTATTTTAAGTTCTACTGATATCTACCTCAACTAGAAATAAACTAGATTTTCTCTCTTCACTTTAAGCAACAAAAGCCTTTAACCATAAAGCTGACGGCTAGTAATATTATAGCAAAAAGAACTCTCGTAAGCCGAGCAGCCAATACTCGAAGCTGAAAAAAGCCCCTAGTAATAGGGGCTCTAATTATAGATTTAATTATCTAATAATAGATTTTGCGAAATAAAGGATAAAAATAAGTATCGCAGTTTACCAAATCAGGTAAATTAACCATTCGCTTCAAGACAAAAGCTTAAAGCTTAAAGCTTGGAAACTTGGAAGCTTAAATCTTTTTATGCCTGAGGCTCTTGAGCTATTGACTGTTGGTAAATTTGCGTAAATTCAGGTTCAAACATTAGTCTGACCCCTAATTCTTGCGCACGTTTTACTTTAGAGGTATTTGGTAATTCTTCTAGTGAGCTTGCGCCACCAATTACTAAAATATCCGTATCTAAAGTAATAGAACTTGAGAATTTACCACCTGATTCTTTAATAAAGTTCGCACAAGCTTTACGATCGAGAATTACTAATGAACCAGTAACCACAACGCGTTTATTACATAATTCATTGTTAAAGCTTGCTTGATTTGCTTTAAATTTAATTCCCGCATCAATAAATTGCTGAATAGTTTGCTGATTATTCTTATCACCAAAATATTGGAGAATATTGCCTAAAGTAACAGCACCAATTGTGTTTATAGTTTCCTCTTTACCAATTTGCTCAAGGTCTAAAGAAAGCTTATCCATTTGAGCAAATTTAGTAACAATATTCACTTCACTTATGGTATTTAAAGTATCAAAACTTTGATGTAAGCTTTTCGTTTTTGAGGATTTAGGTCCTTCTTTAGTAATGATGTTGGCAATAATTGCCCCTTGCTCATCATAAGCATAACTTACTTCTTGTACGTATTTAGTATTAAGTACATTACGCACAAATAATGAGTAGTTTATGGCTTTGGTAATCTTAAGAGCATCAAAGTTCACTAAAGACTGAATATCAGGTAGTAACTGTGGACGTGTTAAGTCTTCAGCTACAGCAGGTCCAACACCGTTAATCCCAATCGAACGAATAAACTCACTAAGTTTTAATTCTTTTTTCTCTGCAAAACTATCAACTAAAACTTTATAAATTTTACCGCCGAATACTTCTTTATTAACCCAACCTTTACCTACAGCTTTCCAGTTATAACTAGTACCGTGATTAATAGCTTCAGGATTAAATTTTAATTTTTCCGCATAAGGTGTTACTAATGCTTTAAACTCCATTTGACGAGTATAAGCATCTTGGGCTAAAAGCTTAAAGTAACACTTCATACGTGCTGTAAATAATGAAGCATAATGTGGCACACGTTTAATTAGACGTAAGAAATCACTGATATTAGCTTGAATTAGACTACGTGTCATGTAACCTAATTTCGTAAAGTTAATTTCTTTAGATTCGAGGTAAAGACTAATATCTTGGACTTCTTGATTCTTTTGCTCGTTTTTAGTTAACAGGGCATTAAGTTCATTAACTCTATTTTCATCAAGTAATGAATCAAGAGTCAGAGAACCTGTATTGTGATTTAGTTTTAATAAGGTTAATACCTTATCAAAGTATAACGAAATCACTCCTGTATAACGAGAAAGAGCTGTTACACGTGGATATAAAGCACTAAAAGCAACATTCTCTTGAGCTTTTTGTGTATAAGTCTCAAGATCATTTAAAGCAAGAAGTTTCGGTTCATCACTAGCTAAAGAAAGGTCTTGCATAATGCTTTGAACTTGCAGCTCATTCATTGGTGTTACAGCTGCTAAAGTATAAGCATGTGCTCGTAAAAATGTATATAACTCATGAGATTTATTTACATTAAACAGATTACCTTGCTCAAGCATTTGTTGGATTTGCTCATTAAAGAACTTATCACTATTAGCTCGTTGAACTTTAGATTTAACTTCTTTAGTATCAGTTTCAATAGCAGGTAAATTATCTTCAACTGCTGATGAATCTTCTTCAACAGCTTTTACCTGAGTTTCAACTACTTCATCTTGAGTATCAAGAGCTTTAGATTGAGCTCCAACTACTTCAGCTTGAGTATCAACTGCTTCAACTTGAGTATCAACAGCTTCTACTTGAGTAACAACTGCTTCAGCCTGAGTTCCAACTGCTTCAACTTGAGTATCAACTGCTTCAACTTGAGTATCAACTGCTTCAGCTTGAGTTTCAACTGTTTCTAATTGAGTATAAACTGCTTCATTTTGGGTATCAAGAGCTTCAACTTGAGTATCAACTGCTTCAGCTTGCGTTTCAACTGCTTCAGCTTGAGTATCAACTACTTCAGCTTGAGTTTCAACTGCTTCAACTTGAGTATCAACTGCTTTAACTTGAGTCTCAACTACTTCAGTAGTATCTTCTATTGCTTTAGGCAGTTCAACTAAAACTTCTTCGTCTGCAATTTGAGCTTGAGAAGCTTGTTTTGCTTTTGTCTTTGGTGCTTTAGCTTTTGTAGCTTTAGTTTTGCTCTCTACTTCTTTTACTTCAGAAGTAATAGCTTCATTAGCTTCAGTTGTAGCCTGAGCAACCTCAAGTTCTTCAGCTTGTTTTGTAGATACTTTGTCTTGTACTACAACAACTTGCTCTTGAGGCTCTACTACGGCAGTTTGAAGTTCTAATGCAGCAGCTTTAGGCTCTACCTCATTACTGCTTTCATCTTCAAACTCAAAAGGTAAATCAATACGCGCGTAAAGAACTGAATCTTGCTTTTTGCTCTTACGATTAGCTCGTTTAGCAGTTGCTTTTGTCTCAACTGCAGACGTAGTTTCAGATGTTGCATTAGCATTATCTAGAGCTATAGCCGAAATTAATGACGAATTAGCGTTACCTGCTACTTTTTTAGTTCTAGAGCCTTTTTTAGCACCTTTACCTGCTTTTGCAGCTTTAGCTGTCATTTCTTGTGTAGAAATTTCACCAACTTTAATTACTTTAGCTTGCTTATCAGCCTCATCTTTTTTCTTAGACTTGTCTTTAGCAGCAGCTTTAGTTTCAGCTTTTTTAGTCGTAGTTATAGCTGTTGCTTCATCAGCTTGCTTGATACGACGTCTTAGCTTAATTGGAGCAGGTTTTACATCTAATTCAGCTGAAGATTCTTGCTTTGGAGTAGAAGCTGGTTCTTGTGCTTGAGCAAGAGTTAGCTCTTGTGCTTGAATAGGAGCAGCTTCTTGCTCATGCTTTTTCTTCTCGCCTTTACTACTAGCTTTAAAGAACGTTTCAGGTTTAGAAGCACTTGCTTTAGCTACTTTAACTCTAATTTCTTCAAGATTTACTTGTTCTTGAGTTGCTAATGCTTGTTGATTTAGATCAAGAGTAGATACATTTTTGTGATATTTAGCTTTGTGCTGTAAATAAGCATTAAGGAATTTCTCCTCAAGCTTTTTACCTGCGGCTAAATCAGCTGCATCCGCTCGCACTTGCTCATCATAAACTTGTACTGCAGACTGCTCTAATAAGTGTTCTGCATTTACTCCTAACTGTTGTTCTAGTTGCACTTGCGGGGAACTAAAACGTGTTAGATGCGTCAGAATGTAATCACGCTGATCACGAGGATCTTCTTGTTCTGCTTTAGCAAACTCATTTACCCAGTTCGGACTAGTAGAACGTTCTTTTAATTTATCAAGGTAGAAATTATAGAGTTTTTGGTAGTAAGCAGATAAATCTGTTTGGCGTTCAAGCACTAAGATTTCTGGATCTAAAACTGTTAATAATTCAGGTTCTTGTCCCTCGCTAGTAGCAGGATTTAACCAATCACTTATTAAGCCTAAGATTTCTTCTTGCTGTGCAAAATTAAACATCCCAGCTAAAGTTAAAAAGTCCGTAACACTTGATAGCTGTGCGGTAAAAGCTTTTGCTTGTTTAAAAATTGCTTTATATAGACTAGCTAATTTAGTAACTAGTTCTTGCACATAAGAGGCTAAAGTTAATTGTTGCTCATCAGTCTCTTGTACTTGTAACAAGCTTACACTTAATTTCTCTTTAGCTGTTTTAAGTTCATGCAAATTAGAGTTTAAGTGACCACCTATTTTTGCAAGAATTTCTAAACTTGCTTTAGCAGGTCTAGGATTTAAGAATAAAGTTTGAGAATCTAATTTTGTTTTTTGAGTAAACAGCTTACTCCAAGTGCTATTATTTGCAAGAGTAAATAAAGCCTCTTTTAATACTGGTACTTGTTGTACAAGCGATGAATTAAGAATCTCTTGCAACCATGTGTTAATCGCTTTACGATTATCTTGTGCATTGATTGCTGTAGGATATTTAGCAACAACTTGGATTAAATACGCAGTTAAGAGTTTAGCTTGATTCTGTAAAGCATTAAAACGACTTACACGACGAATATATGCTCCATAAGTATCTGCAAAATTACCATGAGCATTCTCTAGCAATAGGGCTTTAAAATACTGTTGGTAGTTCGTATGTTTTTTCGCCTTATCTTTATCAACAACTGCTTGTTGATTTACGTCTTGGCTAGTTGAGGTTTGGCTTGTTTCAAGACTAGTTAGATTTTGCTTATCATCTTGAGTAGTTAGATTTTGACTAGCCTCTGGTTGAGTTTGTGCCTTATCTGCTTGAGCAATCTCTTCACTCGCTGCGTTAACCTCGATTGCTTTAAATGCTTGTTCAAGATCTACTTGTAGATTACTACATAGTTCAAGATAATCTGGAGCAGTTAAATAAGTACTAAAGTCTCTTGCATTAATAATTAAGCTTTCTACTTTATCTCGATAAGCAAGATATTGCGTTTCCGGTGCTACTTGATATTGCGCAACATAAGCATCAAACTTCGCTTCAAGAGCTTTAATATAATCAGCACGTAGTTTATAAGCTAAGTTAAAAGCCGGTTTATGTACTAAAAGAGCTTTCATTAAATCCGAAGCTTGCTCAAAAAACTCTAGCTTTAACATTTGGTAAGGATCAGCAATATTCGTGAACTTACCTAAGCTTGTAAACTGATTAGTAATCGCTGGTCCAAAGCCCTTTAAGTCAATCCCACTTTTACTATAGAAATACTCGATTTTAGCTTCAAGTTGTCCACTACAATTATGAGCTGGATTAGTACAAGTTAAAGCACCCGATTGCACCACTTTAAAGCGTTTATCACTATCAGCATTACCTTCAATTTTACTTAACTCAGTATAAAGTTTTTCAAACTGATACTTAGCTTGTTGTGCCGCTTCAGATTGTTTATTTTCTTCTTGCTCATAAGTTTCTTTCGCAGCAACTAAATCCATCAATTGCGCATAAGCAATACCAGTTTTAGCTTCTGGCAGTGCAAGAAGATTTTTAACTAAAGGAGTTAAGAATTTCTTCGTTAAAGTAATGAGAATCTCATCATGACTAAAGTCGATTTGGTAATAAGCTTTAATGCTATTAGCTTCAATGCTTACTTGATCAGCTACATTACCTTTATCCTCGGTACTATCTTTAACTTCTAGGTCCGCTGCAGCATCTCCTTGTTTTTTAGCTTTATAAAAGCTAATAACTTCTTCGCTAATGCTACTGCTTAACTGACGTAAATCTTTAATAAAGTCAGCTTCAACCGCTGATTTTTTAAGATCGGTATTTGCAAACAGATCATTTAAGTAAGAAGCAAACTTAACCCAGTGGTTATAAATAATCTCACGATTATTTTGTAAATGGTTAAGTACTTGACGGTGCAGATTAACCGCACTTACTAATTTACTTGCTAAAGGATAAGTAATGGCTTGTTCTAAAGCAAAAGACTTAGCCACCTCACCATAATCTTTAAAATCAAAAATACGGTGCAGATTTAAATTAGTAAGAGCCGTTTGATGTAAATTAGTTGTTTGCTGTAAAAACGAACCACACTCTGGACAAGTTGGGAGAATATTAACCGGTAGAGCTTGTGGCTTACGTTGATCGACAAGGGCTTGTTTAACAACTGGGATTACTTCCCCACCACGATAAATAACTACTTTATCATCTTGGTGTAAGTCCATACGCTTAAGTAAGTAGTAGTTATTTAAACTTAAACTACTAACTGTTGCCCCTGCAACAAAGCAAGGATCTACTTTAGCAATCGGACTTACAACCCCAGTACGACCTACGTTAATAGTTACATCTTTAAGGGTAGTAACAGCTTCGTTAGGCAAGAACTTAAACGCAATTGCCCATTTAGGGCTATTGGCGATCCAGCCAATTGCCTCTTGGTGCTCAAGATTATCAACCTTAAATACCGTACCATCAATGTCAAAACTTAACTCTGGACGAAGTTTTTCAATGCGGTTATAGAACTCGGTAATTTGTTTAAAGCCAGTTACTTGGGTAACTAATTCCGAAACCGTAAAGCCTAAACGACGAGCAAACATTAATAATTGATATTGAGAATTAGCATGGAGCTCAGGAGCTTCAATATTCTCATGTTGATTTACCACATATGCCATAAAACGTAGGGGCATTTGTTTTGGTAAATTATCAATGATGTATAGATCTTGAGTACTTTTGGATACCCCATTAATGCTCTTACGAAGTTTACGGATTACTCGACGATAAGCATCACGTGAGACAAACGAACCTGCGCCATTACGTAAATTTACTAATGGCTTTTTCTTATAACGTTCGTAAAGATGGTTAAGGTACTCAAAGTCTTCTTGCAGCATGAGTAATTCCCCACGCACCTCAAGAATATTTTCTTTACCCGTAGCCGCATATTGCTGCACTAGTTCTGGAAGCTCTTGCGGCACATTCGGCACACGTTGTACGTGGCGAGTTATATCATAACCACGCACCCCATTACCACGTGTTGCCCCACGCACTAATTTACCATTACGATAAATTAAGGCACAAGCAATACCATCAAACTTAGGTTCGGCACAGAAAGTAATGTTTAAGTTCTTTGTCGAGCCAAGGAGTTTTTGTTCTTGATAGACTTTTTCTACTTGGGTGTAGAAGTTCGAGGTAAACTCTTCGGCAGAGTAAACATTACTCAGCGAAAGCATAGGGATCTCATGATCCACTTCTTGCGGTTTGTATGGAGCATATAAACTATCTATTTGCTCATCATCAACCTGTTGGAAATGCTCAATTTCTTGCCAAGCAGCAAATGAAGCTTTACTGGCCACTAACTCGGCGTATAAACCGTGTAAATCTTGATCTTCGAGTTCTTGATCTTCTTCAAGAACCACGCTTTCGTCTTGATTACTACGAATTTGATCGCTGGCCAAATCTTTAGCACTAGCGGTTGACGAGTGGATAAATTCAGATCCCACACGTTCACTAGCCATGAAACTGCCAAAGTGCTCTAAATAGACTTCAGGATAAGTAGTTTCAAAATATAAGAGTTCGTTTTTTATTTCGTCATATTCAAAATCGGACACTTCTGGAGCATTGTCACCATAATAAGCCTGATCGTAACGCAGAATCTGCGCTCGTAAGGTGGTAACTTTCTCTAAGAATTGCTCAAGAGTTAAAACTGCCGCTTGGACATCTTTACCTTGTAACTTTTCTTGGCGTCCGATATAAGCTTTAAATTGTGGCATAGCGGTAAACGAGATAATTGTCTGTAACAGACAAATGCTATAGATTTAAAGGAGAAGGGAAACTTGGGTTTCTATATGTTTTAGATCTGTTTTTGCTTTAATGCTGCTTGGTATTACTCTTTAAGCAGTACTACTTTGTATAGCTCTATGCTACTCTGTGCAGCTTAACTATTTGATGTAGCACCAAGACAACTCATATTCATTTTTTACGAAAAAACATAGATCTACAAACACATACAGGAGACTTTAAGTCTCCTGATTGGGATCTATTATTATACCAAAAGCCTAGTCTCAAAGCTAAAAATACGGCATATTTGCCTAATTAAAAAAAATAAAAAAGGACTTGTATTACTACAAATCCTTTTCTGAAATTAGTTAGTATAACTTTCGAAGTCTTCCATAAGAGCTTGTAAGTTATCATTGCGTGAAGTATTACGTAATTTTTTCAGCGCCTTAGCTTCAATTTGACGGATACGTTCACGTGTTACGTTAAATTGTTTACCTACTTCTTCTAAAGTATACTCACGTGGCATACCAATACCCAAACGCATTTGAATCACTGTTCTTTCACGTTCATTTAGTGTTAAGAGTAATTGGTCTACGGCTTCACGTAAGTTTTGTTGTAAAGCAATTTCTAGTGGATTAGCTACTGAAGTATCTTCAATAAAATCACCTAATGAAGTATCTTCGTCATCACCTACTGGATTTTCCATCGAAATAGGTTCTTTCGAGATTTTTTGCACTTTACGTACTTTATCTTCACTTGTGTTCATTTCTTTAGCTAATTCTTCGATTGTCGGCTCACGACCTAGTTTTTGCACTAGTTCACGGCTTACACGATTTAACTTGTTAATAGTTTCAATCATGTGTACCGGAATACGGATCGTTCTTGCTTGGTCTGCAATAGCACGCGTAATCGCTTGACGAATCCACCAAGTAGCATAAGTTGAGAATTTATAACCACGTTTATACTCAAACTTATCCACAGCTTTCATCAGACCAATGTTACCTTCTTGGATAAGATCTAATAAGTGTAAACCACGGTTGGTGTATTTTTTGGCAATCGAAATTACTAGACGTAAGTTTGCTTCCACCATTTCGATTTTCGCTTTACGTGCTTTTTCATAACCAGTTTGAATACGGCTATATAAATCACGAATAGACTCAATGTCTAATTGATGCGTCATTTCGATTTGGTGATAACTTTCTAAAGTTTCGAATACTTTATCACGGTAGTTTTTAATGCGACGTGCCCACTCTTGGTCTTTTTTCACTAAAGTTAATGAATCATTAGTGTAAAGATTGTGGAACCAATCAACATTAGGAGAAGCAAATTGTTTTACTAAGTACTCACGTGTTTGACGTTTAGCACGAGGTAAATCAATTAAGAATTTATTTAATTGTTTATCATTTACTGACACTTGATTGTAAATTTCTTTTACATGTGACAGCATTAACTCAAAAATATTTGGCGTTAATTTAAATGATAAGAATTGCGTACGAAGTTTTTCAACTTCCGCTCTTGCTGCGTCTTTTAATTGTTTACGACGAGATAAACCACCATGTGAACGTAAACGAGCTAACACTTCTTGTTGTTGTTCACGTAAAGCGTTAATACGTTCGTTGGCAATTTTAGCATCGATAGCTTTATCTTCACCATCACCGTAATCCATATCATCGTAGCTTAACATGTCGTTAAGTAGGTTTGAATCGTCATCATCAAAACCATTTAAGATATCAGATAATTTACGGTTGGTTGAAAGAACTGTTTCGTATTCTTTAAATAAAACATCTAGAACTTCAGGGTATTCTGCAATCACTGATTGAATTTCGCTCATAGCTTCTTCAATACGTTTAGCGATTACTACCTCACCTTCACGACTTAATAAGTCGATCTGACCCATTTCTTTCATATAAATACGTACTGGATCTGAAGAGCGAGAAGCTGAAGAAGAACCTGAACTAGCTACTTTACCATCGTTGTCGTTTGCTAATTGCATCACGTCAACTTCAGTAAACTCATCGTTTACCACACGTAAAGAGTATTGGTCTTCTAGATATTTGGTAATTTGTTCAATTTGCGATTCGCTATAATCAGAAAACGTTTCTTGTAAATTCGCAGCAGTAAGGTAACCATTTTCTTTACCTTCTTCTACGATTTCAATAATAATTTCTTTTTCGTCTTCTTCAAATTTAGCTATATCTAATTTATCGGCATTTGTGTCATCTAAATCATCTGAATCAAAATCAAAATCCAGATCTTCATTAAACACATCTAATTGATCATCAGCGTCTGCGTAGTAAGCGTCTTTAGTTGACTTTCTCATTAAGTAATAACCTTATGTCTAAATTTAAAACTATGTTTTAAAGAGAAAAACTTAATATATCTCTACTGCGCAAGATCAAGTTCAAAGATTTATTGCCCTCACTTCTGTTGCTAGCCTATCGAGGTATAACAGCCGGGCACTTTTAGTGCTTGATTTTGCAAAAATCACTTTTACAAGTCTAACTTTTTTGCAAAGAATGAAACTTCAACAACTACTCGTATCTGCAGTCTAAACTCGATCTGTGAGAGGTGATGTTTCTAGTGCTCTGGAATTAAAGTTAGAAATATCGGGTTAAAGTAGCTCAAGTGTAAATACTCAAATATAAATAAAGAGGTAGATTAGCGTTCTTTGTTACTCTTTGTACTCTAAATTTAGATAACTAAACTATGTGGTAATAAACCACATAATCATCTAAATAATCATCTAAGCAAAAAACTAACCAGCCTCATGGCTACTTTTCCCTTATTCTAGAGAGAAAATTCCGTGCTAAAAAATAAAAAAGCAGGCTATCCACCTGTTTTGTTATTGACACAGCTAAGAGAAAGTAATTTATACATTCTCAAGATGAATATTATACGCAAAACTAATTGCAAACGGAGATTTTTTTGCAAATTATTTTTCTCTGTAGTATATATACTCGGCATTTATATTGTTAATTTACAAATTTGCTAAACTCTCTAACAATTATCTCCTTTTGGCAACACGCATATATTACTCTTATGGTAATCTTAGAGTAATCTTAAAGTTATCTTCACTGTGCCTAACAGCGTTCGTTTCTAAGTTATAGCGATAATTTTTAAAATTACGAGCATGCAAAAGACCTCAGCAATGCTGAGGTCTTTGACTCTTCGAATACAATTTTAAATTTTATCCTAATAAGGATACTAATAAAAGATAACTTTTAAATTATTTACCGTAGTTGAATACGTGTTTAGCTAAATCTAATACTTTGTTAGAGTAACCGATTTCGTTATCGTACCAAGCAACTAGTTTAAAGAATTTATCTGTTAAACCGATACCTGCTTTAGCATCGAAGATTGAAGTGTGTTTGTCACCTAAGAAATCTGTTGATACTACATCGTCTTCAGTGTAAGCTAAAACGCCTTTTAATTCGTTTTCTGAAGCTTCTTTCACTGCTTTACAGATTTCGTCGTATGAAGTTGATTTGTCTAAGTTAACTGTTAAGTCTACTACAGAAACATCTGGTGTAGGTACACGGAAAGCCATACCTGTTAATTTACCATTTAATTCAGGGATAACTTTACCTACAGCTTTAGCAGCACCTGTTGATGAAGGGATGATGTTTTGTGCAGCACCACGACCACCTCTCCAGTCTTTCGCTGAAGGACCGTCAACAGTTTTTTGTGTAGCTGTTGTAGCGTGAACTGTAGTCATTAAACCAGAAACGATACCGAATTTTTCGTGAATCACTTTAGCTAATGGAGCTAAACAGTTAGTTGTACATGAAGCGTTAGATACGATGTCTTGACCAGCGTATGTTAAGTGGTTAACGCCCATTACGAACATTGGAGTAGCATCTTTAGATGGACCAGTTAAAACAACTTTTTTCGCACCAGCTTGGATGTGTTTACGAGCTGTTTCGTCAGTTAAGAAGATACCTGTACCTTCGATAGCAACGTCAACACCGATTTCGTCCCATTTTAAGTTAGCTGGATCACGCTCAGCAGTAACGCGGATTGCTTTACCGTTAACTACTAATTTACCATCTTTAACTTCTACAGTACCTTTGAAACGACCGTGAGTTGAATCATATTTTAACATGTAAGCCATGTATTCAACATCGATTAAGTCGTTGATACCTACAACTTCGAAATCTTCAGGACGCTCTAGAGCTGCACGGAAAACAAAACGACCGATACGACCAAAACCGTTAATACCTAGTTTAATTGTCATTGACTGTTACTCCTTGTTTTTTGCCCCGCAGGACATAAACAATGTTGTTGTGGTTGAAATTAACCTTATTTAACCAAACTGTTAAACAAAATCTAAAGCTTCAATCTAGTTAAATAAAGCTTTAACAGGTTAAACTTAACATTTAACCAACTTACGATTGTAAGAACTAGACTACTAATAGTTACTTAATTATGCTTAACTATTAATTTTAATTAGTAAATCATTTACTAATTGGACATGTCTGATATCCCTTAATTCTTGCTTATTAAAGCTAAAGAAAAGCCTAAAGCGGTTAGTGTAGCTAATTTAAATTTTTTGGGTGTTAAGTTTTATTCTGCTTGCATATGCCAAAGAGATTACTTGGTATATGCTAGTAAAGTTAAGGTTATTTGACTTAACTTTAGCTAATGGTACTTTGAAATAGTACCGGAAGCATTTGTTGAGGATTTGCACATTGATGATTATTTAAACTCGTCTGATCATTTTGTGATCAGCATGTGAAAAATCTTCAACAAGAAAATAAAAATTTAAATTTTAACTTCCTTAGTTTTTTCTTCGCTCATATTATATCCTAACTTAGGATAAAGTTGTGTTATTTATTTTTCTTAGCATAAAAACAGTTACTTTTGATCCACAGAAGAGCATTGATAAACAGGACAAAAATCCAAAAGAACAGACTATTCACTTACCTAGGCATTTGAGCAATAACCGCGTAAGTTAGTCAACTACTCAATACAAGTTAAAATCTCTATTTTAGGAAAAATTATATTTTCTGTTAAATTCACAATTCTGTTATAATTTTCTTAACAAAAGTGTGAATATTTGTGAAATGAAAGTTGAGAGAAAACAAGTTTTAGATTTGTTTTTGTGTTACAAGAAACTCTCTTTTATGGAGCATATTTAACTAGCGACTCTAGACTTTCTACCTAAATTAGAGTACTTTCTATCTAAATAAAATAGTTAACCTGTGGTGTATCACCTATATTAGGTAACTATTTACTTAAATTAAGTAAATTGCGCTACAAAGCAACTTTCTACCCAATTTAGGCAAATTTTCATCTAAGTTAAGTAACTTTCAGTCTCAATTAAGCAACTTTCTACCTAGATCAAGTATAATCTAGAAAGTTAAGGGGCTATTTTTGCAAAATAAGCATATATTTCCAGCAGCTTTTTTCGTTTTGCGCTAGACTATTGTTATAGAATTAGCACTTTCTAATTTATTGAGGCTTACGTTTACCGTATTGAGCCCCATAATTGTATTTTCTTAGAGATTTTATCCCTAAAAATCTTTTAAGTTACTTTCACCACATAAATTAAATACCTCTCATTACAAACTTAGTTTTGTAAAAGAGTTTTTTGGATTTAGTTTATACATTTCTAGAGATTCCGCTTGTGGCTATAAGAACCAGAAAAGACATTACTATCGATGATGTTGGTGGTAATGCTAGCTTATTACAATTTTGTCGCCAAGGAAGAATTATCCATGGGGTAAATCGCCAGGTGTTATTTGAATCTGGAGACTTGGCTGACCGTATTTTTCTACTAATTCATGGCAGCATTCAAGTATTTACTAATAATGATGAGCATGAATTAGTATTAAGTTATTTAACCGGTTTAAACTTTTTTGGCGAAATGGGATATGTAGGACAAGAAACGCGCCGTAGTGCGAGTATTCGTTGTCGTACAGAATGTACAATCGTAGAAATGGAGTATAAAGAGTTTGATAAGTTCATTATGAGCTATCCACAAACTCTAAAAGTTCTTTGTGAACATCTAGCTCGCCGCTTAAAACATACAACGCAACAAATTTCTTCTATGGCGTTTGATGATGTGCATGATCGTGTAATTGAAACCATTTTCCATCTAGCACAAATTCCTGATGCAATTTCGCACCCACACGGGATTCAAATTCGCACCACACGTCAAGAAATTGGTAATATGTTAGGTTGTTCACGTGAAACTGTAGGACGAGTTATTAAATCAATGGAAGATAAAGGTTTACTTTACTCTAAAGGTAAAACCATTATCTTAAATTACCCTCGTTCGTTCCATGAGGATCAACCAAACTTCCAACCAGAATGGAGTCCGCGCCGCGCTAATAACAATCTACCAAAGAAAACGCGTATTGCCGGTATTGAACATCTCTATTCAGCTTATGCTGATGACGACTATTAAAGTCTAGATCGTATCTAGAATTACACTCAAATCTAGGTACATAACAAAATTAAGAACTATGACAAAGTATAGATAGCCTCAATAGTCAAAAATAGCATAGCTATTCATTAAGACTAAGCTACCTAGCTAAAGTTATCTTTTGTAACAAGAAAAGCACGCACTCCTAATTTAGCTTTAGGGTTGCGTGCTTTTCTCGTTATAATACAAGCGCAAAAATTTAAATAATACTCAGAGTAAATCATAGTAAAGAAACCTCTAAAAACTAATAAAAACAAGCAAACTCAGTTCTAGTCAACTTTCCCTTACTACCAGCAACTAATATGACTGCGCAATCCTTACAACCCCAAGCCAACTCCAAGCTCCAAGAGTTCTTAGAACAGTTAAAAACTGCTCTATCTCATATCAATTGGCAAGATATTAATTTTGGTTATCAGTCGCAAGCGACTAATCTTGCTCAAATGTATAGTTCGAGCCAAGATTATATTAAGGTAATCTTTAATCCTGAATGGCTTGCTCTAGATCCAACCTCATCTTTAAGCTTATATTGGCCACAAACGGTTAAAGATACACAAAGCAATAATTCGCAAATCTTTAACTTTACCACTTGGCAACACGAACAAGCAAAGCTCTATCAAAAATTAGTTAAAGAATTTGATCCTAAGTCTTTTATCCCTTGGATTTATAACTTCTTACCTCTCTTAGCTGAACAAGCACAAGATGCGGCTGTTGCTGATTTAACAACCAGTAATAACAGTTACAGCTTATTACAATTGTGGCGACGCGCGATAATTTATCCTCGTGCTACTTACTATCCATACTTAAAACTAGCACTACAAAATAACCAAGTATATAAGCTAGCTCGTAGCAGCGCGATTACTAATAGCCTAGCGCCGCATTTAGAACAGATTTTAACTTTAGAACTCACAGCCCCTACTCCTTTTTTACCTCAGGCTACTAACATACTACAGTTAATTAAAGATTTAGACTGGGAAATGCATTTTGATGAGCAAGAGGAAGTGAGAGAATTTGAGTGGTTATTAGCTCATAGCTTACCTGCAAGTAGCCAAGTTTTATTACAAAGTTGTAAACAAGAACTCTTATGCAAATCTTCCGAATTTAAAAATCTTTCACGTCGGGCTCTTGCTGCTTGTTGGCATAAACTCTTAACTCTTTATTTTGAGTTAAGCCTAGATTTGCAACAAGATTTACAACCAAATCTGGAACAAGATATACAACCTGCAATACTTACGCAATTTAATCAAAAATTTGCTACTGCATTAACTGTTACTGAGCTCACTCAAGCCGTAGAACAATTAGCTAAGGACTTTACTCAATACTTTATTCACGGTACACCAATAAGTGTTATTGAAGAAAAAACCTTGTTCTATCATAGCTATTTCTCTCATCCGGGTACTTCAGTACTCAAACCACGCTCGGCTACGGAATTTGTGGTTGATACAGCTTACGATCTAGCCCAACAACGCGTAAATGCTGTAAGCCATGCTATTAAACAACAAGAGCTAACTGACTTCGCAACCTTTACTCTTGTTGATATTGGTGCTGGTTCAGGTTGTCTTGGAGCTACTTGTTTACAACTCTTAGCAAGTAAAAATCGTCATGCCCCGTTTAAATTCCATTTACTTTCGCTGGACATAGATCCCCAAGCACTTAAGGTAGCACAATATAATCTGCAACGTGTTTTAGATGCGAAAAATATGAGTGCTCAAGAAATTTCAGACGATGAGTTTTTAAGTGCTCGCGCTAAAGATCCAACCTTGCAAAACAAGTATAGTTACGAGGTGTTAGCAAGTGATTGGTTATCAGCTTTAAAGGATAAGAACCTTCCTCATAAAGTACAAGTGATAGTTTCTAATCCACCTTATATTGATAAAGACGATCCTTTATTAGTACATACGGTTCATGATCCTTTTATTTCTTTAGTGCCAGAACATTCAGGCATCTATCCATACCAAGAAATACTACTACAAGCTATTAACTATCTAGATCCTCAAGGTGTAGTGGTTTTTGAGCATGGGTATAATCAAAAACAAGCGTTAGAAGAACTAGTTCAGCAAATAAACGAACGACCTGAAGTTAAGGCACAAGGACAATACAGCCCTGCTATTGTCTTAGCTGACTATAGCGGTAATCCACGTTGTATGTATACATCTTGGCAACCTATAAAAGAATAGCAGCCCTCTCTATGTCTTGGCTTTAAATTCACAAGATGCCGTAAGGTATTATTGTCTTATTCACGCTTTGCCTACCTAAGCGCAAATACATAAAATCCGCAAGCTTTAGCTTAAGTATAGTAAAATATAGGCACGCTAAAACCAGAGCTTTCACTCTTGTTTTAGCGTGCCATTTAATATTAATGCAACTTAAAAACCGTATTTAGACAGAAGCATGTTACATCGCTTTTTTAATCTCCGCGCAGCAGTTACTCTCGGAGTTGCTGCTCTAGGCTTAAGCAGTTGTGTGAATTATTCGGTCGTAAATGTACCACATATTTCATACGACTATAAATATTTAACCTTAAGCTCTCCAGATCCAGATTTATATCGTATTCTCCGTGACACTCTTGCACGCGAAAATATTTTTGTTGTCGATCAAACTACTTCACAAGAACAACTAGCAACTCTGGTACGTGAAGTTGGTACTTCCATGACGCAACATCGTAAACAAGTACCACTACGCAATATTAACTATCGTCCACAAACAACAAGTGCTACAAGTGGTAATCTAACGCGTCAAAGTACAGATAAAAATCCGTACAACATTACCAAAATCGAACAATGTACAGGCGAACACTTAAATTTAGATTGTATTCGCAACTTTATCCCAGAATTAAACATTGTAAGTTATAGTGAATCACTAAAAAACCTTACTTTAAACAATTCTGGTTCAGCTGTACAAAAACTCTTTATTGGTAATTTAGTTACTTACTTAAATATTCCTCATTTTGGGACAATAAATATCAACGAAATTAGTAGTGATACCCAACTCTACGATGATAAACAACCATTAGCCGCAATTCGTGCTGGACAACAAGCTACGCTCTTAATGCAAAAAACCGTTGCTGAAGCTATTGTAAATAAAGTGGTGTTTGTGTTTGAGGATCAAACTTTACGTGACTTCCAAAAAGGTCGTCCGTCTTACTACTCAACAAGTACAGTTAATCCGACAACGACTACTAGTCAAGCAACAACTACTAATTCAACCACGAATACAACAACTAGCACTACGAACGTAACTAATACTACGAATAGTAGCAATAACAGCTCTACTAACAGTAGCAACAACACTATCAACAGTAGCAATAGTTCAAATAGTGGTAACAAGTAATTACTCTAAGTAATAATTCTCTATTATCTAGAGAACTATGAGCTACAAAGCAATTCTCTAGAAGGCTATTCTCTAGGATAACCGTTCTCTAGAAAACGATTATCTTGTAGAAATTCTTTAGAAACTAATTCTCTAGAAACGTATGTTCTATATCTTCCTTGAGAATACAAAAGTTATTACTTCTAAGTTTCACCAAATGCACACTTCGGTGTGCATTTTTGCTAGGTTTATTTTATGACCTTATTGCAATTTACTACCGAAACCTTAGCTAAAGATTTAGAAAGAAACGGCTTTCCGCATTACTTTCTCATTACTGGTAAAGATTTACTTTTACAAAAAGAAGCTGTAGACGCTTTACAAAAGATTACAAGCGATCCTAATTCACCAATTTATTGTGAAGAAAGTGAAATCTATACCGATGCGGATAATTTTGATTTAAACGAACTCTTACTTGAAGTAAACCAAGTTGGTTTATTTGGCGTGCGTAAACTAATTAAGATTATCTTTAATCGCAGCATTTCCGCACAAATGCTTAAAAGCCTAACTACTTTAGCTAAAGCTAACGATCAGTTTCACGTATATGCTTTTATTCTCCTTAATTGGGAAAACAAACACGAAAAAACTGATTTCTATCAAGCCTTTAAAACCCATACTCACTGTGCACAAATCCAATGCTTACCTATCACAGGAGATAAGTATCGTTCATGGATTCGCCGCCGCTTACGTAAAATGAAATTTACGTTTGATGAAGAAGTAATTGAGTTTCTGTTTGATAACTTTGAGAACAATATGTTTACTCTGCAGCAGTTACTCGAGCAAATTCAATTACGCGATATTAAGCACATTAGCGTAAGCTTGATCGATCAAATTTCCCAGCAGTTCTCTGACTATAGTGTATTTGATTTAATGCAACACGCTGTAGCCGGACGGATTAATAAAGCCATGATAGTTTTAGATTATCTGGTATACCAGAAAAAAGAAAATATCACGACTATTATCGGGATTATGCGCCGCGAATTAATTAATATTTATAGTTTTCGCAGTCGTAGCCCCGCTAAATCAGCAGCCGAACTCATGAGTACTCCTTTAATGCGCGATACGCTTGAGCCGCGTGAAGAGGAACGTTTTCGTCGCACCTATTGGGATAAGCATAAACGTCAAATTTATCAACAATACTTAAGTCAAACCTTAACGCGTGATCGTCTGTATAAACTGTTTATCTTTTTATGTGATTTAGACATTGCGGCTAAGACTTGTTTAAGGGAAGAAAAAATTATTCCGCTAATTAAAATTTTCTTTACCGAAATGCATAATCCTAAACCTTTTGCCTTACCTAGTTATGAACTGTTCGGCAATAAGTTTTTAATCTCATAAAAAATACTCCTCGGGTAAAACCTCGAGGAGTATTTTTTATGATTTTTATGTTTTAGTTGTAATTTAGCTCTAGCTATTGTGTAACTACACAACCTAAAGTGATATACAGCTAACTCTAAATTATTTAACTACAATATTAACAAGTTTGTTAGGTACGTAAATTACTTTTATTACTTGTTGTTCTGTAGTAAATTTCACTACGTTTTCGTCAGCTAGTGCAGCTTGTTTAACTTCTTCTTCAGTTGCTGCAGTTGGTAATTCTAAACGTGCTCTTAATTTACCATTTACTTGTACCACGATTAATTTGGTATCAGTTTCCATTGCTTTTTTATCAGCAACTGGTAAAGCTGCGAAATCTAACACTGAATCACGACCTAAAAGTTTCCATAGGTAGTGAGTAATGTGTGGAGTTAATGGTTGTAATAATAACACTAAAGATTCAACCGCTTCGTGCATTACCGCAAAGTCTAAAGCTGTTTCTAATGGGTGTTTCGTTAATGAGTTCATTAACTCCATTACCGCCGCGATAGCTGTGTTATACGCTTGACGGTTTTCTACGTCATCACGTACTTTAGCAATCGTCATGTGCACTAAACGACGGATTTCTTTTTGTTCTTTGTTTAGGTCAGCATGATTAAAGCTTAAATCTGTAAAGCCTTTTTCTTTTGCACCTAAAACCACATCATGGCTTAAATTCCATACACGACGTAAGAAACGTGAAGCACCTTCTACACCAGATTCAGACCATTCAAATGAAGCTTCCATTGGTGCACCGAACATAATATACAGACGTACAGCATCCGCACCATAGGTATCTAACATTTCTTTTGGTGAAACCCCGTTGTTTTTCGACTTAGACATTTTCACCATGCCGTTATGAATAACTTTATGTTTACCGTCTAAAGTCGTACCGCCAACGATTGCACCTTTTTCGTCGCGTTGAATGTTAACTTCTTTTTCTTTTAACCATACGCGTGAACTATTTTCATCAACGTAGTACCAAGCATTGTTTAACACCATGCCTAGTGGGATATATTGATCGATTGGTTCATCACATGCAGAAATTAAACCTTCATTACGCATTAATTTGTGGAAGAAACGTACGTATAGTAAGTGGAGCACTGCGTGCTCGATACCACCTACGTAGTTATCTACTGGTAACCAGTAGTCAGCTTCTTCTTTGTTAAACATGCCTGTATCACAAGTTGGTGAACAGTAACGTGCATAGTACCATGATGATTCCATGAACGTATCAAAGGTATCTGTTTCACGTGTAGCAGGTTGACCTTTATAAGTCGTAGTTTGCCATGCTGTATCATGTACTAGTGGGTTTGTAACTTCTCCGCCTAATACAACATTTTCAGGTAATACTACAGGTAAATCTTTATCTTCAACCGGTACAATTGAACCATCAGCAAGTTTTACCATTGGGATCGGACAGCCCCAGTATCTTTGACGAGATACACCCCAGTCACGTAGACGGAAGTTAACGTGGAACTCACCTTTACCTAATTCTTTTAATTTGTTACCAATAGCAGCGTGTGCTTGTTCTGATGTTAGACCATCAAACTCACCTGAATTAAAGAGTACACCTTTATCGGTAAATGCACCTTTAGAGAAGTCCCAATCTGCACCATCAGTAGCTTTAATTACTGGTTTTAAAGCAATGTTATATTTTTGTGCTACTTCCCAGTCACGCTCATCGTGCGATGGTACTGACATTACAGCACCTGTACCATAAGTCATAAGTACGAAGTTAGCAATGTAAACTGGAACTTCTTGTTGGGTTAAAGGATGTTTAACTTTAACTCCTAAATCAAAAGCTAATTTCTCCATGGTAGACATATCAGCTTCTGAAGTTTTAACAGCTTTACATTTTTCTACGAACTCGTTTACTGCAGGATCTTGTTTCGCAATTTCTAGCGCTAATGGATGTTGAGCTGCAATAGCACAGTAAGTTACACCCATGAATGTGTCTGGACGAGTCGTAAATACTTTTAAGTTCGCTAATGCAGGATCAACCGTAAACTTACCTGTATTAGTAACTTCGAAAGTAATCTCAACCCCTTCTGAACGACCGATCCAGTTACGTTGCATTTGACGTACACGCTCTGGCCATTTGTCCATATGATCTAGACTATCAAGTAACTCTTGCGCATAATCAGAGATCTTAATAAACCATTGATCTAATTCACGTTGTACTACAGGAGTATCACAACGCCAACAACAACCATCAACTACTTGCTCATTTGCAAGTACGGTTTTATCTTTCTCACACCAGTTAACCGCTGATTTTTTACGGTAAATGATACCTTTTTCATATAGGCGAGTGAAGAATTGTTGCTCCCAACGGTAGTATTCAGGACGACAAGTTGTTACTTCACGATCCCAGTCATAACTAAAACCTAGTTGTTTAACGGTTTTTTTCATGGACTCAATATTTTGATAAGTCCATTTTGCAGGAGAAGTGTTGTGGGCAATCGCTGCGTTTTCAGCTGGCATACCAAACGAGTCCCAACCAAATGGGTTTAATACGTTTTTACCTAGCATACGTTGGTAACGTGCTACTACGTCACCGATTGTATAGTTACGCACGTGACCCATGTGTAATTCACCTGATGGGTAAGGGAACATTACTAAGCTATAGAATTTCTCTTTGTTTGGATCAACTTCTACGTGGAAAGTATTGTTGTCTGCCCAGAATTTTTGCGCTTGCGCTTCTAGTTCATGGGGCTTATAAATATATTCGCTCATGAGTAAACCTTGTTAGAAAGTACCAATCAAACATAAATATAGGATTAAACATCCCTTACTAGTTAATAACTACGCAAGTAACGTTTAATTCTGCTCATAAAATATTAACCAGCCTTATAGCGGTTAATTTATTTTTATACCATATTTTCGTAATTGATACCCATATTTCAGGAGTAAAAAATTTTAAATCTGTCGTTAATTATACTCTAGGCTACTAGTGCTTGCACTATAAAAACTTACATATGTAGATAATTTTATAAAAATTGATCTAAAAGCTAGTTTTAATCTTTCTTAACACAAATTACTCGCCGTAATCTCGCACATATTTAAGAAAAAAAAGCAAAAAAGTAGTAAACTTATATAAGAGTAAACTAGGTATTTCTGTGCCTAAATTTTATCTAGATGGCATTGCCCTTAGATAACTAATTTAGCGTCACTTAATCTAAACATATACCTAGCCTACACCTTGAAATAAATAGGCAAAAAGACCAGTTATTTCTTGGTAGTAATCTTCTTATAAGCG
Source organism: Psittacicella hinzii (assembly GCF_003585935.1). GTDB lineage: Bacteria > Pseudomonadota > Gammaproteobacteria > Enterobacterales > Psittacicellaceae > Psittacicella > Psittacicella hinzii. Next base: position 26,957 of record NZ_NRJG01000021.1, read on the forward strand.
CAAACTATAAACTCTAAAACTATAAACGCAAAAAGCTATAACTAAAACAAGAAAAGAAAAAACAACAACTAAGCTTTAACCAACACAATTACATTCACAATTAGTACTAGCCCCTAATTGGAATTATTCTTTTCTCGTGAATAAATATTTCTTAAAAGAAAAGTAATTATCACAAGAAAGAACTTTAATAGCTTGAATTGTAGTTATAGTTAACCTATTAATTGATGTTATAGATGACCTTAGCAAGTTCAAGTTAACCCTCATATAAGGTTCACTTTCGGTTCTATTAAGTTTGTTGCTTTGAGATTACTCTTTACTTACTTTTACCACTCTCACCAGAATCCTTAAGTGTTGATTCTTATCCGTTTGCTTATTGCTCGGCTCTAGTGTTTAACACTAAAGTTGAGCCTTTACCACTGATTTAAATATTATGGCTCCTGTAAAAAAAGATATAAAATTCCTCGGAGAAACTTTTTCGTTCCCCGTTAAAGATACAGATTATGCAAAAGCGATAGCTGATCGTGCAGCTGATCGTATGCAAGCCTATTATCAATTAGTTTTAAAGAACTTCGTTAACCTAACACCAAGCTTATCCCTTAAAGATCGTGAAAACATAGAAAAGGGAACTTTTGCAGTGCCTTCAGATAAGAAGTCATTCTTTGCTGCGACTATTTCATATAACGCCATCAAAGAATTAATTATTCATGAAGATGACAACAAAAATCTTAAAAACGAAGTTGAACAGTTAAAACAAACTGCTGAAGCTGAACAAAAAGAACTTAATGTTCAACTTTTAGCTAAAGATAATAAAATTAGTCAACTTGACAGTAAAATCTCGAGCTTAACAGAAACGATTAATCAGCTCGAAAATGATAAAAGCTTGCTCCAAGCTGATATCAATAAATCTACAGAAGCCTATCAAAGTCTAGAACACGACTTTAAAAACACGCGTGATAATCTAGAAAAATCTTTAGCGCAAGCTAAAAACGATCTAGCCGAAGCTAAGAAACTTAGCCAAGCAGATCTTAAAGCTGCTAATGACAAAGCTGCTCAAGCTTTAGCTACTTTACGTGCTGATTTAGAAGCGCAGTTAAAAACTGCTGAACAAAAAGCAACTGAAGAACTAGCTAAAGTTAAAGAAGAATTATCTATTGCTAATAGTAAACATCAAGCTTTAAACACTAAATACACTAATTTAGATAAAGAGTTTACGAGCTTAGAAACCAAACACCAAGCTTTAGAAAAACAACATCAACAAGCACAAGAGCAAGTAAAATCTTTACAAAATCAAAGCTCTATACTTAATGATGATTTAAGCGCAGCGCAACAACAAGTTAGTAAAATCGAACAAGAGTTAGCAGCAACCACTGCTGACCGCGATAGCGTGGCACAAAAACTAACGCAAGCGCAAGAACAAGCGCAAGCTGCTGCCACCAAGCACGAAAAAACTCTTGCCGAGCTGAAAACTGAACACGAAAGCGCAGTAAATAAATTAAAAGAACAGCAAGAACAAGCTCTAGCTAAACTCAATGATGAGAAAACGCAAGCTGTTAATAAGCTCGAACAAGAACTAAATACCAGTACACAACAATGTACAGATTTAGTTAAAGCTAAAGAGCAAGTTGAGTTTGATTTACAAGTTGCTAACGACAACTATGCTAAAGCGCAGGCCGAATGCAAAAGTTTAGAAGAACAACTAGATTACGCTAATACTGCTAGTGAAGAACAGCAAAAACAATTAGCACAAGCGCAAGATGAACTAGTTCTGAAACAAGATGAACTTAAAGCTGCACAAGAACAAGTTGCAAATCTTGAAGAAGAATTAGCCCAAGCTAAAGAGAATCATACTCTAGATCAACAAACTTTAGCTGATAAAGAGCAAGCTTTAGCGCAAGCTGAACAAAAACTAGCTAAAGTAACTGAACAATTAGCGCAAAGCCAAAAACAAACGGCCGAACTTGAACGTAAATACACCCAAGTACAACAGGCTGAAAGTGATTTAGCAAAACAACTTGAGGCCGCACAAGAGCAAGCTCAAGAACTAACTGTAGAATTAGCAGAAATTACAGCCCAGTTAGATCAAGCGCAACAAAAAGTAACGCAAACGCAACAAGAGCTTACACAAGCCAAAGAACAAGCAGCACAAGATCTAGCTAAAGCTCAAGAAGAACATGCTGCTGAACTAGCTAAATTAGCTAGTCAACATGAACTTGAAGTGGCGCAAGTAGATCGTAACTATACTCATGAGTTACAAAGAGTAGCAAGTAAAGAACTTGAACTAACGCAATCGCTAGAGAAAAGCCAAGCTTTATGCTTAGAACTAACAGAACAACGCGAAGCAAGTCAAGAGCAAGTGGCTTTACTACAAAGTCAACTTGCAGCTCTACGCACCGAACTTGAAACTCAAGTTGCTAATTTAGAAGCTCAAGCTAAACAACAAGCTGAACAAGCTGATTACGCTTTATTAGCTTGTAAAGAAGCACACGCAAGTGCACTAGAAAACTTACAAGTTACAGCAGCTAAACAAGCTGAGGATCTAGAACAAGCTCTAGCCTCAGTGCAACAGCAAGTACTAGAACAAAGCGAACTTGCAAGCGCAGCCCAAGATGAATTAGTACAAGCCCAAGAGCAAGTAACTACTTTATTACAAGCAAAAGAAGATGTAGAGTTTGCGTTACAAGTTGCTGAAGATAAAGTTCAAGTACAAGCTAAAGAGTTAGAGCAAGCACAAGAACAATTATTTGTAATTGCAAAACTTGAAGCTGCACAACAAGCAAGTACCGAACAAGTAAACTCTTTACTGCAAGCTAAAGAGGCACTAGAATTAGACTTAGTTGCAGCCCAAGAGCAAGTTAGCAGCACGCAACAAGAATTAAGTGCTAAGCAAGAAGAACTTGCCCAAGCACAAGAGCAAATTAGCCAACAGCAAGCTAAAGGACAAGAGTTAGTTGCCGCGCAAGAGCAAGTAAACAACTTATTACAAGCTAAAGAAAGCTTAGAATTAGATTTACTTGCAAGTCAAGAACAAGCAACTAAACTTGAACAAGATTTAAGCGCTAAACAAAGTGAACTTGAGCAAACGCTTGCTAAACTAAGCTCGCTTGAACAAGAATTAACGCAAGCGCAAGAGCAAGTTACAACTCTATTACAAGATAAACAAAATCTTGAATTAGATTTAACTGCGGCGAAAGAACAAGCTCAAGCTTTAGAACAACAAGTTGCTAATAGCCAAACAGAATTAGCTAACTTACAAACAGTAGCTACAGATTTAGTTGCTGCTCAAGAGCAAGTAACAACTCTACTTAAAGCTAAAGAGCAAGGTGAGTTTGATTTACAAGTTGCCCAAGATAACCTAAGCAAAGAACAAGCACAGGTTAGCGAGTTAAACTCTAAACTTAGCCAAGCACAAGACGAATTAACGCAAATACAGCAAGCTTTAGAGCAAGCTAATAAGCAACTATCCCAAGCTCAAGGTGAGTTAACGCAAAGTCAAACTGCTCTGTCACAAACGCAAGAGCAGCTCTCACAAACTCAAAGTGAGCTGACCCAAGCACAAGATGAACTTACGCAGCAACATACTTTAGTTGAGCAATTACATTTAGAACTTGATGAAGTACAAGCGAGTGCAGAACAAACTGAACTTGCCCATGCTGTACATATTGCTGAATTAGATACAGCTTTACAACAAGCTATGTCACAAAACGAGCAAGCTACTCAAGTGCAAGCTCAACTGGTAGCTCAAGATTATGTATCGCTTGAACAAGGTGAACGCTATGGTGAATTAGTTGAAGCACACCAACTTTTAGCTTTAGAGTTAAACAACAGTTTACAAGCCCTAGAGCATAAACAAGCTGAAACTGCAGTAATGATGAATTTCATGCAAAAATTACAACAAAAACAGCATGAAATGTCATTAGCGCAACATGAACTAAAACAGCAGCAAAGTTCTTACAAAGAACAATGTGCTAAAGAGTTCGAGAAAGAGCGTCAACAGTTACAACAAAAAGTAACTCATGCTAACCAAGTTAACTCTGATTTACAAGTTAAGTTAGAGAATGTACAAAAAGAGTTACGTCAACAACGCTCATTACAACAAAAAGCTCAAACTGCCGAGCAAGAAGCACAACAAACTTTAGTGAAACTTGAAGGTGATTTTGCTACACTTGAAGCGGCACATGCTGCGTTAATGGTGAAACACCAAGCTCTAGAATTACAAGTGCAAGAACAAGCTGCTCTACAAGCACAAGAGCAAAGCCAAGCACAAAACCAAGAGCAATTAGCAGCGCAACAAGCTTTAACTGCGCAAACGCAAGAACAAGCTACGCGCATTAATACCCTTGAACAAGAACTAGCTACAAGCAATGCCCAAGTTACAACTTATGCAACGCAGGTAGCAAGCTTAGAGCAAGAACTTGCATCTGCACAAGCTGCTCTAACTGATAAGCAAGAGCAATTAACTTTAGTGCAAAACCAATTAAGCCAAGCCCAAGAAGCTACAGCTAATACTGATAGCCAAGCTTTAAGTCAAGCGCAAGCTAAAGTAAGCGAGTTAGAACAAGCTTTAGCGGCAAGCCAACAACAATTACAAACTCTTGCAGACAATGCGGAAAAACAACTAACCTCTCTTGCTGCGCAGCAACAAGCACAACAAGATAGTGCAGTTAATGCCTTAGCGCAAGAATTAGCCCAAAGTCAACAAGAGTTACAACTTGCCCAACAAACTATTGCTCAACTAACATCGCAAATGCCAACATCTATTGCACCAACTAATCCAGATCAAGCTTATCAAAATCTTGAACAAGAGTTTATTGCTTACCGTAAGCAAGCAAGCTTTAATCAAGAAACCGTACGCAGCGAAAATACCCACTTAAAACAAAAACTTGAACGTAATCAACAAGTTTTAGTGGATATTCGTGGACGCTACGAAGCACAAATTAAAGAGTTAAAAGCTAAACTACAACAAGCACAAGAAGGCAACACTTTAGTTCCTCGACCTGCAGCACAAGCTGAAGTAAATAATAAACTTGCTGGTCAAGAGAATAAAACTAATGAGGCTAGCCAACAGCGTATTCTTGAGCTTACTTTAGCTAATCAACAGCTAGAAGAACTAGTGACTGACTTAAAAGCACAACTGGTTAAACAAGGCCAAGTTGCTGATGATCAAGCGCAGAAAAATAATAGTCAACTAGCAGCACAGTTAGAAATTGCTCAACAACAAGTACAAACGTTAATGGCACAACAGCAAGCGCTACAAACGCAAGTGCATAACTTAACGATTGATAAAGAGCAACTTACTAACCAATTAGCTGAATTAAGTGAAGAGTTTACGCAACAACAGCAAGCTCAAGATGCTGAATTTGCTGAAGTTGTAGAACACGAACAAGCTCTAAACGCAACCATTGCGCGTTTAGAACAAGAGCTAGCACAAGCTAAAGCAGAACTTGCAGCACACCAAGGACAAAATCCTGAACAAGCAAGTGAAGGTAAACCAACCCAAGAAGCTAGCAACCAAGCTAACGCTAGTACCCAAGCGAATGCAAGTGCGCAAAATACAGAAGAAAACACAGTAACCGATAAGGAAAGTGCAAGTCAAACTTCGCAAAGCGTAAGTAGCACTAGAGTTGATACTTTACCTGCGGTTAATAAACCTAACCTAACGATAGTTTTCTCTGATAATCCAGAAACTATGCGTCGTCAAGAAAACGTTTTAGATATTCTGGCACGTGAAAAACATCGCTTTAACAGTGTACTCGTTGGTCTAAACGAATTAATTAAGGAATTGCAACAAAAAGCTAAAAACGAGATCCGTAAAGACGACAACCGTAGTCGCCAACGTCTTGAACAGCTACAAAAGCAATTTCAAAAATTAAAAGAACGTGTAGCTAACTCTAAATAATGTTTTAGCCCTAGGGATACTCCCTAGGGCTAAACTTATTTATTACTTGTACTTCAAACTAGTGCAAATACAAATCAAATAGTCTGTTCAAGTCATTACTCTGTAAGAGCGAACAAGAACCAGAATAAGGGCAGTAAGAACTTAAGCTCAAATACTCCTAAAAACTCAATTAATTTACTGACAAGAACAACTATCAACCTTAGCAATTTAAAAATAATTTTGTAATTAGTTTATCTGCCAAATTTTGTTAAAATGATAGCTAAGCTAACAAATCATGATAGTTTTAGAAAATTTTGTTAGCCATAAACTCAAAATTAAATTACTTTTTCTGCAAATTTTAAAATAAATTTAACATTTATTGTTTTTAACTTGTTCCCCCTTACATTAAGGCATATTTGGGCATAATGAGCCGATTATAACTGTAGTAGCACAACTTTTTCTTACAGCTAATCCATATACATTTATTCATGTTAATTTTTGAGTATATGCGTAAAGATGACGTATTTTACAATAATCTAAGCTCTTTAAGCACCGGAATATCTCTATCTAAATCAACAAACCTCAAACTAACATTTTCCCCCTTTAAGCAGGACACGCAATTAAGTACTTTTTAGGGCAATGTTATAATAATGTTGACACGGAAATAGAGTACTTCATCCCTCTTAGCGTCACTTTCAATCTCACAATATGGATTGCTGTGAGCTTAATAAGTCATATCTCTTAAAACCCTAATTTAAGACTAAGTTCATCACGCTAAGAATTATTTTCCTACCTAGTTATCTCTTATTATTTACAAATATACTTATATAGTTTAGAGCTTGAGCACTTAAAAACTTATAAGCTCAAACAAACGCAAGTATTTCCCAACAAGTAATTAAGAGCATTACTATTAATCTCATCAAGAGTGCAATCTTATAAAATAAAAAACTACAGCTTGCAGAGCTCAAGCAATAGCATATTTTAGGAAAGCCGCAAAGCCTTAGTTATTTTTCGGACAAACATCTTTTTCCTGAGTTTAATATTTTTGTAAAGCAATAATCTAAGACTAATTTGTTTTAATTAGCAAACTATCTTAACTTAACCTAACTTAAGCTCTCTCGTATTACTTTTTTGGAACGTTTATTTTGGCGCTGTGTTTGCTCGATTTGTTGTACCTCTTCTTTCAAAAGTAAGTGGTATATTTATCCAGAGTAGGCAAGATAACAAGTTATAGCTTTTACTACAATACAGCAAGGCAAATCTTTGGCTGCTGTTTTGCAGTTGTTCAGTAGCAGTTTTGAAACAATTTTGAAACAGTTTTATAGCTGTTGGTAACAGTTTGCTTAGCTGTTTTATGCAACTATTTTGTACAAAACTCTTCTTCAAGATCATGTAAAGTTGTATGAAAAAATAGTAATCCACTTTATTGTTTTGAAGCTACCATATCTATAGACTATCTTATCTAGAGATTACCTTACACCTGAGATCTCTTATACCAAAGATCAAAGGATTCTCTTACTTTAATAAGTTACTCATTATTACCTTTCAAGTAAATAGTAAACTTATCATTTCTGACAAAATAAGCCCTAAAGTAACAGAAGTATAAAAATTATTCTGATATTGCTTACAAATACCTAAAAAAGGTTTACAATGGATATATAGGCATAAAAGTAGTTAGATGGATTTAGCGATTTTTGTTACGCAACAAACAACAAGTTTTAGCAACCAAAGTAGCTTCCAACTAATAGGATAACTATGGTGTACCAAGGAACTAACATCTAGTTCTCCATCACCATTATCATCCTTAAATTACTTACTTTTGTACCTAAACCTTTTATATTCAAGGTTGTATCAAATAAACCTTTTATCTTTTTATTAAACTCTATAGTTATCACCTTAAGTTAAACTTGTAAACCTCTTTACCAGCATAGCTTAGTTGATTAACTGCCTCTGATCTATACTACCAATTTTTAATACTCAAAACCAAATCTTTGGTAATCACTTCTTCTTTCTTATTCATTTGTCCACACTTAAACTATATAGGTCTATCCTATTTTCTCTAAGATTAGCGTAACTCTTACTTAAAAATTCCTAGTATTACTTCATACAGTGTCAATGAGGCATGTTCCTCAAAGAGATCCCATCTCTTAAACATTAATACCTTTACCCTATAGTCAATATTACCTTGTAACTTAAGCCATCATTGAAAACTGCAAGTTAAGTTTTTGATTATGTTCAATGCTAATAAATAGTTGCCCAATTAGTTTTCGCATGAATATCCACTAATACAGGTCACTATTAACTAGTAGTTAATAATTCATGAACTTTGCAGTCGTAAGTGCTCTTCTTTGCGGTTAAGTTTTTCCTAACTGCGGTAATATTCATAAATTAGGGTAATAACTTGTTTAATGTTTACTTGTTTATCCAGTTATTAACCTTGAATTCACTTCTAAGTAGTTAAGATATATTGATGGTTGTGATATACTTGCTCGTGCTAGTGTCATCTACAACAAGGCAATCTTACTGCTTAGAATTACTATCCCAAGTAAGATTTTATGTTGAAAATACGAACGCAAACTTACGCTCTAACTGCCAAATTTGCTCAAGTAGCAAATGTCAATAAAGCAGTGAATATCGTATATTTCCATGGCTTTACCATGCATGATAATAATTATGGCTTGGTTTTAACCATGTATAAAGCCGGATTAATCGACTTTATTCCAGGATCGAGTGAAGAGCAAATGTTTGCTGCTAAATTAGATAATCAATTTGCCACTGATTTAGTCGATACAGAAAGCTTACATAAAGTTGACGCTAAAATAGCGACACTTGCTCAACAAGCTCCGGTAAATAAACCGACTTTTGATGAACAAGGTAATCCCAATTATGGTATTTTAGTCACTGTAAGTTTTGATTACACTACCGATGCTGGGTGCAGTTTAGAGACGTTTTTAAAACAACTGGCTCAAATTCTTGGTCAAAGAAAGAGTGTTTTATTTGCCTATAGCTACGGTATTTTAATTGCTCAATTCGTGCTTGATAAATTCAGTAATTTCCCTGAAGAAAAAATTCTTGCATTCCACCGCATAGTGGCAGCCTACGGACTAAACGGTAGTCTCTTGCCATATGACGACCAATATTCAATTAATCCAGAACAAGCCATTCAAACAGCCGTAAACTGGAGCTGCAAAGCTATCTCGGCTTTTGCGATGAATATGGGAATGCCGCAAGAACAAATTGCGTTAATTCGTAAACGTGCTAAAAATGTAGATGACGAAGTATTTAAAGCTCAAAAACAAACACTAGTTGAGCTCTACGCGGTTAGTCAATATTATAGAGAATTGTTAGATAAACAAATCCTCTTAAACAAATGGCGCTCATTCCAAGCTGCTACAGACGATAAAATTTTCCCTGTAGAGAATCTACTAAAACTCGGACGAACCTATAAGTTACAAGTACGTACCGTACGGGGAGAACACTACTTATCTCCTGCTGATTTAGTAGATATTATCAGCGCATCTACTTGTTATGAAGAAATTTAAAATTACTCTTTCTTTATCAGGCATTAGTTTCGATTACGATAATAGTATTCCTCTTTTAACAGCTATCGAACAACAAGGTATCAAACCAGAATATGGTTGCCGAGAAGGTTACTGTGGTTCGTGCCGTACAGTAGTAGCTACTGGTAAATGGCACTATCCCTCACCTCCTCTGGGTTTTGTACGTCCAGGACAAATCCTCTTATGTTGTGCAGTAGTTGAATCTGATCTCATTTTAGAATTATAAGATTAGCTCTATTAAATGCTTTGAGTGAAGCAAACTGCAGTTAAATACGTTATTAAAACAATTAAAACTATATCAACATTAACTTCAGACCACCTCGCCCCATTACACAAAATCGAACTCATATGGGACAAAGTTGCTTCCTATCCTCGGTTTTTTAATAGATAAGCATATATCAATATCGCGCAAAAGCTTATAAATATATTTGCTTGATAAATAAGAAGATTTTACTAATATTAATATTAGTA